>NZ_JAMZGH010000054.1:0-25042 GCF_024158805.1 Chromobacterium sp. S0633 | reverse complement strand
CCTTCCCATCCCGAACAGGACCGTGAAACGCCTTAGCGCCGATGATAGTGTGGCATTCGCCATGTGAAAGTAGGACATTGCCAGGCGCCCGATGTAAAAGCCCAGACCAAACGGTCTGGGCTTTTTGCATGTGCGGATTCAAAAGCTGAGCGTTTTGTCCGCGCTCAGCGTCCATTCGGCCAGCTCCGGCATGGTGCCGATCTTGACGCCCGGCAGCAGCAGGCTTTCATCGATTCCCCGCGCGTCGGCGCAAGTGCGGCAGACGCGCGCCGTCACGCCCAATTCCAGCGCTTCGGTCAGCATCTCGCCCAGGGTCGGCGCTTGCGCGGTCTTCTGATTTTTCAATGCGGCGACAACGGCGTCGGACAGCAGGAACAGCTGCACCCGGCAGCGCTCGGCCTGTTGAGCCAGGGTCAGCGTCAGGCGCAGCGCGGAGAGCGCGCGTTCGTCCCCGTAGGGGCTGGCGTTCAGGGTGATCAGCACGGTTTGCATGAGGGTTTGCCTATGATGAAGAGAGTCAGGACGGCATTGTGGCACGTTGCGCCGGCCTTGGCATGCGCGGACGGGGGTGGAGCGGGGCGCTCTAAGTTGTTGGCATGCAACAGTGAGGCGGGTCTTGGGCCCGGCTGGCGCCGGCTAACTGCTTGTACGAGTTGGGTTTGTTTGGGCTGAAATTATGGACTGAAAAGTTTCCTTCATATTGTCCAGCAATCTATTTGTATTTGTATACAATAGACAAATTTTCCGGGCGCTAATGAAAAGAGATAGCCCGGGGCTGCAAACTACACGGAGATGATTCATGCAATTCGACGCATTTGCCCATGGCCAGTCGGCGCTGCGGGACGCCATTACCTCTGCCTATCGTCGCGACGAGCGCGAGTGCGTGCAGGCGCTGTTGCCGCAGGCTGCGATGAGCGACGGCGAAGTCACGGCGGTTCAGGACCTGGCGCGGCGCCTGGTGGCGGAGGTGCGCCGCGAGCGCACCAAGTCCAGCGGGGTGGATGCCTTGATGCATGAGTTTTCTCTGGACAGCGCCGAGGGCATCGCCTTGATGTGTCTGGCCGAAGCGCTGCTGCGCATTCCGGACCGCGAAACCGCGGACAAGCTGATCCGCGACAAGATTTCGCGCGGCGATTGGAAGGCCCACCTGGGCAATAGCGCTTCCTTGTTTGTCAACGCCGCGGCCTGGGGCTTGCTGGTGACCGGCAAGCTGGTGGCTTCGCACAGCGCGAATGGCTTGTCGGCGGCGATGACCCGTTTGATCGCCAAAGGCGGCGAGCCGCTGATCCGCAAAGGCGTGGACATGGCGATGCGCATGCTGGGCAAGCAGTTCGTCACCGGCGAGACCATTGAGGAAGCGCTGGCCAACGGCCGCGAACGCGAGGCGCGCGGCTATCGCTTCAGCTACGACATGCTGGGCGAGGCGGCGATGACCGAGGCCGACGCGCAGCGCTATCTGCAAGACTATGTGACCGCCATTCACGCCATCGGCAAAGCGTCCGCCGGCCGCGGCATTTACGAAGGCCCGGGCATTTCGGTGAAGCTGTCGGCCATCCATCCGCGCTACAGCCGCATCAAGCACGAACGGATGATGGCCGAGCTGCTGCCGCGCCTGAAAGGCTTGTTCCTGCTGGCCAAACAGTACGATATCGGCCTGAACATCGACGCCGAAGAAGCGGATCGCCTGGAAATCTCCATGGATCTGGTGGAGGCGCTGGCCAACGATCCGGATCTGGACGGCTTCGAGGGCATAGGCATTGTGGTGCAGGCTTACCAGAAGCGCTGTCCCTATGTGATCGATTTCCTGATCGATCTGGCGCGTCGCAGCAAGCACCGCTTCATGGTGCGCCTGGTCAAGGGCGCTTACTGGGACGCGGAGATCAAGCGCGCCCAGGTGGACGGCTTGCCGGGTTATCCGGTTTACACCCGCAAGGTTTACACCGATGTGGCTTATCTCGCCTGCGCCAAGAAGCTGTTGTCCGCGCAGGACGCGATCTATCCGCAGTTCGCCACCCACAACGCCTACAGCCTGGCCGCGGTGTTCAATCTGGCCTCCGGCAAGGATTACGAATTCCAGTGCCTGCACGGCATGGGCGAGACCCTGTACGACCAGGTGGTGGGCAAGGACAAGCTGGGCAAGGCTTGCCGCATCTACGCGCCGGTGGGTTCGCATGAAACCCTGCTGGCCTATCTGGTGCGCCGCCTGCTGGAAAACGGCGCCAACAGCTCCTTCGTCAACCGCATCGTGGACGAGGCGGTGTCCATAGACGAACTGGTGGCGGATCCGGTGGCCGAGGCCGCGCGCCATGGCGGCCAGCCGCACAAGAAGATTCCGGCGCCGCTGGAGCTGTACGGCCAGCAGCGCAAAAACTCCAAGGGTCTGGACCTGTCCAGCGAGCATGTGCTGGCCACGCTGCAACTGGGCCTGCAAGCGTCCGAGAAACAGCCGTGGGGCGCTTTCCCGATGTTGGGCGACGGCGACGTCACCGACGGCGAAGTGCAACAGGTGCGCAATCCGGCGGATCATGACGATCTGGTGGGCCGCGTGATCGAGGCGAGCGCGGCGGACGTGAACCGCGCGCTGGAGCTGGCGCAGCAAGGCGCCGCCGATTGGGCCGCCACGCCGGTGGCCGAACGCGCCGCCTGCCTGCAACGGATGGCCGACCTGATGGAAGACCAGATGCCGGCGCTGATGGGCCTGGCGGTGCGCGAGGCCGGCAAGACGCTGGCCAACGCGATCGCCGAGGTGCGCGAGGCGGTGGACTTCTGCCGCTACTACGCGGCGCAGATCGAAGACGAATTCGACAACGCCAGCCATAGCCCATTGGGCCCGGTGGTGTGCATCAGCCCGTGGAACTTCCCGCTGGCCATCTTCATCGGCGAGGTGGTGGCCTCGCTGGCGGCCGGCAACGCGGTGCTGGCCAAGCCGGCGGAGCAGACCAGCCTGATCGCCGCGCACGCGGTGCGCTTGTTGCACGAGGCCGGCGTGCCGCGCGCGGCGCTGCAATTGCTGCCGGGGCGCGGCGAAGTGGTGGGCGCGGCGCTGACCGCGGACCCGCGCGTCCAGGGCGTGATCTTCACCGGCTCCACCGAGGTGGCGCAAATCATCAACCGCACGCTGGCCAAGCGCGGCGGCGACCCGGTGCTGGTGGCCGAAACCGGCGGCCAGAACGCGATGATCGTGGACAGTTCGGCGCTGCCGGAGCAGGTGGTCACCGATGTGCTCAGCTCGGCTTTCGATTCCGCCGGCCAGCGCTGCTCCGCGTTGCGCGTGCTCTATCTGCAGAATGACATCGCCGACAAAGTCATCGCCATGATCAAGGGCGCGATGGATGAATTGAAAGTGGGCGATCCGGCCAAGCTGGACATCGACGTCGGCCCGGTGATCGACGTCGAAGCCCAGGCCGGCCTGCTGGCTCATATCGAGAAGATGAAGGCGAGCGCGCGCGCCACTCATCAGGTCAAACTGGGCGAGGACTGCGCCAAGGGCACCTTTGTGGCGCCCACCTTGTTTGAGATCGCCGATCTCAAGCAGCTGAAGCGCGAAGTCTTCGGTCCGGTGCTTCATGTGCTGCGCTTCGAGGCCAATGAGCTGGACAAGGTGGTGGCCGAGATCAACGCCACCGGCTACGGTCTGACCCACGGCATCCACAGCCGCATCGACGAGACCATCGACAATATCGTCGGCCAGATCAAGGTCGGCAACGTCTACGTCAACCGCAACATCGTCGGCGCGGTGGTGGGCGTGCAGCCCTTCGGCGGCGAAGGCAAGTCCGGCACCGGCCCCAAGGCCGGCGGTCCCTTCTATCTGTACCGGCTGAGCCGCGCGGCCTGGGAGCCGAAACTGGCGGCGGAGACCCTGCCGCTGTCCCTGCCGGCGCTGGACGCCTTGGCGGCCGCCGGCGGCGGCCTGGGCCTGGCCTTGGAGCCGGCCATCGCCGCGGCGCGCAAGGACAGCGCGCTGGCCTGCCTGGTGAACTTGCCGGGTCCCACCGGCGAGCGGAACTCGCTGCAGTTCGCGCCGCGCGGCAAGGTGGGTTGCCAGGCGGGCAATGCGCAAGCGCTGGCGGAGCAGCTGGCGGCGGCCTTCGCCACCGGCAACCGCGCGGTGTTGCCGGCCAATGAGGCGGGCCGAAGCCTGGCCGCCAAGCTGGGTGCCCTGGTGGAGCTGGACGCCGATGTGTTGGCGGCGGATGTCGGCGCCGTGCTGTTCTCCGGCTCCGAAGCCGAGGCCGAAGCCGCCCAGCGTACGCTGGCCGCGCGCGACGGCGCCTTGGTGCCGCTGCTGCGCGCCGACGCGCAAGGCCATTACAATCTGCACCGCCTGGTGGTGGAACGCGCGCTCAGCGTGAATACTACCGCGGCGGGCGGCAACGCCAGCCTGATGAGCATAGGCGATTAAAGGCGGGGCGGGCCCCGGCGACGGCGGCCCGTTCGTCTTGCAACTCCGCGGATCAAATCGGTTTTCCCATGCGCCGGCGCGCATGGGGTGGCGGCGGGCTTGTCCAACAAGCCACTTGCCACAAGCTGGCGGCCTTGAAATAATGCCGCCAGCCGCCGCGCTCGCCCCTGCTTGGGGAAGGCGGGATGTACATAACAACATTAGACAGGTTCCGCAAACCCCCAATCCCGACACGTGACGGATGGGGATCTCTGGAGAAATAGAGGAAACATGATGCAAGCAAACAAACTGACGACTCTTTCCCTGGCCGTGGCCGCCGCTGTCGCCTTGTCCGCATGCGGCAAAAAAGAAGAGGGCGCGCCGGCAGCCGGCGCCTCCGCCGGCGCGGAAGCCGCCGCGGGCGGCGTGGTCAAGATCGGCTTCGCGGCCCCCCTGACCGGTCCGCAAGCCCACTACGGCGAAGAATACAAAAACGGCGTGACCCTGGCGATTGAAGACGCCAACGCCGAGAAGCCCACCATCGGCGGCAAGCCGGTGAGCTTCGAACTGGAAGCCCAGGACGACCAGGCCGACCCGAAAACCGCCACTCAGCTGGCGCAGAAATTCGTCGACGAGAAAGTGAACGGCATCATCGGCCACTTCAACTCCGGCACCTCCATCCCGGCCTCCAAGATCTATTCCGACGCCGGCATTCCGATGATCGCCATGGCCACCTCGCCGGCCTTCACCGCGCAGGGCTTCAAGAACACCTTCCGCTCGATGACTTCCGACACCCAGCAAGGCTCGGTGATGGGCAAGTTCGTGGTGGAAAAACTGGGCGCCAAGAAAGTGGTGATCGTGGACGACCGCACCGCTTACGGTCAGGGCCTGGCCGACGAGTTCGAGAAGGCCGCCAAGGCCGCCGGCGGCAATGTGGTCAAGCGCGAATTCACCAATGACAAGGCCACCGACTTCGCCGCCATCCTCACCTCGATCAAGGCCGCCGCGCCGGACGTGGTGTTCTACGGCGGCGCCGACGCGCAATCCGCGCCGATGGCCAAGCAGATGAAGCGCCTGGGCCTGACCGCTCCGCTGATTTCCGGCGAGATGACCAAGACTCCGACCTTCCTGCAACTGGCGGGCAAAGAAGCCGACGGCACCATCGCCTCGCTGGCCGGCCTGCCGCTGGATCAAATGCCCAAGGGCAAGGACTACGAGAGCCGCTACAAGGCGCGCTTCAAGATGGACGTGGCCACTTACTCGCCGTACGGCTACGACGCCACCCGCGCGCTGATCCAGGCGATGAAAGACGCCAACTCCACCGATCCCAAAGCCTACCTGCCGGTGCTGGCCAAGATCACCCACTCCGGCGTGACCTCCGGCAGCTGGACTTACGACGCCAAGGGCGATCTGAAAGACGGCGGCATCACCGTCTACAAAGTGGTGAACGGCGAGTGGAAAGTGCTGGAAACCGTGGGCGGCGCCGCCGCGTCCAAGGACGCTTCCGCAGCCAAATAAGCCGGTTCGGCATCAGGCGACAAGGCGACGCGTTCAGCGTCGCCTTTTTCTTTGCCCGATCAACGCAAGAGGCCGATCTTCTTCAGCAGGAAAATCAGGATGGCGGCGCCGGCAATGCCGAAAGCCAGGCCGGGCAGGGAGAAGGAACCGGCGGCCGAGGCGGAAGAGATGCCCAGCAGCCGGCCAAACAGCCAATGGCCCAAGGCCGAACCAATGATGCCGATGATGATGTTGGCGATCACGCCTTCGCTGACGCCCATGACCTTGCCGGCGAGCCAGCCGATCAGGCCGCCGGCCAATAGGGAAACGAGTAGTCCCATATCCTCTCCTTATGTTAGTTTGTGAATAAATAGTTATAGCCATTTATTTAATATGGCGCCATATTTTTTTGGAGCGCCGCCGCAAAAAACAAAAACCCCGGCATAGACCGGGGTGTGGGGACGAGGCGGGAACGCCGGTGTTTACAGGCCGACCCACTGTCCTTTGCGCAATTGATACAGCGACACGGTGCCGTGCTGGATGTCGCCCTTGTCGTCAAAGCGGATCTCGCCGGTCACGCCTTTGAAGTCGGTCTTGGGCAGTTCGCCCAGGTATTTGGCCGGATCGGAGGAGCCGGCGCGCTTCATCGCGGCGATCATCACCCGCGCGGCGTCATAGGTGTAGGGCGCGTAGGCCTGGATGTCGGCGTTGAATTGCTGCTTGTACTTGCCGTTGAAGTCCGCGAAGCCCGGCATCTTGTCTTTTTGCGCGCCGGCGCTGGAGGCGTAGCTGCTTTCCGCGCTGTCGCCGCCCAGTTTGGAGAACTCGGGCGTATTGATGCCGTCCGCGCCCATGAAGGCGGCCTTCAGGCCCAGCTTGTTCATCTGCTTGACCATCGGCGCCGCCTGGGCGTCCATGCCGCCGTAGAACAGCAGGTCCGGCTTCGCCCCCTTGATCGAGGTGAGGATGGCCATGAAATCCGTGGCGCTATTGCTGGTGAACTCGCGCTTGACCACCTTGCCACCGGCCGCTTCCACCGCCTTGGCGAAATCGTCGGCCAGGCCCTGGCCGTACGTGGTGCGGTCGTCGACGATGGCGATGCGGCCGGCCTTCAGCGTTTCGATCGCGTACTTGGCCAGCGCCTCGCCTTGCTGGCGGTCGTTGGCGATGATGCGGAAAGTGTTCTTGAAGCCCTGCTGGGTGAAGCTGGGGCTGGTCACCGAGGCGGCGATCATCGGAATGCCGGCCTGAGAGTAAATCCGCGAAGCGGGAATGGCCGCGCCGGAGGTGAGATGGCCGATGATGCCGGCCACCTTGCCGTCCACCAGGCGTTGCGCCACCTGGGCGGCGGTTTTGGGATCGGCCTGGTCGTCCTCGGACACCACTTCGAAAGTGACGGGCTTGCCGTCCAGAGTCAGCTTTTCGGCATTGGCTTCCGCCACTGCCAGCTTGACGCCGTTGTCCGCGTCGCGGCCCCAGTGGGCGAAAGGCCCGGTCAGCGGGTTGGCGGAGCCGATTTTCACCACGACCGCGCCGGCTTCGGCCGGCGCGTTGCCGGCGCTTTGTTCGGATTTGCCGCAGGCGGTCAGGGCCAGCGCGGCGCAGGCGATGAGGCTAAGATGCGTTTTCATGAATTTCTCCTGATTTCTCTTTGTCTATTTAGCTTTAATCTATTTGGATATTCGCCTCAGGAATAAGGCGGCAGCCCATTTTTGGTGCATACGCCGATCAGCGTCAAGCCCGGCGGCGTGTAGGCGGCGGCTTTGCGCTAAAATAGCGGACTGATTTCGCGACATAAGATGGATTTTTGATGACAAAGGCGTATCCCGCGCCCGCCTCGCCCTGCGTCGGCCTCTGCCGTCTCGACGAGGGCGGCGCCTATTGCCTGGGCTGCCTGCGCACCTTGGACGAGATCGCCGGCTGGTCCGGCTTCGACGACGAACAAAAGCGCGCGGTGTGGCAGCGGCTGATCGGCTTGCGGCCCAAGGTCAAAGACAAGCGCTGCGAGCGTTGCGGCGAGGCCTTCCGTTGCGGAGAGGGCGGCGACAACGGCGCTTGTTGGTGCGCGGAGCTGCCGCAGGTGCTGCCCTTGCCCTATGGTCACGGCGATTGCCTGTGCCCGGAATGCCTGCGCCGCCATCTGCGGGAAAGCTATTTGGCGCGCGGGCTGACGCCGCCCTTATAGCCGGCGGACCGCCGTGGCGCGATGTATGTCAAATGCGTATTGTCGACGCGGGGTGCAACCAATGCCCGTTGCCCGCGGTCCTAAGATGTTTTCCTCATTTCCGCTTTGGTTTCTCGCCACATGACATTTTGGAAGCGTTGGATTCGTAAGCTTTTGCTCCCCCTGTATTTGATCGGCTCCTTGCAAGGACGCCGCCGCGTCAATCTGGGCCAGCGGCCGTGGCGCAACGGCATTGCGCTGCTGGCCGTCCTGGCGCTGGCCGCCTGGGGGCTTTGGCTGTGGCTGGCGCCCAAGCCGGCGCCGCAGGTGCTGACCGCGGAGGTGACCCGCGCCGATCTGGAGGACGTGGTGCTGGCCAGCGGCGTGCTGAAGCCGCTGCGGCAAGTGGACGTGGGCGCCCAGGCCAGCGGCCAGTTGAAAATCCTGAAGGTGGCGGCCGGCGACCGAGTCGGCAAGGGCGAGCTCTTGGCCGAGATCGATCCGGAAAACAGCCTCAACGATCTGAAGGTTTCCGAGGCGCAACTGGAGTCCCGCGTGGCTCAGCTGCGCAGCAAGCAGGCCACGCTGCGCCAGGCCGAGCGCGAGCTGGCGCGCCAGAAGCAGATGATGAGCGAGGGCTCCACCTCGCAAAAAGACCTGCTGGCGGCGGAAACCGCCTATCAGAGCCAGACGGCGGAGCTGGACGACTTGCAAGCGCAGATTCGCCAGAACCGTTTCCAGATCGACAAGAACCGCACCACGCTGGGCTATACCCGCATCACCGCGCCGATGGACGGCGAGGTGATCGAAATCGTCACCCAGCAGGGTCAGACCGTGATCGCCAGCCAGACGGTGCCGGTGATTCTGAAACTGGCGGACCTGAGCACGATGACGGTGCACGCCCAGGTGGCCGAGGCCGACGTGATTCGCGTCAAGGCCGGGCTGCCGGTGTATTTCACCGTATTGGGGGCGCCGGACCGGCCCATCCGCGGCAAGCTGCGCGCCATCTTGCCGACGCCGGAAAAAATCAACAACGCCAACTTCTACAAGGCGCTGTTCGATGTGAAGAACATGGACGGCAAGCTGCGCGTGGACATGACCGCGCAGATCAGCATCGTGCTGGCGGAGTCCAAGCAGGCCTTGAACATTCCGCTGAGCGCGCTGGGCGCGGCCGGCAAGGATGGACGCCACAGCGTCAAGGTGCAGGGCAAGGACGGCCAGCTGCATGAGCGCCAAGTGCGCATCGGCCTGAAGACCGCCACCCGTGTGCAGATCCTGGATGGTTTGAAAGCCGGCGAGAAAGTGGTGACCAGCGAAGCCGGCGGCAAGGAAGAAGAACCCAGCGGCAGCGTGATGGTGAGCGCATGAGCGGAGCCAGCCTGACGCTGTCCGGAGTGTGGCGCCGGTTTCCGTCCGGCGATGAAGAAGTGGCGGTGCTCAAGGAGGTCAGCCTGGACATCCGCGCCGGCGAGATGGTGGCCATCATCGGCGCCTCCGGTTCCGGCAAGTCCACGCTGATGAACATCCTGGGCTGCCTGGATCAGCCCTCGGCCGGCCACTACCAGGTGGGCGGGCGCGACGTGGGCGCGCTGGACAAGGACCAACTGGCCACGCTGCGGCGCGAGCATTTCGGTTTCATCTTTCAGCGCTACCACCTGTTGCCGCATTTGAGCGCCATCGACAATGTGGCGATGCCGGCGGTGTACGCCGGCATGGGCCAGGAAGCGCGGCGCGAACGCGCGCGCCAGCTGCTGGCGCGGCTGGGCCTAGCCGGTAAGGAAGACTACCGCCCGGGCCAGCTGTCCGGCGGCCAGCAGCAGCGCGTGTCCATCGCCCGGGCGCTGATGAACGGCGGCGACATCATCCTGGCCGACGAACCCACCGGCGCGCTGGACAGCCACAGCGGCGAAGAAGTGATGGCCATCCTCAAGGAACTGCACGCCGCCGGTCACACCATCATCATCGTCACCCACGACCCGTCCATCGCCGCGCAGACCGAACGCATCATCGAAATCCGCGACGGCGAGATCCTGCGCGACAGCGCCGCCGACGCGCCGCGTCCGGTTGTGGACGCGCGCGAGCCGCGCCGGCCCAAGCCCGGCCCGGCCTGGCGCGAACGTATGAGCGAAGCCTTCAAGATGGCCATGCTCGCCATGCTGGCCAACCGGCTGCGCACCGTGCTCACCATGCTGGGCATCATCATCGGCATCACCTCGGTGGTGTCCATCATCGCGGTGGGCGAGGGCGCGCGCAATTACGTGCTGAACGACATCCGCTCCATCGGCACCAACACCATCACCGTGTACCGCGGCAAGGACTGGGGCGACGACAAGGCCGACGGCGTGCGTACCTTCTTGCCCGGCGATCTGGCCGCGCTGGCCGAGGAACCCTATGTGGACAGCGTGTCGCCGGTCACCAGCAACAGCCTGCGCATCCGCTACCGCAATGTCGACGTCAACGCCTCGGTGTCCGGCGTGGACAGCACGTATTTGCGCGTGCGCGGCTTGAAAGTGGTTGCCGGCCTGGGTTTCAGCCGCGACGACGTGCGCATGCAGCGCCAGGTGGTGGTGATAGACAACAACGCCCGCCGCAAACTGTTCGCCGACGCGGACGCCATCGGCCAAGTGGTGCTGGTGGGCAGCGTGCCGGCCACCGTGATCGGCGTGGTGGAAACCAAGGACAACGGCGGCGGCAAATCGCTGCAAATGTGGATGCCCTACAGCACCGCCGGCAGCCGGCTGTTCGGCCAGGCTTATTTCGACTACATGGTGGTGCGCATCCAGGAAGGCCAGCCCACCGCGCTGGCCGAGAAGGGGATCAGCCAGCTGTTGACCTTGCGCCATGGCGGCAAGGACTTCTTCACCTTCAATATGGACGAGGTGCTGAAAACGGTGGAAAACACCAGTCGCACCCTGGCCCTGTTGCTGACCCTGATCGCGGTGATTTCGCTGGTGGTGGGCGGCATCGGCGTGATGAACATCATGCTGGTGTCGGTGACCGAGCGCACCCGTGAAATCGGCATCCGCATGGCGGTGGGCGCGCGCCAGTCCGACGTCTTGCAGCAATTTCTGACCGAGGCGGTGCTGGTCTGCCTGGTGGGCGGGGCCATCGGCATCGGCCTGTCCTACGGCATCAGCTTTGTGTTCGCGCTCTTGGTCAGCAAGTGGAAAATGGCCCTGTCGCTGAAGGCCATCCTCCTGGCGGTGGCGTGTTCCACCGCCATCGGCGTGGTGTTCGGCTATCTGCCGGCGCGCAGCGCGGCGCGTTTGAATCCGATTGACGCCTTGGCGCGGGAGTAAGTGTTTGACGCTTTGGAAATCCAATCTTACTGTTTTGGGCCTGGCCCTCTTGCTGGCCGGCTGCCAGAGCACGCCGTATCAGCGCCAGGCGCTGGAAGCGCCGGCGCAATGGCGCGGCGTCCCGTCCCACGCCCAGGCGGACATGAGCCGCGAGCGCTGGTGGCAAGGCTTTGACGACGCCGGTTTGCTGGCGGTGCTGGAGCAGGCGCGCAGCCGCAACCCGGATCTGAGCATCGCCCTGCTCAAGCTGCGCAAGGCCCAGTTCGCGGCAGGTTTGGAGCGCAGCGACGCCTTGCCCTCCTTGAGCGGCGACGTCAATGCGGGGACCAAGCGCACGCTGGGAGAGTCCTCGGCCTGGAGCCGCAGCAGCGGCGGCAGCTTGAACACCAGTTACGAGCTGGACCTATGGGGGCGGGTGGACGCGCGCTTGCGCGCGGCGGATCAGGAGTTCCGCGCCAGCGCCTATGACGAAGCCGCCGCCCGCCTGTTGTCGGACAGCGCCGCCGCCGGCCTGTACTGGGACATCGCCGCGCTCAAGGCGCGGCAGACGCTGGGGCAGGCGGATCTGGCGGACCTGCACCGCATCCAGGCGCTGGCGGAAGCCAAATGGCGCGCCGGCGCGACGAGCGAACAGGACGTCACCCAGGCGCGCAGCGCGGTGCTGAGTCAACAGGCGGACTTATTGGGGCTGGCCGAGGAGCGCGGGCAAAAGGAAAACGCTTTGGCGCTATTGCTGGACCACCCGTCCGGCGCGGCGCTGCCGGCTATCGCCGCGCTGCCGCTGGAGCCGGCCTTGCCGGCGATAAACGCCGGCCTGCCCAGCAGCCTGTTGGAGCGGCGGCCGGATCTGATGGCCGCGGAAGCGCGCTTGCGCGGCAAGCTGGCCAAGGTGGATCAGGAGCGCGCGGCCTTCTTCCCGGCGCTGAAACTGACCGGTTCGCTGGGCTCCAGCAGCGGCGCGCTGAGCAGCCTGGTGCAAAACCCGCTGCTGACGCTGGGCGCGTCCCTGTCCTTGCCCTTCCTTGAGTGGCGCAAGCAAGGCCTGCAATTGAAGAGCAGTCAGGCCGATTACGAGCTGGAAACCGTCAGTTTCCGCAAGACCTTGTACAGCGCTTATCAAGAGGTGGACAACGCGCTGAGCGCGCGCCAGCGGCTGCAAGGCTCCGCTCGCTTGCAAGCCGACGCGCTGGCCTTGAACCGGCGCAGCGAACAACTGGCGGAAAGCCGCTACCGCGCCGGGGCGGTTGACGTGCAAACCTGGCTGGACGCGGCCAAGGCGCGGCGCGGCAGCGAGTCCGCGCTGATCCGGCTGCGTCAGGAGCAATTGAAAAACCTGGCGGATGTTTACAAGGTGTTGGGCGGCGCGCCCGCGGCCTGAGCGGCGAGGGGTCCGACCGGGTTTTGCCCTGGTGCGGGCTTAAGGCTCAAGATATTCTTCGCAGGCCGGCATCGGTTTATCCGGCGCATAGACGCCGCTATCCGGCTGCCGCGTCAGCAGGCGCTGGAAGGTGCAGGCCTGGTCCACCGCGGTGGCGATGTCTTTTTTTCTCAGACGCTTGCCCAGCGAGTCCTGGCTGCGGGAGACCGGGCCGGGAAAGCTGGTGGCGCGGGTGCGGTAGATCAAGCGCGGGAAGCCGGCCGCGACGCTTCTATCCAGCTTGATGCTGGAAGAAAAACTGTATTCGTCATGGCAGGCGCCGCGTCTGTCGGCGAAATCCCGTTCCGAAAAGCACGCGCGTATCATCAAGGAGCTGGACAGCGGCAGCGCCAGCACCTCGCGCATCTCAAATCCCGAGCCCTTGGGGTAAATCTGTAGCAGGCGCAGCGTGCTGAAAGAACCGCCTCCGCCGGAATACATGGTGCTGACGTCCTCTCTGACGCCCACCATCACGCCTTGATCGGTGGCGGCAAGCCGCAGCGCGTAAGGCCATAAAGTCAGGCTGCGGCGATTGTCCCATAGCGCGTCGGTCTGCAAGTTGCGCAATTCCAGTTGTGCGTCAGGCCCCTGGCCAGCGGCGGGCTGGATCCTGAGAATGGGCGGAGCTTCCTTGGTTTGCGCCACTAGCTCAATACACAGCTGGCGATCCGTGGTGCAGCCTTGCTTTGATTCCGCCGGCTCCGGCGTCGACTTCAGCATCAAGGTCTTGATGCTATTGCCGGCTAGGTCAACATCGGCGGGCTGAGCGGCAGCTGCCGGCCGGCACCAGGCAAGTGCCGTGAAGGCGGCGAGGGCAGCGAGTTTGAGGGCGTGGTAAACATTATTAGGGTTCTGCTTCATTGCCTGCTTTTCATGGGAGCGTGGCGCTAGATCACCGCCCACAGTCCGCAGATCGCGAACAGGATCAGCACCCCGGTCAGGATCTGGGCGGTGGTGCGTTCTTTTTGCAGCGCCCGTTTCAGGTTGTCGTGCACGCTTTCCAGTTTTTCCAGCCGCTGTTCCAGCTCGGCGCGGGTTTCGTCCTGCCGCGCCAGCGATTGCAGCATCGCCTCGCCGCCCACCTCGGTGATCAGTTCCTTATTCCATACCCCCAGCAGCTTGTTGACCTTGTCCTTGAAGTACAGCGCGGAACGCTGGTTGGCGTCCTGCCATTCAAATTCAAAGCCCTGACTGGCGTAAAAGGCGTTGCGTTGCAGCCGTTCTTCTTCCGACGAGGTCTGGCTCATGGCGATCATGCCGGGGCTGATGGCGTGATCCGGACAAATGCCCTTGGCCCAGGCGATGACGCTGGCGAACAGAAAAGCGTCCAGTCCGGTGCCGACAAAGCCGGGGCTGGCCTGCACGCCGCTTTTGGGGCCGAAGGTGACGGTGCGGCTGGGCCGGTCCACGCGCACCCAGGCGCAGTTGTGGGCGGCTTGGAAATGGCTGTCCTCGCCCTCGAACAACTGCCAGCGGTGGCCGTCGGCGCGGGCGTAGCCGCGAAACTGCAGCCGGAAGAAGTCGGATTGCTCGGTCATGGCCCGGCTGCGCTGCAAGATGCCGTAAATGGGCGTGCCGTTGGCGGTCAGCGTCAGAATGGTCTCGCCCAGCGGAATGGCCAGCGTGGCCAGGGTGTTTTCGTTTTCCGGAGCGCGGAGCACCGGTTCTTCGGCGGTGGGCGCCGGGTTGGCGGCCTGGTTCGGACTGGTCATCTGCTGCCTATGCTGGGGTGTTCTGGGGGCCTGTTTGCGGTGGTCATCAGGCGCTGGGCTCGTGAACGGGCGGACGGCCGCCGCGGGCGGGCGTCACGGGACGCTTATTGTACCAATCTAGACGGCTTGGGGAATCCTTGCTCGCATGACATCCGGCATGAGGGCAAACGACGGCCAATTTGGCGCGCTGCACGGTCAATGCGTAGTTTTACTTAGAATATTGCAGATCAATAAAAGCTTTATTTCAAACAAACACTTATTGGTTGCGCTAAATAATCACATAATAAAATGTGAATGTGTTACTTGTATTGGGTAATGGTGTGGCATATCGTGCCCCCAATCATTAAATACAATCGGTCATTATGCTTGTTCAAACGGATACGGACGGTTCTGCCTCCTCCGCAAACATCAGCGATTTGGGCTTGCTGGGCCTGGTCCTGCTGGCCCAGTTCCACGGCGTAGCCGCCGACCCGGCGCAACTCACCCACCAATACGGCCGCCAGGCCGAACCCTTCAGTGAAACCGACCTGCTGCTGGCCGCCAAAGGCCTGGACCTTAAAGCCCGCATCGTCAAACAAAGCCCGGACCGCCTCAGCCTGACCGCCTTGCCGGCGCTGGCGCTGCGGCCGGACGGCGAACACTTCATCATCGCCCGCTGCGACGGCGACAAAGTGCTGATCCACGACCTCAAGCACGGCCGGCCGCAAGTGCTGAGCCAGGCGGAACTGACGGCGCGCTACGCCGGCCGGCTGCTGCTGATGGCCTCGCGCGCGTCCGCGGCGGGGGCCTTGGCCAAGTTCGACTTCACCTGGTTCGTGCCGGCCATCGTCAAATACCGCAAGCTCTTGCTGGAAGTGCTGGCGGTGTCGCTGGTGTTGCAGCTGTTCGCGCTGGTGACGCCGCTGTTCTTCCAGGTGGTGATGGACAAGGTGTTGGTCAACCGCGCCTTCAACACCCTGGACGTGATCGCCGTCGGGCTGTTGATCCTGTCGCTGTTCAATGTGGCGCTATCGGCGCTGCGCAGCCACGTGTTCGCCCACACCACCAGCCGCATCGACGTGGAACTGGGCGCGCGGCTGTTCCGCCACCTGCTGGCGCTGCCGCTGGCCTACTACGAAGCGCGGCGGGTGGGGGACACCGTGGCGCGGGTGCGCGAGCTGGACAATATCCGCAACTTCCTCACCGGCCAGGCGCTGACCACGGTGCTGGACCTGCTGTTCTCCTTCGTGTTCCTGGCGGTGATGTGGTACTACAGCGGCTGGCTGACCCTGATCGTGCTGGTGTCGCTGCCGTGCTACGCGCTGTGGTCGGCCGGGCTGACCCCGCTGCTGCGGCGGCGCCTGGACGAGAAGTTCGCGCGCGGCGCCGACAACCAATCCTTCCTGGTGGAAGCGGTGGGCGGCATCGGCACCATCAAGGCGATGGCGGTGGAACCGCACATGACCCGGCGCTGGGACAACCAACTGGCCGCCTACGTGGCCGCCGGCTTCCGCGTCACCCGGTTGGCCAATATCGGCCAGAACGGCGTGCAACTGATCCAGAAACTGGTCACCGTCGCCACCCTGTGGCTGGGCGCGCGGCTGGTGATCGCCGGCGAGCTGTCCGTCGGCCAACTGATCGCCTTCAATATGCTGGCCGGCCAGGTGGCGGCGCCGGTGGTGCGGCTGGCGCAGCTGTGGCAAGACTTCCAGCAGATCGGCATCTCGGTGGAACGGCTGGGCGACATCCTCAACACCCGCAGCGAACTGCCGGCCAGCCGTGCGGCGCTGCCGGCGATCCAGGGCCGCATCCAGTTCGACCAAGTGGTGTTCCGCTACCGGCCGGACGGCCCGGAAATCCTGCGCGGCCTCAGCCTGGACATCCGGGCCGGCGAAGTCATCGGCATCGTCGGCCGTTCCGGCTCCGGCAAAAGCACGCTGACCAAGCTGGTGCAACGGCTGTACGTGCCGGAGTCCGGACGCGTGCTGGTGGACGGCAACGACCTGGCGCTGGCGGACCCGGCCTGGCTGCGGCGGCAGATCGGCGTGGTGCTGCAAGAAAACCTGCTGTTCAACCAAAGCATCCGCGACAACATCGCGCTGGCCGAACCCGGGCTGGCGCTGGACCACGTGATCCAGGCGGCCAAACTGGCCGGCGCCCACGACTTCATCATGGAACAGGCCGAAGGCTACGACACCATGGTGGGCGAACACGGCGCCAGCCTGTCCGGCGGCCAGCGCCAGCGCATCGCCATCGCCCGCGCGCTGATCAGCAAGCCGCGCATCCTGATTCTGGACGAAGCCACCAGCGCGCTGGACTACGAATCCGAACGCGCGATCATGCAAAACATGCGCGCCATCTGTCAGGGCCGCACCGTGCTCATCATCGCCCACCGCTTGAGCACCGTGCGCGGGGCCAGCCGCATCATCGCCATGGACCAAGGCCGCATCGTCGAAAGCGGCCGCCACGAAGACCTGCTCCGCCAGCCCGACGGCTACTACGCCCGCCTGCACAGCCTGCAACAAGGATAAACCCGTACATGAAGCACCAACTGCACGCGCTGCGCGACTTCGCGCGGCGCTACCGGCAGGCCTTTGCCGCGCACTGGGCCATCCGCCATCAACTGGACCCGCAACCGCGACGCGAAGACGAACTGGCCTTCCTGCCCGCCCACCTGGAACTGACCGACAGCCCGCTGTCCCCGCTGCCGATGTGGAGCATGCGCCTGATCGGCGCGCTGTTCCTCATTGCGCTGCTGTGGTCCGCGCTGGGCCAGCTCGACATCGTCGCCGTCGCCGGCGGCAAGACCGTCAGCGGCGGCCGCACCAAAATCCTGCAGCCGCTGGAACCCAGCGTGGTCAAAGCCATCCACGTGCGCGACGGCCAGCAAGTCAAGGCCGGCCAAGTGCTGATCGAACTGGACGCCACCGGCGCCAGCGCCGACAAACAAAAGGCCGACGACGCCCACGCCGCCGCCGCGCTGGCCGCCGCGCGCTACCAGGCGCTGCTGAACGCGCTGGACAGCGGCCGGCTGCCGCAGCTGCCGGCCACCCCCGGCGCCGCCGACAGCCAGAGACTGGCCGAAGAAAGCCTGGCGCTGGGCCAATGGCGCGGCTACCAGGCCAAGCTCGAAGCGCTGAACGCCACCCTGCGCCAACGCCAGGCCGAACACGCCACTACCCGTCAGCAAGTGAGCAAACTGCAAGCCACCGGCCGCATCGCCGCCGCGCGCGAACACGACTACCAAGACCTGCTGGCCAAGAACTTCATCTCCAAGCACGCCTATCTCGACAAACAACAAGCGCGCATCGAACAGGCCGGCGACCTGGCCAGCCAGCAAAGCCGGCTGCAAGAACTCGACGCCGCCATCGCCGGGCAAGAACAAGAACGCAAAGCGCTGCAAGCCAACTTCCGCAGCGAGGCCCTCGACAAACTGCGCGAAGCGCGCGAACAAATGCGCCAATACGGCGAAGACCAGAAAAAGACCGGCCAACGGCAGGCGCTGACCCGGCTGACCGCGCCGGTGGCCGGCAGCGTGCAGCAACTGGCCATCCACACCGTGGGCGGCGTGGTCACCGAAGCGCAGCCGCTGCTGGCGGTGGTGCCGCAGGATGAAACCCTGGAAATCGAAGCGCAGATCGAAAACAAAGACATCGGCTTTGTGCGGCCGGGACAGGCGGCCACCGTCAAAGTGGAAAGCTTCCCCTACACCCGCTACGGCTACCTGGACGGCGTGGTGGACAGCGTCAGCCACGACGCGATGCAAGACGAGAAGAAGGGCTTGGTGTTCCTGGCGCGGATCCGGCTGAAGCAAGACCACCTGAGCATAGACGGCGCGCGGGTGCGGCTCAGCGCCGGCATGACGGTGAGCGCGGAAATCAAGACCGGTCGGCGGCGGGTGATCGACTACTTCCTGAGTCCGCTGCAACAGCATGTTGGCGAAGGCCTGCGCGAGCGTTGAGATGAAATTAAGGGGAGCTCACTAATAACGTTTATGGTGGTTTGGATATTTTGATGGCAAGTGTTGATGGAAATAAATTTTATTTGTGAGTGCCACGGTTTTTCAATATTGGAGTGGCGGTGGTGAGTGAGGTTATTTGTTAAATAAGCATGCTATTGATGCAGGGGGTTTTTGTGAAATATGTTAGAGACGTGGGTCCTTTATTGGTACGCACAATTGATGGGTTTAGTGTGCTTGTTTGGGTTTTTGTGTTTGGGGTGCTTTTTGTTAGGTCGATTGGATTGAGTGGTTTTTATTTTGAGCAACTTAAATTTGTGTTTTTTCAATTAATTTCATTTCTTATTTTTATTAGGTTCAGAGTGGGTGACTCAGGCTTGAATTTGAAAACAAATTATTGGGGTGTGATTAATGTTAATGCGTTTGGGGTTTTTATGTTGCTAATAGGCGGGCTATAGGGATGTGTCTCCATAAAAAAAGGCAGCAGCCCGCTGCAACAGCATGTTGGCGAAGGCCTGCGCGAGCGTTGAGATGAAACTGCTGCTGATCCATCAAAACTTCCCCGGCCAACTGCGCCACATCGCCGAACACCTGACCGGGCGGTCGGACATCGAGCTGCTGGCGGTGGGGCGCGACAGCGCGCCCGGCCTGGCCGGCGTCAAACTGCTGCGTTACCGGCCGCACCGCGGCCCGCACCGGCACACCCACCCCTATCTGCACAGCTACGAAGACGCGGTGCTGCACGGCCAGGCGGTGCTGCGCGCCTTGCAGCCGCTGCAACAGCGCGGCTACCGGCCCGACGCCATCCTGGCCCACCCCGGCTGGGGCGAAACCCTGTTCCTCAAAGATCTGTTTCCGGCGGCGCGGCTGATCCACTACAGCGAGTACTACTACCACGGCCAAGGGGCCGACGCCGACTTCGACCCGGAATTCCCGCTCAGCCTGGACGGCGCGGCGCGGCTGCGGGCGCGCAACGCGCTGCACCTGCTCAACCTGGAACACGCCGATCAAAGCATCACCCCCACCCACTGGCAACACAGCCTGCACCCGGCGGCCTACCGGCCGAGTGTGCAGATCCAGCACGAAGGCATCCGCTGCGGCCAACTGGGGCCGGACCCGACGGCGACGCTGATCCTGCCCAACGGCCGGACGCTGCGCGCCGGCCAGCCCATCGTCAGCTATGTGGCGCGCAACCTCGAACCCTATCGCGGTTTCCACAGCTTCATGCGCGCGCTGCCGGCGCTGCTGCGGCAACGGCCGGACAGCCAGATCGTCATCGTCGGCGGGGATGGCGTCAGCTACGGCAGCGCGCCGCGCGACGCGGCCAACTGGCGCGAAAAACTGCTGCGGGACAAGCCGGTGGACCCGGAGCGGGTGCACTTCCTGGGCAAAGTGCCGTACGAGGTTTACCGAAAGGCGCTGCAAGTGTCGGCGGTCCATGTCTACCTGACCTATCCCTTCGTGCTGTCGTGGAGCCTGCTGGAAGCAATGGCCAGCGGCTGCCGCATCGTGGCCTCGGACACCGCACCGGTGCGGGAAGTGATCCGGGACGGGGAGAACGGCGAACTGACCGACTTCTTCGACGCGGCGGCGTTGGCGCAGAAGGTGGGGGCGGCCTTGGAGACGGACGGCGGCAGGCTGCGGCGTGCGGCGCGGGAGACGGCGGCGCGTTACAGCGTGGAGGCGGGGCTGGCGGGCTATCGACGGTTGTTGGGTTTGCCGGCGGAGTGAAGGCGGCTTAGAGCCTATTCAAAGTCTCGCGAGCAAGGGCGAGACAAGGCGAAAACCACTGAGAAAGCGGAATGTACAAGTGGTACATGAGAATTTCGAAGGGGTTTTCAACGCCGTATCGCCGAAGCGCAGCAGACTTTGAACAGGCTCTTAGGCGGTGGAACCGGCAAGAGCAGTACCAAGCAGTAAATCGTAGTGCGTGATGACACAAACAAATATTGATAAGGAAACAAGTTATGACGACAAGCGTAACGGGCAGCGACCTGGGCGGCGTGCTGGAAGGCGGCCCGCAGGACGATGTGCTCAAGGGCGGTGCCGGCAACGACACCTTGAACGGCTATGACGGCAATGATCTGCTGCAGGGCGGCGCCGGCGACGACGTGCTCAACGGCTATGCAGGCAACGACACGCTGGAAGGCGGCGCCGGCGACGATTTGCTCAATGCCGGCAGCGGCAACAATGTGTTGGCCGGCGGCGAGGGCAACGACACCCTGATCGGCGGCGCGGACAAGGACATCTATCTGTTCAATCTGGGCGACGGTTTCGACACCATCACCGACAACGCCCAGGACAAGCGCGACGCGGCGGACAGCGATCCGGCCTACCGCGACGAGTTGCGCTTCGGCCCGGGCATCCGCCCGGAAGATATCCAGCTGGAGCATGTGGGCGACGATTTGCTGCTGTCCCACCGCAACGGCGACGACGCGGTCACCATCAAGGGCTGGTTCGCCGACAAGAGCTTCTGGATCGAGCGCATCGTATTCGCCGACGGCGGCGAATGGGGCATTAACGATCTGGCGCAGCGCGTGATCGTGCAGACCGGCAGCGAGCGCAAGGAAATCCTCAACGGTTGGCTGGGCAAGGATCATCTGATCGGCCTGGGCGGCAATGACGTGCTGAACGGCCGCGGCGGCGACGATCTGTTGGACGGCGGCGCCGGCAATGACAAGTTGTTTGGCGAAGACGGCAACGACACCTTGCTGGGTGGCGACGGCGACGACACCCTGGACGGCGGCAGCGGCAACAATGTGCTGCACGGCGGTCGCGGCAACGATCTGCTGATCGGCGGCGCCGGCGCCGATGTTTACCTGTTCAACCTGGGCGACGGCGTGGACGTGATTCGCGACGCCGGCGGCGTGGACGTGTCGGTGAAAGACGAAATCCGTTTTGGCGCCGACATCCTGGTCAAGGACGTCAGCGTCAGCCGCCAGGGCGACAACCTGGTGCTGATCCACGTCAACGGCAGCGACCGCCTGGTGGTGGAAGGCTATTTCGCCAGCGCGTCCAGCCGTATCGAGCGCATCGTGTTCGCCGAAGGCGTGGTCTGGACCCAGGCCGATATCAAGCTGACCCAGCTGGGCGGCAGCGGCAACGATACCTTGATCGGCTGGGAAGGCAGCGATCTGCTGGACGGCGGCGCAGGCGATGATTCGCTGATCGGCGGCGGCGGCAACGATACCTTGATCGGCGGCCTGGGCAATGATGTGCTGGTCAGCGGCGGCGCGGGCGTCAGCGTGCTGATCGGCGGCGCGGGCAACGACACCCTGGTGGGCGGCGCCGGCGCGGAGATTTACCAGTTTGGCCTGGGCGACGGCGCGGACGTGATCGCCGCGCACGGCGTGGACGTCAGCGTGACCTTGCAGGACCGTATTGTCTTTGGCGTCGGCATCTCGGTGGACGACATCCGGGTGGAGCGCCAGGGCGACGACATCGTGCTGATCCACGCCAACGGCCGCGACTCCATCACCATCCAGGCGGGCTTCAGCCTTGAGCATGGCTGGCATGGCCAGATCGTGTTCGCCGACGGCAGCGTCTGGCTGGGCGCGGAACTGGCGCAGAAACTGTTGGAGGTGCAGACCGGCGGCGACGACGACGATCTGCTGCTGGGCTCCGGTCAGTCCGATCTGTTGGACGGCGGCGCGGGCAACGATACTCTGATCGGCAACGGCGGCGAGGACACCTTGCGCGGCGGCGCCGGCGACGACCAGCTGCAAGGCGGCGTCAGCGGCCACACCACGATGGAAGGCGGCGCCGGCGACGATGTGCTGATCGGCAACAAGGGCCGTGAAACCTTCGTCTTCGGCGTGGGCGACGGCCGCGACCTGATCAACTACGGTGCCCAGATCGGCAAGATCGCCGCCTTGAGCGCCAACGACGAAATCCGCTTCAAGGCCGGCATCAGCGCCAAGGACATCCGCGTGCTGCGCGCCGGCAACGACCTGCTGCTGCAGCACATCAACGGCCAGGACAGCATCCGCGTCAAGAACGGCCTGGTCGACAAGACCGGCTGGGCCGGCGTGGTCTTGTTCGCCGACGGCTCCAAATGGAGCGCGGCCGAGCTCTTGACCATGGTGGTGGCCGCGGGCGGCACCAGCGGCAAGGACGTGCTGACCGGCGGCAAGGGCGGCGATCTGCTGGACGGCGGCGACGGCGACGATACGCTGATCGGCGGCGGCGGCAACGACACCCTGAAGGGCGGCGCCGGCAACGACGTGCTGATCAGCAGCGGCGGCGGCACGGCCATCCTGGAAGGCGGCAAGGGCAACGACACCCTGCAAGGCGGCAGCGAGCACAATATCTATGTGTTCAATCTGGGCGACGGCAACGATGTGATCATCAACAATTCGCTGAACGTGTCGGTGGGCGTGAGCAGCGAAATCCGCTTCGGCGTCGGCATTTCGGTGACCGACATCACCGTGGTGCGCGTGGGCGACGACGTGCTGTTGCAGCATGTCAACGGCAGCGACTCGGTGCGCATCCAGGGCTGGTTCAGCAGCCAGAGCATGCAAGTGGGCAGCGTGGTGTTCGCCGACGGCGGCAGCTGGACCTCGGTGCAGATCAACCAGTTCGTCAAAGGCGTCTATGTGGGCGGCAGCGGCAACGACGCCTTCCACGGCGGCAGCGGCAGCGATCTGCTGGAAGGCGGCGACGGCGACGATACGCTGATTGGCGGCGGCGGCAACGACACCTTGCGCGGCGGCAACGGCAACGACGTGCTGATCGCCACCGGCAGCGGCACGGTGATCCTGGACGGCGGCAAGGGCAACGACACCTTGCGCGGCGGCGCGGACCGGAACATCTATGTGTTCAATCTGGGCGACGGCGGCGATCTCATCATCAACAACTCGCTGAACGTATCGGTGGGCATGAGCAGCGAAATCCGCTTCGGCGCGGGGATTTCGGTGACCGACATCACCGTGGTGCGCGTAGGCGACGACATCGTGCTGCAACACGTCAACGGCAGCGACTCGGTGCGCATCCAGGGCTGGTTCAGCAGCCAGCTGTCCCAGGTGGGCAGCGTGGTGTTCGCCGACGGCAGCAGCTGGACCGCCGTGCAGATCAATCAGTTCGCCGCGGGCATTTTCATCGGCACCAGCGGCAACGACATCCTCAAGGGCGGCAAGGGCCATGACCTGCTGGACGGCGGCGACGGCGACGACGTGCTGATCGGCGGCGGCGGCAACGACACCCTGAAAGGCGGCGCCGGCAACGATGTGTTGATCAGCGCAGGCGGCGGCGTGTCCATCCTGGACGGCGGCAAGGGCAACGACACCCTCAAGGGCGGCGGCAGCCAAGACATCTACGTCTTCAATCTGGGCGACGGCCGCGACGTGGTGATCAACAACTCCTTGAACGTCAGCGTCAGCCACCAGAGCGAAATCCGCTTTGGCGCCGGCATCTCGGTGACCGACATCACCGTGGTGCGCGTGGGCGACGACGTGTTGCTGCAACACGTCAACGGCGTGGATTCGGTGCTGATCCAGGGCTGGTTCCTCAGCCAGAGCAACTGGGTGGGCGGCGTGGTGTTCGCCGACGGCAGCAGCTGGACCTCAGTGCAGATCAATCAGTGGGCCAGCGGCATCTATATCGGCACCGCCGGCAATGATGTGTTGATCGGCGGCGCGGGCGGCAGCCTGCTGGACGGCGGCGCCGGCAACGACACCCTGATTGGCCGCGGCGGCAACGACACCTTGAAGGGCGGCGCAGGCAACGACGTGCTGGAAGGCGGCGCCGGGCGCAATGTCTATATCTTCAATCTGGGCGACGGCCAGGACACCATTCGCTATGGCGAAAAGGGCGTCAACCTCGCTTGGAGCAGCTACGAGGAGATCCGCTTCGGCGTGGGGATTTCGGTGACCGACATCACCGTGGTGCGCATTGGCGACGATGTGGTGCTGCGGCATAGCAACGGCGTGGACAGCATCACCATCCAGGCCGGCATGTCGGTTCAGAGCTCATGGTCCGGCAGCATCGTGTTCGCCAACGGCGGCAGCTGGAGTCTGCTCGAGCTGATCAGCTTGGCGGCCGTGACCCTGAACGGCACCGACGGCGCGGATACGCTGAAGGGCGCCAAGGGCAATGACGTGATCTTCGGCCTGGCCGGGGATGACCAGTTGTTCGGCAATGAAGGCAACGACAGCCTGTTCGGCGGCGCCGGCAACGACACCCTGTACGGCGGGGCCGGCAACGATCTGCTGGAAGGCGGAACGGGTAACGATAGCCTGTACGGCGAAGACGGCAACGACACGCTGCGCGGCGGCGCTGGCAACGATTCACTGAACGGCGGCAACGGCGCCGACCTGCTGGAAGGCGGCGACGGCGACGACACGCTGATCGGCGGCGAAGGCGGCAGCTGGCGTGAAGAGGCGGACACCTTGCGTGGCGGCGCCGGCAATGACCAGTTGAGCACAGGGTGGTATGGCTGGAACGGCACCTTTGAGGGCGGCACCGGCAATGACACCATGACGGGCGGTTTTGGTCGCGACGTGTATCTGTTCAATCTGGGCGATGGCCAGGATCTGATCATTGATCGGGCGCGGGAAGCGACGGATGTGGACACGTTCCGCGATGAACTGCGCTTTGGAGCGGACATCAAGGAAAGCGATATCCAGGTGCTGCGCAGC
>NZ_JAMZGH010000053.1:0-26048 GCF_024158805.1 Chromobacterium sp. S0633 | reverse complement strand
GCCGGGCCGGCCGCGACGGCGGGCGGCTCGGCAGCCGGCGCGGCGGCGCAGGGCGGCAAGGGCAGGGTCACGACGAAGGTGCTGCCCACCCCGGGAGTGGAGGTGAATTCAATCGTGCCCGCCAGCAATTCCGCCAGTTTCTTGCAGAGCGACAGGCCCAGGCCGGTGCCGCCGAAGCGGCGGGTGATGGAGGCGTCCGCCTGGGAAAACTCGGTGAACACCTGGTCGTGGTACTCGGCGGGGATGCCCACGCCGCTGTCCGTCACGCCGATGCGCACCGGCGAATCCGCGCGGTCGTCATCCTGCGGATAGACCTCCAGCAACACCTCGCCGCTGAGCGTGAACTTGATCGCGTTGCCCAGCAGATTCAGCATGATCTGCCGGACGCGGCCGGGATCGCCCAGATAAGCCGGCGCCAATTGCGCGTCTATCATGCAGGAGAATTCCAGGCCCTTGGCGCGGGCCAACGGCTCCATGCTGGCGGCCGCTTCGCGGCCGAGCGCGGCCAGATCGAAGGGAATCCGCTCCACGCTCATCAGCCCGGACTCCACCTTGGACAAGTCCAGAATGTCGTTGATGATGGCCAGCAAGGCCTGGGACGAATGATTGGCTACCGCCAGGCGCTGTTGTTGCGGCGCGGCCAGTTGGGCGCGGCCGAGCAAGTCCAGACTGCTGACGATGGCGTGCAGCGGGGTGCGGATTTCATGGCTGACCATGGCCACAAAGGAAGATTTCGCCTGGCTGGCCGCCTCCGCTGTTTGGCGCGCGCTTTCCAGCTGGCGCTCCAGCGCCTTGCGCGGGGTAATGTCCACCACATTGCACAGCAGAACCCGGATGCCCTGGTAATGCGTGGCCATGGTGGTGCTGTGCAGCTCCATGGCGCTGCCGTCCGCCAGCTCAAACTGGATGTCCCGGTGGCAAGGCGTGGTGCCGAGCGGGGACGCGGTCTGGTGGGTGTCCAGCAACTGCAGGTGCAGGGAGGAGCGGGCAATTGAACCCATCCGCGTCCATTGCCGCATCACCTCGTTTTCCAGCAGCACCGTGCCGTCCGAGATGGACAGCAGCGTCAGGCCCGAGGGCGCGGTGTCCACCATGATGCGGTTCAGGTTCTCGCTTTCAAAAATGCGCTGGGCGTTGGAAAAAGCGGGTTTGAAGATCTTGCGATCCAGCAACAGAATGAAGGTCCATAAGCAAGTCAAGGCAACCAGCAGCGTGCTGAGATCAATGATCAGCGGCAGCCTCAAATCATTCAGCAGGCTATACCATGGGAAGACTTGAATATGAACCCAGCCCGGGGTGGGCAGACGGGCGCGGAGGATGAACAGGCCGTCGCGATACTGGATATCGGATACCGCGTCGTTGATTACGGGCAGGTCCATGGCGCGGAGCCTTGCGATCAGCTTCACGCCTTGCTGCGCTTGCCAGCCAAAGCTGATGTGAAGCGGCCCCATAGGACTGGCGAGCAAGGTGGTTTCATCGCTGATGTCCGGCCGCCAGGTATTCAGCAAGTTATCGATGCGGATATCCCTGACGAACACGGCGACAGGCGCGCCGTCCACCACGGCGGCCTGCGCCAGACGGATGGCGGGCCGGCGGGTCAGCGGCGCGGCGACGGCGGCCAGCCAAGCCGGCTGACGGCCGGCTTGGCCGTTGGCGGCCGTTGGATTGGGCATATTGGTGAAAGTCCTTTGCCAGAGCGTTTCTTTGCTGCCTAGCTGGGCGGGCGCCGCAGAGGAGAAGCTGGGGGAGATAATCGCCAGAAACCGCTGGTCCGGACTATACAAAGAAACGGTTACCGATTTTCTCAACTCGCAATCGCCGCCGCACATCGCGCTGGCGGCATGTTCCGCCAGCGCCAGATAAGGCTCGAAACGGGGGGCCGGGTAGGGGGCGGAGAGCTTGCCCAAGGCCAGCATCGGAGGGTGAGCCTGGGAGGCTTGCAGCCAGGCTTCCCCATTCTGCGCGGTGAATTGGCGCTGCAGCGCCGGGCTGGCTTTGGGCAGCGCCTTCCATGCCGTCTCGGCCTGGCTAACCTGGTGGTGGAGATCGATCGCATGCCCTCTGAGCAGTACCTTCAGCGTCGTATTTTCCGCATCGAACATCCGGTGCCGGTCCGCCAGCATTTCCTTGCCGGCCAGCCAGAGCGTCAGCAAGGTCAAAGCCAGCAGCGCCAGAGAAATGGCGACGCCCCCGCCAAACAAAGTAATGCGCTGGATGCGCCGCAGGCGGCTTAGCGGCTGGCTTTGAGGGGAGGGCTGGCTTGAGTTGCGCATACGGTTTTCGGCGTGGGGTTTGGCTGGGCGGTTGACCATTTTCAGGATATTTGCTTAGCTATAAAAATAGAATGTCTTGAAAACAATTGTTTAAATTTCATGTGAACGACATGGCGACAGCGGAAATAAAAGTCTTCTTAGTGGATGATCATCCCTCGGTGCTCAGCGGCTTGGAGCACGCCTTGCAAGGGCAGCGCTCCATCCGCGTGGCGGGCAAGGCCAATAGCGCCACCGCTCTGTGGGACATGCTGGCCAGCCAGCCTTGCGACGTGCTGGTGTCCGATTACTCCATGCCCGGCTGTGAATCCGGCGACGGCGCGGCCATGTTCGAGCGCTTGCGCCGGCTGTACCCGGAGCTGGGCATCGTGGTGCTCACCATGATGGACAACGCCCTGGTGGTGCGCTCGCTGCGCGGCCTGGGCATTCACTGCATCCTGAGCAAATCCGACGCCATCGAGCACCTATTGCCGGCGGTGTACGGCGCCATGGCCAAAACGGCCTACTTCTCCCCGGCGGTGGAGCGTTTGCTGGAGGCCGACCACCTGGCCCAGCCCGCCGACAAGCGCGCCTTGACCGCGCGCGAAGCCGAAGTGGTGCGGCTCTTCGTCGCCGGCCTGACGGTGAACGACATCGCGGCCAAACTCAAGCGCAGCAAGCAAACCATCAGCACCCAGAAGGCCAGCGCCATGCGCAAACTGGGCGCGGAGCGCGACGCGGACCTGCTGCTGCTGTTCAAGCCCTGATACCTTCCTTTTCTCCCGGCGGCCCTTTCTTGGTGCCGCTTCCCCGCCGCGGGTTCCCGCGCATCCTGCGTGTCTGCTAAGGCATAGGCCGGCCAGTATAGTCGTTTTAAGGTGTGATCCCCGCCGCGCGGCGCGCATTTCGTACTGGTCAAATATCCCCCCGCACCGAGCATGGCTAAGCTGCCGGATTGGATTTCGCCTGGGCCTGAAAGACGGCAGACAGGCGAGCATGGCGTTTATATTGAACTGGGTGCTCTGTTGATGGCGGGTGGCGTTTCAAAGTCTGGTGTGCGCATGGGCGCGTTTAAAAGAATCCTGGCCTTGTTGGCCGCCGTTTTGCTGGCGCTGAGCTTATGGGAGCTGGCGCAGCGATACTTCATCCTCAGCCCCTCGTATCAAACCGGCAAAACCCCGCAAGATTACGGGGTGACTTACCAGGAAACCTGGTTGCCGGTCGCCAAGACGGAAGGCGGCGGCCTGGTGCATGCATGGTGGTTGCCGGCCGAATCGCCCGCCGCGCCGGCGGTGCTGTTCTTGCACGGCAACGACAGCACGCTGCACACCGATGTCGATTTAATCCTCAGCCTGCGCCGGCTGGGCCTGGCGGTGATGGCGATCGACTACCGCGGCTACGGCGACGGCGCCTGGTATCTGCCCTCGCAGCGTTCGGTCTACACCGATGCCAGGGTGGCCTGGCAGGCCTTCAAGAAGCTGGCGCCGGAGGCGTCCAAGCACTTGGTGTACGGCCACTCGCTGGGCGGGGCCATCGCCATGGATATGGCGGCGGTGTCGCTGGGCGTGGACGGGGTGATTATCGACGGCGGCTTCTTGTCCGTCGCGGACATCGCCAAATCCTATACCGCCTCATGGCTGCCGTTTGACGCGCTGATCCGCCATAACTTCTCCTCCTATTCCAAACTGCCGGCCATTGCCGCGCCGAAACTATTCATCCATTGCTCCGGCGACGAGGTGGTGCCGATGGAGTTGGGCGAACGCCTATATCAGCTCAGTCCTCAGCCTAAAGCCAAGTTGTTTATGCAAGGGGGTGATCATGATGCTTGTTATCGGCGTGATAGTGCTGCGTGGGGTGGTGCAATTAAGGGTTTTTTAAAAAATGCTGAATCTTATGAGTCTTGAATAGGGCGCTTCAGTGGTGTTTTATGTGAAGTTGAATGGTTTTTGTTGGTTTAGTACTGGTCAGATGTTTTGTTTTGAACTAGAGGAGTACAGTATTTGCTCCTATTAGTTTTTATATTGAGATTGTTATGTTGAATTCAAAAGGTGTGGTTTGTGTGGCAGCTACCTTCTCTATTTTTTGTGCGGGTCTGGCTAAGTCGGAAGGTCCATTGGCGCATGGGCAGTTCGTTTTAAAAGGCACTATTGAGCCGGCGGCTTGTGCAGTGGAATTTTCTGGGGATTCGGTTCAAGATTTTGGAGTGATTGATTCAAAGAGCTTGCAAGGAGGGGAGGGGTTTTGGGCGAAAACTGGTAGCCCTATGCCTTTTAAGGTAAAGTGCGATGCTTTGCAGCAGATGTCTGTTAAATTTTTGGATAGTAATGCCGCCTCCGTTCATGACGAAGTTACAGTGAAGGAAGACAAATTTGGTCTAGGTTTTATTGGGGATGCTAAGGTGGGGTATTTCAATTTTACTGTTTCGGATGCTCATAATAAGGTGAAGGCTGACGGTGAGGAGATGGTTGCGGTTAATTATGGTAGGTCTAAAACCAATGAGGCCGGCTCTTGGAAGCTGGAGCCTACTTCAGACAAGGTTTTCGCTGAGCATTATTATACACCTATAGCGAAAGGTGATGCCTCAGCAACTCCTGTGGACTTTAAGGAGTGGTATTCTGCGGTGAAACCTACTATTTATATTGATAGGAAGTTGGCGGTAAAAGATAAGGCGGAGTTCGAAGGTATGGTGACATTGGAGTTGCATTATCTTTAATGGTTTTTGAGTGATTTTATTGGTGATGCACAAATGTCTGGTTTGTGAAAAATAGATGTTTTGCATGAAATAATTTGACACCCCGGTTGCATAAATTTATGTGCGGGGTGTTGTTTTTGAGAGTGTGTGTATGTACAAGTTGAGAGAAAAGGCAGCAGTGGGTGGGTGTATGGTTATGTTGGTGGCTGCTGCTAATTGTATGGCTGGGGGTATGGAGCCAGAGACCTCAATCTTGTTGCTAAATGAAGCCGACACGGCTGGCGCCATATTGTTGAAAAACACAGATGAGCGGCCATTGCTTCTGTACTCGAAGATTGAAAATCTGCCGGAGGATGGGGATGAGAAACCGCTGGTGATGTTGACGCCACCGGTGGCGCGGGTTGAGGCTGGAGAGAGGCAGCAGGTACGTTTTATGCTGCAGCTTAAACAACCCTTAAAAACGCAGCGTTTGAAGCGAGTAATTTTTGAGGGGATACCACAAAAATCAAGAGCGGATCGAGCGCAAGTGGCGATTGCAGTACGGCAAAATCTCCCTTTGGTAATTCATCCAAAAGGCTTGTCGGAAAACCGCGAGCCATGGAAATTATTAAAGTGGTCTTTGAGTGACGGCCAACTGACCTTGGCTAACGACAGCCCTTATGTGGTCCGGATGGCTCAGGTCGTGAATCTCCAGCCGCAGGGCACCGCGGTGCAATTGGAGCGCAGCTATGTGTTGCCGGGGCAGACGCTGTCGTTTCCGGTTACGGATACCGGGGCCGAGGCAGTCAGGCTGTACCCGGCTACTCTGTACGGCTTTAGCGTGGACAGCTACGACGCGCCGTTGACGGCCAAGGCCGGCTAATTGGCGGTTTGGCAAGAGCTCCCTGCCTATTGTGGGCGTGGGGAGACGTGGACGGGCACTCAGCTGCCGGCGAGGCCCTGGAAACGCCGGCCGCTGGCGGCGGCCCTGTTGCTGGCCTTGGGCACGACGCCGTCGCTGGTGCTGGGCGCTGAGGCGGCTGAAGACATGATGTTCAACGCCGATGTTTTGCGCGCGCGCGGTCTGGACCCGGCCTTGGCCGAGTACTTCCGCGGCAAGCCGCGCTTTGCCGAGGGGCGTCAGCCAGTGAGTTTGTCGCTCAATGGCGAGGCATTGGGCGAGGTGGAGGCGGAGTTCGACGCGCAAGGCCAGCTGTGCTTCAGCCCGGCCTTGCTGGAACAGGCGCGTTTGCAAGGTCCGCCCCCGGATGAGGCGGAGGGCGTCTCCGTGGCGCCGGCCTGCTACGACTTTGTCGGCGCTTGGCCGCAGACCCAGGTGCAGCTGAACCCCAATCTGAACCGAGTGGCGCTGTTGGTGCCCACCGCGGCCATCCTGCCGCAGCCGCAAGAAGAGATTCAGCTGGAAAGCGGCGGCGTCGGCGGCATGCTGAACTACGACCTCAGCGCGAGCAGCTATCAGGGCCTGGGCAGCGGCAGCCGCAGCTTATCGCTGGACACCGAGGCCGGCGTCAATATTGGCGACTGGATTGTGCGCAGCCGCCAGTTCTACTACTCCAATAACGGCCAAGGGCAGTTCAGCGATCTGGGCGCTTATGCCCAACGCTCCTTCGTCTCCCTGCGCGTGCGTCTGCAGTTGGGTGTAATCAATGTCGACAGCCCGCTGTTTGCCGCCGGCCAGTTGCTGGGCGCGCAGTGGACGCCGGAGAGCGGCCTGGAGCAGAGCGGCCCCGGCGCGCGGGTGGAGGGCGTCGCCAATAGCGTGGCGCGGGTGGAGGTGCGGCAGGCGGGAGTGTTGATCCATATTGCGCAAGTGCCGGCCGGGCCCTTCTCTTTTGACCATATCCGCCTCAACAACCGCCATGTCGATCTGGAAGTGACGGTGGCGGAGAGCGACGGCGGCGAGCGGCGCTTCACGGTGCCGGCGGCAAGCCTGGCGCTGGATGCGGCCGCGCCGCTGGGCTATTCGCTGGCCATGGGCCGTTTGCGCGACTATGCCGACGATGGCCTAGAGCCTTTGCTGCTGACCGGCTCCGGCAGTTGGGCGCTGGGACAACGGGCGCACGGGAGGCTGGGCGCGCTCGGCACGCCGCAATACCAGGCCCTGGGCCTGGGGGCGGATGTCGGCCTGGGCGTCGACACGACCTTGAGCGCGCGCGGCGTGGCCTCCATGGCGCGGGAAGAGGGCGTGTTTGGCCATCAATCCAACTGGGCGATGAGCACGCGGATGAGCGAGGCGATGAGCGCCTCCTTGTCGGCCTCGTTTCAATCCGAGGGCTACCGCGATCTGGGCGAGGCGACGACGGCTTATGGTCGAGAGCAAGCCGGCCAAGCGCGCAAGCGCCGTCCCCGCGCCCAGTATTCCGCCTCCCTGGGCTGGAACCATCAGCGCGCCGGCAGCTTCCGGCTGTCCTATTCCACCAGCCGCAGCTTTGACGGGCATGTCAGCAGCCGCTGGCTGGGCAGTTGGGGCAAGTCTTTCAAGCGGATGTCGCTGAATCTGAACGTGGAGAACGGCCGCAACTCCTTTGACGGCCGCCGTTATCAAGCCTGGTATCTGAACTTCAGCCTGCCGCTGGAAAAACGCCGCATCAACAGCACGGTGCGCAGCAGCGGCGGCGACACCAGCCTGAATACCTCGGTCAGCGAAACCGTCAACGAGTATTGGGGTTATCAGTTGAGCGCGGAACAGAGCCGCCGCGGCACCGGGGTGAGCGCCAATGTCAACGTGCAGCCGCGTTACGCCAGCGCCCGGCTGGGCATGGGGCAGAACTACGCCGGCCGCCATTTTTCCGCCGGGCTGAGCGGCGGCCTGGCCTTCCACCGCGACGGCGTCACCGCCTCCCCGGCGCAAATCCAGGACAGCTTTGGCGTGTTGTCCACCGGCAAGGTGTCCGGGGTACGGGTCAACACGCCGGGCGGCGCGGTATGGACCGACGCCGGCGGCCGCGCGGTGATCCCCAGCTTGACGGCTTACGACGTCAGCCGGCTGGAAGTGGATGTGAAAAGCCTGCCGCGCACGGTGGAGCTGAAAAACGGCTACAAGGAGTTGAAAGTCAGCCGCGGCGCGGTGCGTCATGTGGAGTTCGACGTGTTCCAGACCCGCCGCGTGTTGTTGGAGGTCAAGGATAGCTTGGGCCAGCCGCTGAGCGCCGGCGGATCGGTGCTGACGGCGGACAACCGTTTCGTCACCACCGTGGTGGAGGGCGGCAAGGTGTTTCTGGACAATGCCGAGCCGGGGCAAGTTCTGACCGTGACCACGTCCAACGGCAACCGTTGCCAGCTGGATTTCGCGCTGCCGGAAACGGCGGACGAGCAGGTGTTTTACGAGCAGTTGGACGCGGTGTGTCGGGCGGAAGCCTGAGTGGAGAATGACTTGATGAAAGTAATGATTAAACGAGCGGTTTGCCTGGCCGGCCTGTTTCTGTGTCAGACGGCCTTGGCCGACAACTGCGTGATGCGCTTGAGCGGCGAGCAGTTGGATTACGGCGTGTTGAACAAAGGCCAGTTCAAGAGGGCCAAGTCCGGGGTGTTGGCCTTGGGCAAGCGGCGGATGACGCTGAGCGTTCAATGCGAGCAGCCAAGCGCCATCCGGCTGCGGCTGGAGGCGGAGCCGGCCGCCAAGGGCATGGCCTTGTGGAACGGCAAGGGCCACTACCGGATGAGCATGGGCGCGGCGCAATTGGACGGCCAGCCGGTGCTGCTGGCCGCCGTGCGTACCGAACAGGCGGCGCTGGAGCAGGCTGCGGCGGAGGTGGCGGTGGACGCCGAACATAAAATATGGGCGGTGGCGGACGGCAAGCCGGCGTGCGGCAAGCTGTTTACCGCGCAAATCTGGGTGGACGCCCAGGTGACGGCCGATACGCTGCGCGCGCGCGATGTGGAGCATTTGAGCAGCGGCGGGCGCCTGTTGCTGGAGAGGGACGACCGTTAAAAAGCGGTTAATAAAAATCGGCGTTACGGCTGAGGCAAGACCCGCCACCGCCGCATCAGGGGTGTGTTAGCCGCTCCAGGCGTCGTTCCTGTTTGGCCGGGCTTGAACCGATTAAGCGCTTGGGCGGAGCCTGACTTTTTCTCCGCCCACTGATGTCTCAAGCCTGTAGGGCCGCCAACGGATTCCCCATCCCGCCTTGCGTCTGCCGGGCCTTGCTGGCGAGAAGAGAACGCTGTCAAAAACGGTATCGATATGAAATATCCTTTGCTGCCTTAATTTAGTACCCGTCCTATTAAAATCCGGAAAAATTAAGCGTAGCGTTGCGCCTAGCATTATTCCTGGCCGCGAGGCATGTCAGTTGTGATTTCGGCTTGTCTCGCTCTTGCTGGCCAGGTCATGAATACGCTCTTAGGCAAAGGTATAGAAATCATGCTGAAGTCATTCCAGGTCACAGTCGACGACTCTTTACTCAACGCGTTTTCCCATGAAAACCAGCACATTCAGCTAAGCATCGGCATTGGCCATCATAAAGTCAGCGACATCACCTTAAGCCAGGGCGATATTGAAGGCATTGTCACCCATAGCGCGGCTTTTTCGGTGGAGGGGATCAAGGCGGACAATGGAATGACCACCATTGTCTTGCAGCTGTCCTCAGGTCTGTGTGAGCAGGATATCTTGAAGTCCATGCATGCCCCATGGCGCGCGTACTCATTGCCGACAGAAGCGCGTAAGTCCCCTCAGCACATCATGCTATCCGGAGCCTCTGGAGATCATTGGTAGGTTTACGTCTGCCAATACCATAGCCGCCGATCAACATCGGCCTTGGGGGACAAGCCGGCGCGCAGCCAGTTTGAGCCTGACGCGGCGCTGCTTGCCGGAAGGCGTTAGCGTATTCGCCATAGCGGTTTCGCCGTTAAACCACCTAATTTGGGGCTCTATATGAATATCTTGCTATTGTCGGCCTTTCCCGCCGAATCCGCCCTGCTGTCGCAACAGCTGTCCGCCGCGTGGGAGCCTGAGCCCATGCTCGGCGCTTTGTCCTGTCGCAGCCTTCAATACAAGCTCCACCAGCTTTATCTGGCCGAAACCGGCGTGGGCACGGAAGACGCCGCCTTGACCACCCAAGCCGTGCTGCTGCAACGGGATATCGATCTGGTCTTGTTGCTGGGGACTTCAGGCGCAGTGGGAGATCATTGGGAGATAGGCGATGTCGTCGCCGGCAGCAAAGTCGTGCAGATGGATCTTTACGGCATCGACAAGATCCTGAAAGGCACGCTGTTTGAATCCTGTCTGTTTAACAGCAATACCCATGCTCCGCTGGAGACGGAATGGGACGTGGACCGCTATTGGCTGGAGAAGCTGACAGCGCTGCCTGGGGTGAAGCCGGGGCTGATCTTCAGCAGCAACCAGTTCCCAGTCCCTTCCTCCCTTTTTCCCTTGATGTTGGAGTTGGGAGGCGGCGTGATTGAGATGGAAGCCTCCGGCGTGATGCGCGCCGCCCGCCGGCTGGGCTCCACGCCGGTGCTGGTGCTGCGGGCGGTCAGCAATATCATTGACAGCCGATGGCACGATACGGGTACGCCCGAGCATGGCATTGAGTTGCGCGCGGAGCGGCTGTCCGCCGCCGTGTTGAAGCTGCTGTCCGCCATTTGAAGCTTGCCAAGAGGCTGTTCAAAGTCCCGCTTTGGCTTGCCGGGCTTTGAACCGCTTCTTCATTTCCCCCGTTTGATCTCCCGCCTGGCCGGGCGGCCGTCTCCGGCTTGACGCTCCGCCCCCGTCTCAGTACTCTTTGCCTCGCGCTGCGCCAAATAACGCCGCGCCGGGCAGGCAAGCCTATTAATTCCATTGTTCGCAGACCCGCAGAGTCCGCCAGGACCCCGCACGTCTGTTGCCACGCACTTGCATCTGGGCAGGGCGTGGCAGGGAGCTCCTCTGGAGCTGCCGGTCTTAACAATGGAACCGGTCTTGCCACCTTGTCACGCTCCTGCTCGTATCCGAGCAGGCTTCCAAAGCTGACTTGGAGACTGCAATGACTCCTTCTGATTTTTCCCCCGCTTTTGCCAAACCACCCCCGGCCACTTGCCAAGAACGCCAGTACTTGCTGTCCCAAACCGCGTTTGCTTGCGCGCAGGCCTTGAATTGCTTCACTGTATTGCGTTCCGCGCTCATGGCGATCCAAGCCAAGCGCAGCGGCAGCGAACCGTCCCATCTGCAATTGTTGGCGCGCCTCTCGCTTGAGGTGCTGGACGATTGCGCCGCCCGCCTGCAAACCCTTTACATCGAAACTGATGAGGCGCTCAAGACCGCGCCGCCCGCGCCGGCCCATTCGGAGGCCGCCGCCGCGTCGTGCTTGAAGCCGGACGCCGCCCGTTAAACAAGGGCGGCCCGCGCCTGCGCGCGGATTTCACATTTTCACGAGGAGTTCACTTTAGCCATCGCATGTAGTCGGGAGATCGTCATGTCGCAACATCATGAGTTTGGGGCGCGCCGCAGCCGGGCGTCGGTGGAGAAACCGCAGGGGAGAGATGCCCGCCGCGTCAACGCCGGGGAGGGCACGGCATGAAAGCGACCGTGATGCAGTTGCATCGGGATTTGCAATTGGGCAGAACCAGCAGCGTGGCGCTGACGGAGCAGGCGCTGACCGTCATCGCCGGCCATAGGGCGGCAGGAGGCGCGGCGTTTACCCATGTGGACGCCCAAGCTGCGCTGGCCGCCGCCCGGCACATCGACGCCGTCGGTCTCTATCCCACGCCGCTGGCGGGTCTTCCCCTGTCGGTCAAAGACCTGTTCGACGTCCAGGGCCAGATCACCACCGCCGGCTCCGTGGTGCGGAAGCAAAATCCGCCGGTGCAGCAGGATGCAACCGTGGTGGCGAAGCTGCGCGCGGCCGGCGCGGTGCTGCTGGGGCGCACCAATATGAGCGAGTTCGCTTGCTCCAGCCTGGGCTTGAATCCGCATTACGGCACCCCGCGCAATCCCGGCGATCCGGAACGCGTGGCGGGCGGGTCCAGTTCTGGCGCGGCCGTCAGCGTGGCCCTGGACATGAGCGTTGCCGCGCTGGGCTCGGACACCGGCGGCTCGGCGCGCATTCCCGCCGCCTTTTGCGGCCTGGTCGGTTTCAAGGCCACGGCGAAGCGGGTGCCGATGCAGGGCTGCCTGCCCTTGTCGCCGTCGCTGGATTCCATCGGAACGCTGGGGCGCTCGGTTTCTTGCTGCGCCATCCTGGACGCGGTGCTTTGTAGCGGCTGGACGCCCTCTCATGCGCGCGGTCAGCCCCCCGACGTGAAAAAACGCCGGCTTTACGTGACCGAAGACTATCTTGCCGAGCATCTGGACCCCGCCGTGGCCCAGGCTTTTGACGAGGCCCTGGCGCGTTTGTCCCAGGCCGGCGCCCGCATCATACGTTTCGATTTCCCCGAGCTTGGCTGGATAGCGGACATGGACGCCCAGGGCGGGCTGGCGGCGGCCGAGGCCTGGCACGAGCATGGCGAGCGGCTGGAGAGCGAGGACGGCGCTTACTACGACCCGCGCGTGGTCCGACATCTGCGGCAGGGGGCCGGTCAGAGCGCAGTCAGGTATCTGGAGCTGCTGGAGCGTCGCCGCACGCTGCAAGCCGTCGCCGCGCATCGCCTGTCCATGGCCGACGCCTGGCTGATGCCCACGGTGGCGATTCTGCCGCCCAGGCTGGCGGAGCTGGACGACGACGAGGACTACGGCCGTTTGAACCGGCTGGCTCAGCGCAACAGCGCTGTGGCCAATCTGCTGGACGGCTGCGCGCTCAGCCTGCCGCTGACGGCTCAGATCGGTTTGAGCGTGTGCGGGCTGCATGGCCGCGACACCCATACTCTGAAAATCGCCGCCGGCATTGAGCGCGTGTTGGAGTGTTGAACCGGGCCGGTTCAAGGTCTGGCGCGCGAGAGGGAGACAAGGCGAAAACGGCTGAAGAAGCGGAGTGCGCAAGTGGGGCATGAGCGTTCTGAAGCCGGCACTCATCATGCGATGTGGCAGACGTTGAACAGGTTCATTAAGAGCCGCGAACAAAACCTCGCAGAGAACCTGAGCCAAGGCGCGCCGACGCAGGCCGTACAAGTCGTACGGCAAGGAGGCGCAACGCAGGATCAGGGGTTTTGTTAGCGGGTCTAAGGAGAACGGTGATGAAAGGCCAATTACCCATGATGGAGCAACTGAAGCTGTTGAACCAGGATTTGCTCGACGCCCAGCCGGATCAGCACGCGCTGTTTCATCTTGGCCGGCAGATGGCTTTGCAGTGCGCGGAGATGGACGCCTGCCTGTTGCAGGGCTTGATGGAGATCCGCTCAGCCCATATCGGTTTGCAAGCCATTCTGACCGTGCTGCAACGCCGCGACGAACCCTTGCTGTTCAGCAGCGAGGAGGCGGCGGCCTTGCTGGAGCCGGTGCAGCAGCGGCTGAGCCAGGGCTTGAACGTTCTTAACCGCCTGGTTTGAGCCCCGCCGCGGCGATGCGCGCGCAACAGCGCGTCGGGGCCGGCTTTTCGTACTGGTCAGATATTTTTTGACGGCGCGCTTGCGCATACTTGCCTCATCTTGTGCGGCGCCCTGCCGCATAGGGTCTCACGCCGATCCCCCGGTGTTGAGCTGCCTAGTGTCTATTGCAAACCCATTATGTTTGCCTCCCTCTCCCTGCGTGGAGAGGGATATTTTTTTAACCGGAATCCCGCTCCGGCCTGTCGGCACGAGCTGATCGCGCCGTTTGCGAGCCATCTGCTAGGAGAAAGCATGAACTTCAATATGAATGTCGCCCAGTTCCAGCACAAATTGGCCGAAATGGAGGAGGAAAACCTCATGTTGCGTTTGCAGCTGGATGTTTACCGCGATGAGTTGTTCAAAAAGTACGAATCGTTTCTCGATGAGAAGTTGACGTCGGAAATGGACAAAAAACTGAGCCTGGACGTACGCAAGGCGGAGGCGGACATGCGCCAGAAAATGCAGGAAGAAATCAAGCTGTTGAGGGAAGAGTTGCAGCGCCTGCGCTCGCTGGGCAAGACCGAGCCCAAGCTGAACAAGGTGGAAAAGACGGCCGAGGTGCCGACTTTGCTGGCCACGGCCTGAATCTGACTGGGCCGGCCGGCCGGCGGCGGATTCCATATGAGCGGAGTTTTCATGAGAGCATTTTTGCTGTTGTGCTGGTTTTTATTGGCCTTGGGCGCGGCGCAAGCGCAGCCGACGGTGGGCAAGGATTATCTGGTGCTGCCCAAGCCGCATCCGGTGTCCAGCGGCGACAAGATCGAGGTGGCGGAGTTTTTCTCCTATCCCTGTCACTATTGTTACGCTCAGGACGCCGCGATCACGGCCTGGTTGAAGGCTCAGCCCAAGGATGTGAACGTGGTGCGCAAGCATGTGGTGTGGGGCCGGCCGATGGAAGGCTTCGCCCGGGTGTTCGCCACCCTGAACGCCGCGGGTTTGGCCGATCGTTTGCATGTGGCCGCCTTCCGCGCGGTGCAGCACGACAAGATCAATCTGGGCAAGGAGGCGGAGTTTGAGAAATGGCTGCGCCGCCAGCCGGGCGTGGACGCCGCCAAGACCATGGCGGTATACCATTCCTTCGCGGTCAAAGCCCAGGTGGAAGCCGCCGCCAAATTCACCAAGGATTACCGGATTAGCAGCACGCCCATGCTGGTGGTGGACGGCAAATACGTGCTCGCCGCGGCCCAGCCGGTGCAGACGCGGAAAGTGCTGGACGCGCTGCTGGCCAAGGTGAGGGCGCAAAGAAACGGCCAGGTCTGAATGTTTCGACAAGCGGTTCAATGCCGCATCGCCATGCGCGGCGGGCATTGAGCCGCTTCTTGAGAGCACGCAGCCGCCTTCTCGGGCGGCCGCATCGTTTTTGCCCGCAGGTCCAAACGGGGTATGATGGCGGACCGTATCGTTTATCGCGTTTGCACACTCCGCCGCCCATGTCCCAGCATACTTTCTCCCCGGATGGGAACGCCCATCTCAGCCCCAAGGCCTGGTATCAGGCCGCCAGCGAAAAACCCGGCTTCATCCACGACGCGGCCCAGGCGGCGGCGATCGAGGAGCTGGACCTGCTGTGGCATCAGCTGGTGGAGTTCAAGAACAAGCGCAACCGCTTCCTCGGGCGCAGCCTGCGCAGCCCGGACGTGCCCAAAGGCCTGTATTTCTGGGGCGGGGTGGGGCGAGGCAAGAGCTTTCTGATGGACGCCTTCTACGCCTGCGTGCCTTACCGCCGCAAGCGTCGTATTCATTTCCACAATTTCATGGCCGAGGTGCACCGCGAGTTGCGCGCGCTGGCCGGCAGCAAGGACCCCTTGCTGGCCTATGCCGACAAGATCGCCCGCGACACCCGTCTGCTGTGCTTCGATGAATTCCACGTCAGCGACATCGCCGACGCGATGATGTTGGGCCGGCTGCTGTCGGCGCTTTTCGAGCGCGGCGTGGTGCTGGTCACCACGTCCAACTACGCGCCGGACGGCCTCTATCCCAACGGCCTGCAAAGGCAGAACTTCCTGCCCACCATTGAACTGATCAAGCGCGAGCTGAAAGTGCTGAACGTGGACGGCGGCAACGATTACCGGCTGCGCGAGCTGACGCGCGAACCGCTGTTCATGGTGCCGGCGGACGCGGCCAGCGAGGAGAAGATGGAGCAGCTGTTCCAGCGCCTGAGCCACGGCGTGGAGCAGAAAAAACGCGCCATCGAGGTGCTGGGCCGCGAGATTCCGGTCAAGCGCCTGGCCGCCGGGGCGATCTGGTTCGATTTCCTGGCCTTGTGCGACGGCCCGCGCGCGCAGACCGATTACCTGGAAATCGCCACCGAATACCATACCGTCTTCGTCAGCGGCATCCCCAAGATCACCGCGCGCGAGGCGTCCATCGCCCGCCGCTTCACCTGGCTGGTGGACGTGTTCTACGACAACCGCGTCAAGCTGGTGGCCTCCGCCGCCGCCGAGCCGGAACAGCTGTACACCGAGGGGCTGCAGGCCGGCGAATTCTTCCGTACCGCCAGCCGGCTGACCGAGATGCAATCGCGCAGCTATCTGGAGCTGCCGCACCAGTCCGTCGGCCAGACCCACGACCAGCCGCCGGTCGGCGTGGTGCTGTAAACGGCCGCGGACATGGACGCCGCCGGCCTGCTGCAAGCCGTGCGCGCCTGCCGGCTGTGCGCGGACAGCCTGCCGCACGGCCCGCGCCCGGTGCTGCAATGGCATCCGGACGCGCGCATCCTGATCGCCGGCCAGGCGCCGGGGCGGCGCGTGCATGCGTCCGGCCTGCCGTTCGACGACCCCAGCGGCGAGCGGCTGCGTGATTGGCTGGGCGTGGACAAGACGGTGTTTTACGATGAAACCCGCATCGCCATTCTGCCGATGGCCTTCTGTTATCCCGGCACCGGCCCATCCGGCGATCTGCCGCCGCCGCCGCAATGCGCGGCCGCCTGGCGCCAGCCCCTGCTGGCCGGCCTGCCGCATCTGCAATTGACGATTTTGCTGGGGCAGTACGCGCAGCGCTACCACCTGCCGGGCCGCTATCCGCGGCTGACCGAGGCGGTGGAGCGTTGGCGCGAACACTGGCCGGCCTTGCTGCCGCTGCCGCACCCCAGCCCGCGCAATCAGCTGTGGTTCCGCCGTCATCCCTGGTTCGAGGCCGAGCTGCTGCCGGCCTTGCGGCAGCGGGTGGCAGAGGTGCTGGAGCGCGGCTGAGAAGCTGTTTACGATCTGCTGCGCGTCGGCGGGATGGATAGAAATGGGCGTTGAAACCGAGCTCAAAATGCGCATGTACCACCTGTACATTCCGCTTTTTCGCTCGTTTTCGCCTTGTCTTGTCTTAGCTCGCGAGATCGTAAACACGTTCTAAGCACTATTCACCATCGATGTTTCTCCAAGGAGGCCGCAATGTGGCGACGCTGGATCTGGAACGGCAAGCAATGGTTGTTTGACTGGGGCGTGCGCCAGCAGCGGCGCTGGGCCGGCTTGAGGCCGCGGCGGCTGCGGCTGGAGCAGGGCGAGTTGAGCTGGCTGGAGCGTCCGGCGCCGGCCGGCGCGCCTACGGTGCTGATGCTGCACGGTTTCGGCGCGGAGAAAGACCATTGGGCGATGCTGGCGCGCTGCCTGCCCAAGACCTTCCGTTTGATCCTGCCGGATTTGCCCGGCCACGGCGACAGCATGTCCGGCCTGGATATCAGCTACCGGGTGGAGGCGCAGGCGGACCGGCTGCGCGTTTTCCTGGAGGCCTGGGGCGTGGAGAGCGTCCATCTGATCGGCAACTCCATGGGCGGCGCCATCGCCGCCAACTTCGCCGCGCGCTATCCGCAGTCGGTGGCCAGTCTGACCCTGCTCAACGCCGCCGGCGCCGGCGTCAGCGCCAGTGAAATGGCCGAGTCGTGGCAGCGCAGCGGGGACAACCCGATGCTGGACATGACGAGCGCGGACGGGGTGAGGGCGATGCTGGACTGGGCGATGTACCGGCCGCCGCCGGTGCCCGGCTTCGCCATCGAGGTGACGGCGGCGCGCAAGGCGGAACGCGCCGAGGTGGAGCGCAGGATTTTCGACGATTTGTTCGACAGCGTGGATCAGCGGCCGGTGCTGGCGAGCATCCAGGCGCCGACGCTGATTGTCTGGGGGCGCGAGGACCGCATCCTGCACGTGGAGGATGCGGACTGCTTCGCCACCGCCATCGCCGGCAGCGAAAAGCAGGTGCTGGAGCAGGTGGGCCATCTGCCGATGATGGAACAGCCGCGCCGGGTGGCCGCCCTGTGGCTGGAGTTCGCGCGGCGGCGGGCCGGCGTCTGAGAGCCTGCTTACGATCTGCTGCGCGTCGGCGATACGGCGTTGAAAGCAGCTTCAAAATGCTCATGTACCGTGTGTACACTCCGCTTTTTCAGCCGCAACGCCTTGTCTCGCCTTAGCTCGCGAGATCGTAAACACGCTCTGATATCCGGTTTACAAGCGCCGCGCGCGGCGCGCTGTTCCCATTCCGACGCCGGCAGGCCTCAGACCGCCGGCCTGGCTTGTGTCTGAGCCGTCGCGACGGCGTCTCCGCGCAGCAAGGCCAGGCCGCAGGCGATCACCACCACCTGGGTGCCGATCAGGCTGGCGAAGCCCATGGCGAAGCCGCCGCCGCTGTCCCCGCTCAGGCTGATCAGCCAGCCCATCAACACTGGCATGAGGCCGGCCGTCAGCCCGCCTACGCCATTGGTGATGCCGAAGGCGCAGGCCACGTGCTCGGCCCGCGAGTAGTACTGGACGGTGCTGGGAATGGCCGGGCTTTGCAGTCCCCAGCACAGCCCGGCGGCGGTCAGGCAATAGGCGGCGGTGTAGCGGTCCGCGCTGTTGATGGCCAGCAGCACCGCCAGCGCCACGCCCATACTGGCGAAGATGAAGATCAAAGGCACGCGGCGGCGCGGGGTCAGATCCAGCAGCAGGCCGCCCAGCAGCACGCCCAGCACCACCGCGTATTGCGGCAGCGAGGCCAGCCAGCCCATTTCACGCAGGGAGAAGCCCCGGGCCTGCTGCAAATAGGCCGGCAGCCAGTTGCTGCTGCCCCATAGATAGGCGAGAAAAGCGGCGGTGAGCAGGGTCATGGTCAGGATGTGGCGGGTGTGGAAGGCCCCCCGGAACAGATCGGCCACGGTGGCGAGCGCGGCGCGTGGGGACTCCGGCCGCGGCAAGGCGGCGTAAGAGAGGGGCATGCGCACGAAGGCCAGCACCAGCGGCACGCCCAGCAGCACATTGAGCAGACCCAGCAGGTGGAAGGACGATTCCCAGTCCAGCAGCGCCACGGTGTAGCCGATCAGCGGATAGCCGACCGCCAGCCCGAGGCCGGTGCCCATATTGAACAGGGCGTTGGGCTTGCCGCTTTCCCCGCTGTCGAAGTGGGCCTTGATATAGGAGGAGCCCAGCGCGAACAGCGGCCCTTCGGCGAAGCCGAGCAGCGCGCGCGACGTCAGCAACATGCCGTAGCTGTTGAACCAGGGTGAAACAAAGGTGATCAGCCCCCAAAGGCACAGCCCGTAGATCAGGCTGCGGCGCACGCCGAACAAAGCGGCGCAAAATGGGGTGAACAGGATGGCGGACAGGCCGTAACCGGCCATGAAGGCGGTGGCCAGCAGCCCTTGCGCGCCGCGATCGTGCACGGTGATGCCCAGGTGGCGCAGAAAGTCGTTCTGGGTGATCAGCACCGCGATATTGATCCGGTCGACGTAGGAAATGGCGACCACCAGGAACAGCGTGGCCACGCCCAGCCAGCGTTGATTGCGTGTGTTCATTGCTCTTTCTCCTATTGCGTGGGGCGGTCTTGTCGCCGCTCGAGGCGCGCCGGCAGCGGGCGCAAAGGCTCCCCGCCGGCCCGCTTGGGGCCGGTTGTGGTGAAGGGGGAGACCGTCGCGCCCATCGCGGGCGCGCGTTTAGAGATCCAGGACCAGCTGCCGGCTCTTGCAGCCGGAGACGCAGATCATCATGGTGTTGCCGGCCCGGCGCTCGGCCGGGCTCAGCACCGAGTCGCGGTGCTCCGGCTCGCCGTCCAGCACCCGGGTTTCGCAAGCGCCGCAAATGCCTTCCCGGCAGCTGCAGTCCACCTTGACGCCGTGGGCCAGCAAGGCGTCGAGCAGGGATTGGCCGGCGGCCACATTGAGCTTGCGCCCGCTTTGGGCCAGCACCACTTCGTAGGGCGCGCGCTCGGCGGCGTCGGCCTGCGCGGCGGGCTTGGCGGCGAAGCGTTCGATATGGACATGGGGCAGGGCCAGGTCCGCGCATATTTGCTCAAAGCTGTCCAGCATGGGGCCGGGGCCGCAGCAATAGAAATGGCTGTCGGCGGGGAAGCGCTGCAGAAAGCCGGCGAGCTTGGGCGGGCAGCCGGCTTCGGCGTCGATATGCCAGTCTATCGGCTGGCCGCCGCGGGCGATGTCGTCGGCCAGGGCCGCCTGTTCGCGGGCGCGGGCGCAGTAGAGCAGGCTGACCGGCCGGCCCAGTTCGCGCATCCGCGCGTACATGCTGTAGATGGGGGTGATGCCGATGCCGCCGGCGATCAGCACGGTTTGGCCGGCGCTTTCTTCCAGCCGGAAATGATTGCGGGGCGCGGAAGCCGGCAGTTCCGCGCCGACGCGCAGCTGCTGATGGATGTAGAGAGAGCCGCCGCGGCTGGCGCGGTCCAGCTGGACGGCCACCACGTAGGCGCGCGGCGCGCAGCGCGGCGTGACCAGCGAGTAGCTGCGCGCCATGCCGTTGGGCAGGTGCAGATCGATGTGGGCGCCGGCCTCGGCTTGCGGCAGCGGGCCGCCGTCCGGCCGGGCCAGCTCCAGGCTGAGCACGCCGTCGGCTTCGCGACGCATCGCCTCCAGGCGCAGGGTGAGCAGGGTTTGAGTCATGGCGGGATCTCGTTGCGGGCGCGGAGCGGCATGGCCGCTCCGACGCGGGGTTCAGCCTTGAGCGGCGGCCATTTGTTCGGCGGCGAGGCGGCGCAGATAGCGGCGCTGACGCACGATGCCCATATCGTGTTGGTACAGGAACTCCCGGTCCCAGGCGTCCAGCTCCATGTTTTCCAAGGCTATACGGTCTTGTTCCAGCACCTGCCAGTGGCGCGCCTCCAGCCGGTTTTTATACAGAAAGCGCCAGGTGTCGCGCTGCCAGCCGCTGACCTTGCGGCAGCGCCAGAACACCACGGCGCACAGTTCGCGGCTGATCGGGGTGTACATGCCGATGATGGTGAAGTTGCCGCCGGGGCCGCCGGTCTTGGGATAGGGGATTTCCAGCCGGTGCCACATCGCCGTGCCGTCGTCTATGAGTTCGGTCCAGTCGAAGTTGACGTTTTTTTGGCCGGTTTTTTCAAAGACGAAGCCTTGCTCCAGGTCCCGGATGGCGAATTCGGCCTGGCTGGCGCCCTCGGACATGGTGTGGGATTGCTTGTGCAGGAAGGCGCCGTGCATCGGGTCCATCACATTGTCGGCCACGTAGCGGTAGTCGTTGCCCCATTCCACATAGCAGGGAAAGTGGCTCCATTCGTCGGAGTTCAGATACTCCGGCAGCCGCAGCGGAGGCGGCGCGTCCACCTCTTGGCTGGCGTTGTAGATGAAGATCATGCCGGCCTGCTCCTCCACGTGAAAAGCGCGAGCGGCCTTGGCGCCTTCCAGCTTGCAGCCGGGGCTGCCCGGCACCCGGGTGACGGTGCCGCGGCAGTCCACCTCCACGCCGTGATAGGCGCAGCCCAGGCGGTCTCCCAGCACAAAGCCCATGGACAGCGGCGCGCCGCGGTGCGGGCAGTGGTCTTCCAGACAGTGGACCTTGCCGTTGGCCGGCTCGCGCCACAGCGCCAGCTTGTATCCGAGGCGACGCAGGCTGACGGCGCGGTCGCCGACGAAGCGGGACGGACAGACCATGTGCCAGCGGTCTTTGAGGCCCTTGGCCAGATAGGCGTCGATTTGTTCCATGCTGAAATCGCTCATGATGTTCTCCTCGATGGGTTTATTGAGCCAGGCGCGCCATTTCGGCGCGGAACAGCGCTTCGTTCCAGCTGCCGCCGTTGGGCGCGGACGGGCCGTGCTGGTTCAGGTGGGCAAGCAGGGCGTTCAGATCGTGGATTTCCTGCGCGTAAGCGCGCTCCAGGGCGTCGCCCAGCAGATCTTCGTAAGGCGTGGGGGCGGTTTGCTGCGCCTGGCGGGGCTCCAAATAGCGGGATGGGATGACTCGGCTCATGGGGTTCTCCTTGGGACGGGCTGCGGTTTAGCGGTCGGTTTCGCCGGTTTTGTCGGTGAGAAAGCCCCGGCGCGGCGTCTCTGCGTGTTTGGGGCGGCGGGTGTGGCCGTCCAGGCCGCCGGTCACCGCCCATTCCGCGAAGCGTTCCGGCCCGGGCTCGAAATCGCGCGGCTGCCAGGCTTCGGTCAGTTCGTCCTCGTCGCTGTAGTACTCGACCAGGCCGCCGGCCGGGTTCTCGAAGTACCAGAAGTAGGCCGAGGAGATGGGGTGGCGGCCCGGGCCCAGTTCGGTTTTCCAGCCGAGCCGGTCCATGGCCAGGCCGCCGCCTATCACTTCGTGTATGTCGCGCACCGCGAAGGCCACGTGGTTGAGGCCTTTCTTGCCGCTGGGCAATTGCAGCAGGAATAGGTCATGGTGGCCGCCGCGCGGCGCGCAGCGCAGGAAGCTGCCGCGTTGCGGGTATTGGTCGGACAGGGCGAAGCCCAGCCGGTCGCAGTAAAAGCGCACCATGGCTTCGCGCTGGTCGACGAAGAGCACCACATGACCCACTTCTATCGGTTGGGCGCGTTCGTAAACCGGGGCGCGCTGATCCACGCGCGGCCGTTCGCTCCAGCTGTTGAAGCGGGCGCAGTCCAGTTGCAGCGGGCGCTTGCGGCTGACTTGCAGCGCGATGCTCAGGCCGCAAGGGTCCTGGCAGCGCAGCCGCTCCGCTTCGCGCCGGAAGCCGGGCAGATTGCGCAACTGCGCGGCGTATTGATCCAGATCGCCGGCGCTTTCCACGCCCCAGACCACTTCCACCAAGGTGGGCCCTTCCTCCAGGCCGGCGGGCAGTCCGGGCAGGTCCGGATGGGAGACGCGCACCACGCAGTCGTTGAGGCTGCGGAATTCCAGTTGCTGATCGCTTTCCCGCTCCAGGCGCAGCCCCCAATCCAGGAAAAAACGTTTGCAGGCGGCCAGATCGGCCGCGCGATAGTTCACTTCGTCTATGCCAAGCACCGCCATGGCGGATCCTCCTCTTGTTGTGAAGCCGGTGGAATGCGGTTTGGAGCCGCTGGCAAAACCGCGTAGAGAGCCTGAGCCCAGCTAGGGGTTTTGTTCGCGGACTCTTAGTTGGTCCAGGGCAGCGGTTCCGGATTCAGCCCCCAGTACACGCCTTTCTGCTCCATGTATTGCAAGATGCCGTGCCGGCCTTTTTCGCGGCCCAGCCCGCTGTCGCGCCAGCCGCCGAAAGGGGTGGCCGCCGAGAACTGCTTGTAGGTGTTGATCCATACGGTGCCGGCCTGCAGCGCGCGCGCCAGGCGCCAGGCGCGCTGCGCGTCGCGGGTCCAGACGCCGGCCGCCAGCGCGTAGACGCTGTCGTTGGCCTGGGCGATCAGATCGGCCTCGTCGTCGAAGGGCAGCGCCGCCAGCACCGGGCCGAAGACTTCGTCCCGGCATAGCCGCGCCTGGTTGTCCAGGCCGTCGACGATGGTGGGCGGGTAGTAATGGCCGCGATCAAACAGGGCGCCGCGCGGACGCTCGCCGCCGCAGAGCAGGCGGCCGCCGTCCTCCAGCGCGCGCGCCACATGGGCTTCCACCTGTTCGCGGTGGGCGGCGCTGATCAGCGGTCCCATCTGGGTGAGGGGGTCGGCCGGGTCGCCCAGGCGCAAGCGCCGGGCGCCGGCCGACAGCCGGGCGATGAAGTCGGCGTACAGCGGGCGGGCGATGAAGAGCCGGGAGCCGGCGACGCAGGATTCGCCGGAGGAGCTGAAGATGCCGTAGAGCACGCCGGCCACGGCGTGGTCGAGGTCGGCGTCGGCAAACACGATGGTCGGGGACTTGCCGCCCAGTTCCAGCGAGACAGGCATCAGTTTTTGCGCCGCCAGCGCGGCGATGTGGCGGCCGGTGGCGGTGCCGCCGGTAAAGGCCACGCGCCGCACCAGCGGATGACGCACGATGGCGTCGCCGATCAGCGAGCCCTTGCCGGGCAGCACGCTGAGCAGGCCCTTGGGCAGGCCGGCCTGTTCGCAGATTCTGGCCAGCTCCAGCGCCAGCAGCGGCGTGGCCTCGGCCGGTTTCAGCACCACGGCGTTGCCGGCGGCCAGGGCCGGAGCCAGTTTTTGCGCCTCGCTGGCGATGGGGGAGTTCCAGGGGGTGATGGCGGCCACCACGCCCATGGGCTCGTGCAGGCTCAGGCTCAGATAATCGCCGCGCGAGGGGGTGACGCTGTCTTCCAGCGTTTCGCAGGCGGCGGCGAAGAATTGAAAGGTGTCGGCGGCGCTGGCCACCAAGGCGCGGGTTTCCCGGATCGGCTTGCCGTTGTCCAGTCTTTGCAACTGGGCCAGTTCTTCGGCGCGCGCGCGGATGCCTTCGGCCACGCGGTAGAGCACCCGCGCGCGCTGGTGCGGCTTCCACTGCGGCCAGCCGCTGGCGTCGAAGGCGCGTTGCGCGCCCTGGACGGCTTCTTCCACATCGTCCAGGCTGGCGGCGTGCAGACAGGCCACGGCTTCGTCGGTGGCGGGGTAGCGGCTGTGATAGAGATCGCCGCGGCCTGGCCGCCACGCGCCGGCAATGCAAATGGGCAGGGGGGAGGAGAGTGTGCTCATGATGGCTCCTAGATGGCGATGGCCCGGACATGGTTGAGCAAGGCTCGGACCACGCTGTAAACCGTGAGGGCGGAGGTTTTCGGATTGCCGGGCAGCGCTTGGCCTTGCAGGCTGAGACTGAGCTCGCCGAAGCCGCCGCGGGCGTCTATGCAATGCTGGTTGCCGTGGGCGGCCGGGTCGGCGTAGAGCCGGACCTGCACCCGGTCCAGGCCCAGGCTGGCCAGCGCCACGGTGGCGGCGACGTTGGCGTTCTTGGGAAAACGCCGCGCCGCTTCCCGCGCGCTGCCGGAGAAGATCAATTGCGCCTGACTCAAGGCCGCCAGATCCCAATCCCGTTCCGCCGGTGTGCCGCGCCAGGCCAGCGGCGGCTTGCGGCCGGTGTAGCTCACCTGTTCCAGCTCCCCCAGACGAGCGGCGGCCAGCGCGTCGATGGCGCCGACGGCGCCGGAGAGCAGCCGCGCTTGCGCGCCGCCGCGCCGGGCCGCCTGTTCCAGCCGTTCCGCCAAGCCGTCTTCGGTCAGCGCGCCGGCGGAGACGATCAGGCAGTCGATGCCGCGCTCCAGCGCTGGCAGCACGTGTTGGGCGACGGCGGCGTGGCCGGCGCATTCCACCAGCAGATCCGGCGCGGGCGCGTCCGGGTCCAGCGCGCGCCGCGGCCTCGCCTGCGGGGCGAGGCGGGCCAGGGTGTCGCGGACGCGGGCGTCGTCCGGCGCGGGCACCAGCACCTGACCGACGCGCAGGGCCGGCTCCGCCGCGATCCCTTCCAGCACGCCGGCGCCGACGGCGCCGCAGCCCACCAGGGCGATGTCCAGCACGGGTTTGGGATGAGAGCGGTCCATGGGCTCAGTCCTGTTGCTTGGTGGGCGGGCCGGCGAAGACGCTTTTGAAGCGGCCTATCGCCAGCATGTCGATTTCCAGCAGGAAGGGGCCGCTGTGCTCCAGCGCCGCGGTCAGCGCCTGATCCAGCTCCTCCAGCCGGCTGACCTTGCGGTGCGGCAGCCGCAGCGAGGCGCACAGCTGGGCGTAGTCCGGGGTGTGCAGGTCCACATAGCAGCGGCGGCCGCCGTAGTGGGCGTCCTGGATGTTCTTGATCACGCCGTAGCCCTGGTCGTTCATCAGAATCATCACCAGATCCGCCTGCTCCTGAACCGCGGTGGCCAGCTCGCCCAGATTGAGGATGAAGCCGCCGTCGCCGGCCAGGCCCAGGGTTTTGCGGCCGCTGCCGTAGGCGGCCGCGCCGATGGCGGCGCCTATGCTCATCGCCAGCCCCTGGCCGATGCCGCCGCCCAGCGCGTGGACGCCGGCGGTGGCGGAGAACAGCCGCAGCTGGCGGTTGCCCCAGGTGCTGTTGGAGACGGTGACGTCGCGCACCCAGTTGAAGTCGCGGCCGATGCGGCCTTGCAAGGTTTCCACCAGGCGGCGATAGGGGCCCAGCCCGTCCAGCAGCGCGTCCACGGCGGCCTGGCGCGCGCGCCACAGATCGGCGGGCAGGGCCGGGTCCACGCGCATCCGGCCTTCCAGCCGCCGCGCCAGCCCGTCCAGCGCCAACGCGGCGTCGCCGCAGACGAAGACGTCGTCGACGTAGCCGCGGCCTTCCGCCGCGGGGTCCGCGTCGATGCGGTACAAGGGGCGCGGCAGCTTGAGCTGGTATTTCAGGGTTTCATTGCCGCGCAGGCGGGAGCCGACCACCAGCATGGCGTCGCAGCTTTGATAGAGGGTTTCCACCGGCGGGTGCAGGTTGTAAGCGCCCAGGCTGCGTTCATCGTCTTCCGGCACGATGCCGCGCCCCTGGGTGCTGCTGACCACGCCAAAACCCAGGCGCAGCTAGCGCTGAGCCGCGTCCTCCGCGCCGCGCAGGCGTTTCTTAGAGCAGATCTTTGTGGAGCTCATAATGAATATATTTAATTTGCAC
>NZ_JAMZGH010000052.1:0-27491 GCF_024158805.1 Chromobacterium sp. S0633 | reverse complement strand
GGCGCGGACAGTGCAGCTTCCGCCGCATGGCGGCCGCCGGCGCTCAGCCGCGCCGCGTTCCAGTGCGGCGGCAGCGGCGGCTGCCACAGCGCCCCGGCCGGCAGGCGGGAGCGGTCCCGCTCGCGTTCGCCGGCCTCGTCCTCGCCGTCGCGCTCCGGATCGGCGGCGTCTTGCCGCTGCCTTTGGGCTTCGCGGGCAAAGGCTTCAGCGGCGCCGTCGGCTTCGGCCGCCGGCCGGGCGTCCATGCTCGGCGCGGGAATAGGCGTCATCGCTTCCATATCGTCCTCTCTTCCTGCTCGGCCTCGTCCAGCCGCAAACGCCGCATGCGTTCCTGGCGGCGCTGCAGCTTGGCCCAGCGTTGATACTTGTCTTCCTTGCGCAGCCATTGCCGACGCAAGACCTGTTGTTCCTCGCGCCGGCCGGCCAGGCCCTGGCGCTGTTCTTCCAGCTGTCCGCTTTGCAGGTCCAGGTTCTGCAACTGACGTCGCAGCACCGCCTGCTTGCGCTGCAAGGCGAACAGCTGGCCGCGGCTCATCGCCCCGGCCGGCCGTTGCGCCAGCAGCAATTGGCGCAGGCCCTGGCCCTGCGAGGCCAGCGCTTCTTGCTCCGCCGCCAGCGCGCCGTCCTGGCGCGCCAGCTGAGCCAGCTCGGCCTCGCAACGCGATTGCGCCGCCTGACAACGGCGCAGCAGCGCGCCCAGCTTAGGCAACAAGCTCATGCAGGCTGCGCAGGGTGTCGGCGAAACCCGCGCCTTCGTCCACCGGCTGGCGCAGCCAGCGCCGCAGCGCCTCGCGCGCGTTCATCGCCCGGTCGTTGTCGGGGTTCTCGCCGGGGCGGTATTCGCCCAGGTCGATGAAGACTTGCAACTCTTCCAGCCGCGCCATCAAGGCGCGCAGCGCCGAGGCCGCCTGCAGATGGCCGCCGTCGCAGACCTGCCCCGCCACGCGGCTGGCGCTCTTGAGCACGTCGATGGCCGGGTAATGGCCCTGACCGGCCAGCTTGCGGCTCAGATAGATGTGGCCGTCCAGGATGGAGCGGATCTCGTCCGCCATCGGGTCCGGCTCGTCGTCGCTCTCCAGCAGCACGGTGTAGAAGGCGGTAATGCTGCCGCCGCGGGTGGCGCCGGGGCGCTCCAGCAGCCGCGGCAGGCTGTCGAACACCGAGGCCGGGTAGCCGCGCCGCGCCGGCGGTTCGCCGGCGGCCAGCGCCACGTCGCGCAGCGCGCGGGCGTAGCGGGTCATGGAGTCGACGAAGAGCACCACTTTCTTGCCCTGGTCGCGGAAGTACTCGGCCACCGTGGTGGCCAGCAGCGCCGCGTTGCAGCGGTCCACCGAGGAGAAGTCCGAGGTGGCAAACACCAGCGCGCAGCGCTCGCGCTTGGGCGAGGCGCGCAGCGATTCGGCGAATTCGGTCACTTCGCGGCCGCGCTCGCCGATCAGGCCGATGACGAAGACGTCGGCGTCGCTCTGCTCGATCAGCATGTGCATCAGCACGGTCTTGCCGCAGCCGGCGGAGGCGAAGATGCCGACGCGCTGACCGACGCCGCAGGTCAGCAGGCCGTCGATGGCGCGCACGCCGGTGGCCAGCGGCTCGCGTATGCCCACGCGCCGCGAGTACGGCGGCGGATCGGCGTCGATGCCGCGCTCCTCGCCGCCAACGCCGGCCTCGGGCGCGAAGCGCTCGACGATGCGGCCGGTGGGGTCCAGCACCGCGCCCAGCGCCGACTCGCCTATCCAGGCCGCCAAGGCGCGGCCGGTGGGTTGCAGCACCGCCTCGCGCGACAGGCCGCGCGCGTTGCCGATCAGGCTGAGCACGGCGCGCGGGCCTTGAAAGCCCACCACCTGGGCGCGGGCCACCACCTCGCGGTCCTGCCAGCTGCGGCGGATGTCGCACAGCTCGCCTATCGCCACCTCGGGCAGCGCGGCTTCCAGAATGGGGCCGGACAGGCGTTGCGGATACGCCAGCCGGCGCAGCAGGCGCGGCGCTTTCATCGCAGCAGCGACTCGCTGAAGCGTTCCAGCGCGTCGAAGAAGCCGTTCAGCGCCTCGGAGAAGCGCTTGCCGTCGGCCAGATAATCCGGGTGGGCCATCGCCTTCAGCTCCAGATAGCCGTCGTTGGCGGCCAGTTGCAGCTGGCCGCCGCGGGCGAAATGGCAGCCCTGCATCAGGTCCTGCAGCAATTGGCCGGCGCGCTGGGCCAGCACCGCCTCGTTGTGCTCGCCCAGCCGCGACCACAGCCACACCTCGCCGTCCTGGGCGCTGACGTGGATGCTGGGCAGATCGTGCAGATCCAGCGCAATGGTGGAATGGCTGTCCAGCTCGCCCAGCAGGGCGGGATCGCAGCCGCTCTCTTCCAAGGCGGAGCGGACCAGTTGGGCGATATCCATGGCGAACATAGGCGGAATCCTTTTTTAAATGGTTTTGATCACGTTCACCGACACGCTGTCGGCGATTTCGCCGAAGGACACCACTTCCAGGTCGCGGAAGCGGGTCTCGACCAGTTTCTTGATGAAGCGCCGCACGTCCACCGAGGCCAGCAGCACCAGGTCCTTGTGCGCGATACCCATGCCGTCCAGACCGAGCGCGAACAGGTCCATCAGCTCGTCCGAAGCCGCCGGCTCCAGATTGAGGAAGGCGCCGGCCGAGGTCTGGCGTATGCCCTTGCGCACCATGTCCTCCACCTCGGCGGACATCATCACCGCGCGCAGTTCGCCGCCGCTGGCGAACTTGTGGCAGATGTAGCGCGCCAGCGCGCCGCGCACATGCTCGACCAGATTGATCACGTCTTTCTCACGCGGCGCCCACAGCGCCAGCGCCTCCATGATCAGCTTCATATTGCGCACCGAGATGCGCTCGGCCAGCAGCCGTTGCAGCACTTCGGCGATGCGCTGCACCGTGGCGTGGCGCAGCACTTCCTTGAGCAGGTCCGGGTATTTGGCCTCCAGCTGATCCAGCATGTGCTTGGTTTCCTGGACGCCGAAGTATTCGTTGACGTGGCGCGCCAGCAGCGCGGCCAGGCAGTGATAGAGCTCGTCCAGCGCCGGGCGCAGCTGGTAGCCCAGCTTGGCCAGCTTGTCGCCGTCGGCCGGGCGCACCCAGGCGCACTGGCTGGCGCCCTGGGCGCTGAACACCGGCTGCACCAGCGCGGCGGCCTCGTCCGAATAATTGATCACCCGCAGCAGATCGAAATGCAGTTCGAACTCGTCGGCGCGGATTTCGTTGATCAGCACCGCCACCCGGTTGTCCGGCAGGCCTTCGCCGTCGCGCAGCAGCATGTCCGGCAGCCTCACCCCGTAGTCGATGAAGAACTGGCTGCGCAAGCGCTCGGCCAACTGCGCCTGCTCCAGCGCGGCGCGGCGCGCCTTGGGCACCAGCAGGATCAGCGGCACGGTTTCCGCCGCCACCTTGTCCAGATTGCCGATCAGGCCCAGGGAGCTGTCCTTGCCGCTCGCCGGCGCCCCGCCGGCCGCGGCCGCCGCCGGAGACTGGGCCGCGCCCGGCGCGCCTTTGCCGGCCATGCGGCGCTTGTAATAGAACAGGCCGCCCAGCGCCGCGGCCAGGATCAGGAACACGATCAGCGGGAAGCCGGGCAGCATGCCCACCGCCAAAGCCAGCACCGCGGTCACCACCAGCACGAACGGGTTGCCCAGCAACTGGCTCATGATGTTGCGGCCCATATTGTCGCTGTCGCCGTTGACGCGGGTGACGATGAAGCCGGCGCTGATGGCGATCAGCAGCGCGGGGATCTGCGCCACCAGGCCGTCGCCGATGGTGAGCATGGTGTAGGTGGACAGCGCGGTGGACAGGTCCATGCCGTGCTGGGTCATGCCCACGGCGATGCCGCCGATGAAGTTGACGAAGATGATGATGATGCCGGCGATGGCGTCGCCCTTGATGAACTTCATCGCGCCGTCGAAGGAGCCGTAAAGCTGGCTTTCGCGCTCCAGCACGCTGCGGCGTTCGCGCGCGCCGTCGGCGTCCACGATGCCGGCCTTGAGGTCGGCGTCGATGCTCATCTGCTTGCCGGGCATGCCGTCCAGCGAGAAGCGCGCCGCCACCTCGGCCACCCGCTCCGAGCCCTTGGTGATGACGATGAACTGCACCACGGTGACGATGGAGAACACCACGAAGCCCACCGCCAGGCTGTCGCCGATCACGAACTGGCCGAAGGTGTTGATGATCTCGCCCGCGTCCGCCTCGATCAGGATCAGGCGGCTGGTGCTGATGGACAGCGCCAGCCGGAACAGGGTGGTGATCAGCAGCACCGAGGGAAAGGTGGAAAAGCTGAGGATGCGGTCGATGTAGAAGGAGCCCATGAACACCAGCACGGCGATCACGATGTTGAGGCCGATCAGGAAGTCCACCAGATAGGTGGGCAGCGGGATGATCAGCATCGCGATGATCATCACCATCAACAGCAGGATCAGCAATTCCGGCCGCGAGCGCGCGCCGTTGAGCAGGGAATTAAACACCGTTAGTCATCCAAAGCGATTCGATATTGGCGACGGGCCGCGGCCCGCCGGGAAAAACAGCCAGGCAAGACGGGACGTGTCCCCCCGCCTTGCCTGGCGGCTCTCGTTTACTCCGCGCCGCCGCCCTCGGCCTCGCGCCGGCGCTCGGCCAGCTCGTGGCGGTAAGCGATGGCGGCCAGGCGGCGGAATTCCTCCTGCAAAGCGTCCAGCCAGCGTTCGTCGACGAACAACTGCGGCGGCAGCGCCTTGCAGGCCTGGTACAGCGCCTGCAGCAAGGTGGAATGCTCGCTGTGGCGGCTGAGCAAGGCGGTGTCGCCCACCGTCTCCGCCAGCAGGCCGTCCAACTGCTGCGGCTGTTGCAACAGCGACAGCAGGAACAACAACCAGTCCGCCTCGCTGGGGTTGAAGGCGCATACCTGCGGGTTGGCCAGCATGCGGCCGACGAAGAGCGCGTCGGCCGAACGCAGCAGCTTGAGCTGGCTCAGCCGGCCCAGCAGGTTGCCGAACTCCAGCCGCGAACAGCTGGCGTCCAGCGAATCGATGTCGGCCAGCAGCGCGCCTTCGATGAAATCCAGCACCACCGCCCGGCGTTGGTAGCCGTAGCTGCCCACCCAGTCGGCGTAAATCTCCACTTCCGCCGCCTCGCTCTCCAGAAACTGGCGGTAGCTGGCGCGCAGCAGGCCGGGGCTCAGGGACAAAGCCTTGCCGAACAGCCTCGCCTTCAGCGCGCAATTGATGCCGGCCTTCAAAGGCTTGGCCTCGGCTTGCTCCTCCACCTGCTTGAGCAGGGCCTGCAGGCGTTTGCGCACCACCTCGTCCAGCTGACGGCGGCGCAGCAGTTCGCGCAGCACCAGCACCAGATCGCTGTCGTCCGGGAACAAGGAGCGCGCCTGGCGCAGCAAGTCCTCGGCGCTGATCCCGTGGGACTTGGCCACGTTCACGATCTGCTGCGCCTTGGGCTGGGCTTCCTCGTCCAGCACCCGTTCGAAACTGTCGGCCAGATGGCCCAGCTTCTTGTCGTAATCGCGGCGGTTGCGGAACTGGGTCAGCGCCGCCGACATTTCATCGGTGGACTGGACGAAGCGCTGCACCTCGGCCGCCGGGCTGGCGTCCTCCACCTGCTGCGCGTCCGCCTGCCGGGCCTCGCCCTGACGCTGGGCGTCGCGCTGGGCGTCCAGCTTGCCCTGGTGCTTGGGCGAGCGGACGCCGAAGACCGGCGGCGGACGGCCGCTAATGTCCACGCGTCGCGCCCTTGGCCGCGCCCTCGGCGCGCTGTTCGCGGTCCAGATAATCCCGCACCCATTGCTGCAGCGGATCGCTGGAGATGCCGCCCTCCTTGGCCACCGCCGCCGACAGATCGCTGGCGTCCGGCGTCAGCGGGTCGTCGATCTCGCGCGGTTGAATCAGGAACACGCGCACGGTATTGCTCTGGTTCTGGCTGCGGTAGCGGAACAGGCCGCCCACCAGCGGCAAGCTGCCCAAGAACGGCACCTTGTTGTTCTGCTCGATATTGGCGTCGCGGGTGTAACCGCCTATCAACAGGCTCTTGCCCTGCGGCACCCGGGCCACGGTGCTGATGCGGGTGCGGCCCACCTCGGGCAAGGCGTCCTGCGGGTCCTTGTCGTAATCCGGGCTCTTGGCCTCGCGGCCGTCCTCGATATTCAGCGACATCTCGATCTGGCCGTCGGCGGAGAAGCGCGGCAGCACGCTGACCAGGGTGCCGTAGGTCACGTGCTGCAGGCTGGCATTGCGCTCGCCCACCAGCTTGGCGTAGAAGGTGCGGTTATTGTCGAAGATGGCCGGCACGTTTTCCTGGGTCAGCACCACCGGGCGCGACACCACATTGGCCTTGTTCTTCTGCGACAGCGCCATCACCGAGGCGATGAAGCGGGTGCCGTCCAGCGTGCTGATCGAATTGCTGGGGTTCAGCGCCACGCCCAGCTTGTTGCCCACGGTGACGCTGCCGCTCCAGTTGACGCCCAATTGATCCAGATCGCCCTTGTCCAGATCGATGATCCACAGCGACAGCTCCACATGGCGCTTGGCCACGTCCAGCGCCAGCGCCAGGTTTTCGATGAAGCGCACCTGCTCGGTGGTGCCCTTGATCAGCAGGCTGTTGGTGTCCGGATAGGCGATCACCTTGATGTCGCCGGCCGCCGTGTCCTGCTTCAGCGCGTCAGGCAGGCTGAGGCCGGCCTGGTAGGCCGGCGCCTTGAGCTCCCCGCCGGCGGGGAAGTCCGGCATCGCCGGGATGTCGCTGCCCCGCGCCGGCGGCCGCGCCGGATTGGCGGCGGTCTGCAAGGGCTTGTCCTCGCCCTGCAACAGCTTCTCTATCACCGTGGCCATGCCGGGGATGACGATTTTCTGGTCGCGCAACTCATAGCTGCGGTCGCTGACGAAGGTGTTGTTGAGCCGCACCACGCCGATCTTCTGCCGACCCAGCTCGATGCCGTCGCTCTGCTTGTCCATGAAGCCGGCGGCGTTGACCACCAGATCCACGAAGACCGGCGGCCCGGACACGTAGAAAGTGCCGCTGCGGTTGTCTCCGCGCAGCGGATAGCGCTTGTCGTAGAGGCCGGACTTGCGCAGGAAGTCGTTGAAGGCGGAGAGCGAGACATTGCGCAGCGACACCACCGCGTTGCGGGTTTCGCTGGCGTCGTAGACGTAGATGGCCTGGCCGTCGTGATACCAGATCAGGCCCAGCTGCTGGGTCATCTTGTCCAGCAGCGCCTGCGGATTGGCCAGGTCGAAATCGCCGCTGATCTGCTTGCGCGCCGCCTGCTTGCTGACGATCACCGGCTTTTTCAGCCGCGAGGAAATCGCGTCGAAGAAAGAACGCAGGCCCTCCTTCTTGGCGACGTAGCCGGCGGAGTCGGCGGCGCGCGCCGGTTCCGGCGCGGCGGCGGCCGGCAGGGCCGCGAGCAGCGTCGCGGCCAGCAGCGCGGCGGATAAAAAGCTTCGATTCATTTGGTGGCCAGTTGAATGATATTGGACAGACCGCGCGGCGACACGCCGATCAGTCCCTTGATTTCGTTGGAAAAATGCGACGACGAGGCGTAGCCGTGCTTGAGCGCCACCTGGGTCAGGTTTTCCCGTCCCTCCGCCACGTCCAGCAGCGAGCGGGCCATGCGCCAGTCGCGCAGCTCGGTCTTGGCCGCGTTGCCCAAGGCGTGGCGGCACAAGCGGCGGAAGTGGGAGTAGGACACGCCGTAGCGTTCGCCCAGCGCCTGCAGCTTGTCGCCGCAGGTGGACTGGGCCAGCAGGAAGCGCACCAGCCAATAGCTCTCGCTGCGGCGCAATAGCGACAGCAGCGCGGCGAAGGCCGGCGACGGCGTCAACACTTGGAGCAAGAACCAGTATTCGCAGCGCTTGCGGTCCTGCCAGGCGCTCAGATCGGCCAGCGGCAATTGCGCGCAACGCGCCTCGCCAGCCGGCGCGTCCGCGTCGCGGGCCTCGTCGGTCTTGGCTTCGTCGACAAAAGCCAGCAGCTTGCTCAAGGGCTCCAGCCGGACCGGCTGGAAGGCCAGCGCGCCGGCGGCCACGCTCACATCCACGCGGTCCAGCAGCAGCAGGCCCTGCCAATCCGCCGCCAGGGTCAGCGTTTCCGCGCCCTCTTCCCAGCTCAATTCCAGCCGCGCCTCTTCCCGGCGCGGCGGCAGCAGCCAGACGTCCTGGGCCGGCGCGCAGCGCTTGGCGGCGGCCTCCAAAGTCTCCAGCGGGAGCAACACATCGTTATCGGTCATCGGTCAAACGCCCTGCGGGGCTCGTGCTTGGACCGGGAAAGTGTCCCCCAGCGCCGCGGGCGAATCCTGATGCAAATCTGATGGGATCCCGAGTTTTCGCTCCAGCGCCCGCCAGATAGAAAGAACAGGCCCGCCGCAACGGCCCTCGCGCGGCGCAGGCCGCAGCGAGCGCGCAGGCGCGCCCCGCTTGAGCCGGGATCAGCGCCGCGATTATCCCTTTCCCCGCCGCGGGCAACTTTCAACTATCGACCATGGCGCCGGCTTTTCGCCATCCGTAAGAACGCTCAGCAAAACTACGCGGGCGCGGGCGCGCCGCCGCCGTGCTATAGGCAAAGATAGGCCCGACATGCCAAATAAATGATCGAACCAAAATCAAAAACCGCCGTGCTGCCGATGGAGAGAATGCGATGGCCCAGTTGACCCCTACCCTGCGCCGGGGAGCGGCGTTGCTCTTGCTGTTGAGCCTGGCCGGCTGCCGGGACGGCGAGCCCAAGCCCGGCACCGTGCTGGACGAAGCCAAGCAGGCCCAACGCACGGTGGAATCCTTCCCCGCCGCCGACGAGGACTACTTCAAGGACATGGACAGCGCGGTGGCGCTGGACGCCGCCGAAGTCAAAGGCCGCAACACCTGGCTGGTGTGGACCGGCGGCAACGACAGGCTGTGGGATAAGCTCGCCACCGTCAGCGTGGGCAATCTGGACCTGCTCAAGACCCTGTCTTCCCACCCCGGCCTCAAGTTCAGCCGCGACAACCGCTGGAACTATCTGGGCCTGGTCAACGAGCCCTGTTTCGACAAGGCGGGCGGCCCGGACGACAAGCGCTTCGGCCTGTGGCTGGACCAACGCCGCGCCGATTGCCCGAAAGACCCGTTCGAGAACGAGCAGAAATATCCGGGCGTGGCCATAGGCGCGCGCGGCAAGAACCTGCCCGCCGGCTCCTTCTACGGCTACGCCACCGGCGTGGTGGGCCTGCGCCTGTTCCCCAACCCGGCCTTCGACGAGGCCGCGGCCAAGAAATGGGACGCCAAGCGCTATTACGAAGACCCGACGTATTACAACGACAAGGACCTGATCCGCCCCTACCGCGTGGGCATGTCCTGTGCGTTCTGCCACGTCGGCCCCAATCCGGTGAAACCGCCGGCGGACCCGGAACATCCGAAGTGGGAAAACCTGAGCTCCAACGTCGGCGCCCAGTATTTCTGGGTGGACCGCATCTTCTCCTGGCAGGCGGACCCCAGCAGCTTCCCCTTCCAGCTGTTCCACACCTCGCGCCCCGGCGCGCTGGACACCTCGCTGATCTCCACCGACTCCATCAACAACCCGCGCACCATGAACGCGGTGTACGGCCTGGGACCGCGGCTGGACATCGCCAAGCGCTGGGGCAAGGAAACCCTGGCCGGCGGCGGGCTCAACAACAAGCAGTTCAACGACTTCGTCAAAGACGGCCCGCTGACCCAGTTCTTCCAGCCGCCCAAGACCGTATGGACGCCGCGGGTGCTGAAAGACGGCTCGGACTCGGTGGGCGCGCTGGGCGCGCTGAACCGCGTGTATCTGAACATCGGCCTGTTCAGCGAGGAATGGCTGCTGCATTTCAACCCGCTGGTGGGCGGCAAGACCATCACCCCGATCCAGATCGCGGACGCGCGCAAGAACTCGGTGTACTGGCAATCCACCGAGCAGCAGACCGTGAACATGGCGCTGTTCTTCCTGAAGAGCACGGACCCGCACAAGCTGAAGGACGCGCCCGGCGGCGAGCAATACCTGAGCCGCGACGCCGCCCAACTCAGCCGCGGCAAGGTGGTGTTCGCGGAAAACTGCGCGCGCTGCCACTCCAGCAAGCTGCCGCCCAAAGTGCCGCCGCTGGACCCCACCGCCGGCTGCGCCGGCCCGGACTACCTGGGCTGCTTCAACAAATACTGGGACTGGACCAAGACCGAAGACTTCAAATCGCAAATGCGCCAGATCGTCCAGGCCGACGACTTCCTGAAGGACAACTACCTGTCCACCGAGCTGCGGGTGCCGGTGACCTTGCTGCAGACCAATGCCTGCAGCCCGCTGGCCACCAATGCGCTCAAGGGCAATATCTGGGACAACTTCTCGTCCAAAACCTATAAAGACCTGCCCTCGGTCGGCGAGATCACCGTGCACAACCCCTTCACCGGCGTGCCCTCGCAATACAAGATGCCGGCCGGCGGCCGCGGCTACACCCGTCCCGCCTCCTTGATCAGCGTCTGGTCCACCGCGCCCTTCCTGCTCAACAACAGCCTGGGCAAATTCAATCCCAGCCCGTCGGTGGCCGCGCGCATGGAGTCCTTCAACGACTCCATCCAGAAACTGCTGTGGCCGGAAAAACGCGAGAAGGACACGATGCTGGGCGCCAAAATCCCCGGCCTGATAGACCGCACCACCGCCCGCAGCTATCTGCGCGTGCCCACCGGCTACCTGCCGGACGCGCTGCAAGAACTGCAAGGCCCGCTGCAACGCTATCTGCCCTGGCTGTTCGGCAAGGACGGCGTGGAACTGGGCCCGATTCCGGCCGGCACCCCGGTCAACCTGATCTCCAACCTGCAGGTGACGCTGGACAACCCCTCGCTGGGCGAACGGCTCAAGCACGACAAGAAGCTGCTGGACCTGCTGCTCAAGATCAAGCACGACCTCAAGGCGCTGCCGCCGGGCGCCAGCGACGAAGAGGCGCGCAAGGTGTTCGCCAACCTGGCGCAGCCGATGCTTGAGCTGAGCACCTGCCCGGACTTCGAGGTCAACCGCGGCCATTACTTCGGCACCGGCTACCAAAGCAAGGAACCCGGCCTCAGCGACAGCGACAAGTACGCGCTGATCGAATTCCTGAAAACCTTCTAAAGGCGCTCCATGGACGAATACGAATACATCGTGGTGGGTTCCGGCGCCGGCGGCGGCACGCTGGCGGCGCGGCTGGCCGAGGCCGGGCACCGGGTCATGCTGCTGGAGGCCGGCGGCGACCCGCGCGCGCTCAAGGGCGGCGACGCCTGGCAGCCCCAGGCGGAACGGCTGCCCGACGATTACGATGTGCCGGTGTTCCACGCGCTGGCCTCGGAAAACGAGGCGATGAAACTGGACTACTTCGTCCGCCACTACGCCGACGACGCCCAGCAAAAGCGCGACCCCAAATACCGCGCGCAATGGAACGGCCAGAACGTGGACGGCGTGCTCTATCCGCGCGCCGGCGCGCTGGGCGGCTGCACCGCCCACAACGCCATGATCACCGTCTACCCGCACAACGCGGACTGGGACGGCATCGCCCAGCTCACCGGCGACCCCAGCTGGCGCGCGGACCACATGCGCGGCTATTTCGAACGGCTGGAGAACTGCCACCACCGCCCGCTCTACCGCTGGCTGGGCCTGCTCGGCGTCAACCCCACCCGCCACGGCTGGCGCGGCTGGCTGCAAACCGAGAAGGCGATCCCGGAATCCGCGCTGGGCGACGCCGGCCTGGTGGACACCCTGCTGGTATCGGTGGACAAGGTCTTCCAGGAGGTGGACGTGCCGCACCGCAGCTGGCGCTGGCTGCTGCAAGGCCAGGCCGATCCCAACGACTGGCGGCTGGTGCGCGACAACGCCGTCGGCGTCTGCTACCCGCCGCTGGCCACCCGCAATCATCAACGCAACGGCAGCCGCGAACGGGTGCTGGACGCGGCGGCCCGCCACCCGGACCGGCTGCGCGTCGAGCTGGACGCGCTGGCCACCCGGGTGCTGTTCGACGAAGGGCAGCGCGCGGTCGGCGTGGAATACCTGAAGGGCGCCGGCCTTTACCGCGCCAGCGGCCGGGTCAGCGAAGCCGCCGGCGAGCGCCGCGAAGTCCGCTGCAGCCGCGAAGTCATCCTGGCCGGCGGCGCCTTCAACAGCCCTCAGCTGCTGATGCTGTCCGGCATCGGTCCGGCCGCCCATTTGCAAGAGCACGGCATCGCGCCGCGGGTGGACCTGCCCGGCGTCGGCCAGAACCTGCAGGACCGCTACGAAGTGGGCGTGGTCAACCGGATGAACTTCAAGCACTGGGAAGTGCTGAAAGACGCGGAATTCGCGCCCGGCGACCCGCAATACAAGCAATGGGCGGAAGGCCGCAAGGGCGTTTACACCACCAATGGCGCGGTGCTGGCGGTGATCCGCCGCTCGGCGCAGGAACGGCCGCTGCCGGACCTGTTCTGCTTCGCGCTGCTGGGCCTGTTCAAAGGCTATTTCCCCGGCTACTCGCGCCTGTTCCCCGAACACCTGAACTACCTGACTTGGGCCATTCTCAAGGCGCACACCAATAACCGCGCCGGCACGGTGAAGCTGCGCTCCGCCGACCCGCGCGACCCGCCGGACATCAACTTCCACTACTTCGAGGAAGGCAGCGCCGGCGGCGATCAGGATCTGGATTCCGTGGTGGAAGGCATCAAGTTCGTGCGCAGCCTGACCGCCGATCTGAAAAAGCAGAACCTGATCGCGGAGGAGGAACTGCCCGGCGAAGCGGTGCAAAGCGATGACGAACTGCGTCAGTTCGTCCGCGACAACGCCTGGGGCCACCATGCCTCCTGCAGCTGCGCAATCGGCGCGCGCGAAACCGGCGGCGTGCTGGACAGCCGCTTCCGCGTCCATGGCGTCAGCGGCCTGCGCGTGGTGGACGCCTCGGTGTTTCCGCGCATTCCCGGCTTCTTCATCGTCTCCGCGGTCTACATGATCGCGGAGAAGGCGGCGGAGGCGATTTTGGAAGACGCCAAGCGCTCATAAGCGCTGCGGGATGGCGTCCAGGCGCGAACCGGCCTTGCCGAGTGGCCTTTAGGCGTGGAGAGGATAGGGAAGCAAACCCATATCATCTCCCCGCCCCACCCGCGCCGCCACCTCGACCCATTCCGTCGGAAAGGACCCGATGAGCACCCCGACCCAGCCCTTCTCCCAAGTCCACGCCGACGAACGCGCCGGCCTCGCCGCCGCGCGGGCGGAAGAAGGCGTGGAACGTCCAGGCGGCGGCGAAGCGCCGCAAGCCGGCCTCGCCTTCTCCGGCGGCGGCATCCGCAGCGCCACCTTCAACCTGGGCGTGCTGCAAGCGCTGGCCAGCAGCCGCTGGCTGCGCGAGTTCGACTACCTGTCCACCGTGTCCGGCGGCGGCTACCTCGGCGGCTGGCTGTCCGCGCTCAAGCGCCGCGCCGGCAACGCCGGCATGGAACAGACGCTGCGCGACCATCAGGGCCGCCAGCCGGCCATCCAGTTCCTGCGCGACTACAGCAACTACCTGACGCCCAAGACCGGCCTGTTCAGCCTGGACACCCTGTCCGCCGTCATCACCTACTGGCGCAACTTCATCCTCAACCAGATCGTGCTGCAAAGCCTGCTGCTGGCGCTGCTGCTGGGCCCCCATTTCCTGGTGGGCCTGGCGCGCAGCCTCGCCGCCTGGCCCTACGCGGGCACCGCCGCGCTGGCCGTGGCCGCCGCCTCCGCCGTGCTGTCCGCCCTGCTGGCGCGTGCCACCACCCGCGACGGCAAAACCGCTGCCTCGCCCAATGCCCCGGCCTGCAGCATAGGGCTATTGCTGCTCTTCTGTTACGCGATGGCGGTGTTCACCCTCCAGCAACTGGAAAACCGCGCCGACTTCTGGCACCAGCTGCCGCTGTGGCGGGTGGCCCTGGTCTCCAGCCTGGCCTACGCCGGCTACTGGGCCTTGCTCGCGCGCGGCTTCAGCCAGCTGCGCGGCAACGGCTATCTGCGCAGCGTGCTGTGGGCGCTGCTGGCCGGCCTGGCCGGCGGCGGCAAGCTGTGGCTCTTGCTGCAGGCGCTGGATTACGGCCTGGGCATCCGCGCGCCGCTGGCCCAGGCCTGGTATGTGGTGGCCGGCGCCTTCGCCGTGCTGCCGCCGGTGTTCGCCCTCAGCGCCGCGCTGCACATCGGCCTGGTCAAACGCAGCTTCTCCGATCTGCAGCGCGAATGGTGGTCGCGCCTGGGCGGCCTGCTGCTGGCGCTGGATCTGGCGCTGGTGCTGCTGTTCCTCGTGGTGGCGCTGTCGCTGCCGCTGCTGGCGGTGACCGCCGACTGGCTACGCGCGCTGACCCTGCCGGCCTGGCTGCTGACCACCTTGGCCGCGGTCTGGCAAGGCCAGTCCGCCAAAACCGGCTGCGGCCAGTCCGCCGGCTGGCGCGACCTGGTCGCCCGCATCGGGCCTTACGTCTTCGTCGCCGGCTTGCTGATCCTGCTCAGCGCCGGCCTCAGCTGGCTGCTGGCGGCGCTGGAGATCCATGCCGACGGCTGGCAGCTGCGCCAACAGTTGTGCGGCTTTCAGCGCTGCGGCCTCAGCGATTGGACCGCGCTGCATTTCGCCGCCTCGGAACAACAGGGCATGGGCGGCGGGCTGTACGCGGCGCTGATCCTGGCCTTCGTCGGACTGGCCGTGTTCGCCTCCTCCCGCTTCGACATCAATCTGTTCTCGCTGCACAACTTCTACCGCAACCGGCTGACGCGCGGCTATCTGGGCGCCAGCGCGCCGCAACGGGCGGACACGGTCAACCGCTTCACCGGCTTCAACGCCGGCGACGACCTGCCGCTGGCCGAGCTGGCCGGTTCGCCTTCCGGCCCGCCGCAGCGGCCCTACCACCTGATCAACACCGCCCTCAATCTGGTGGCCGGCGACGACCTGGCCTGGCAGCAGCGCAAGGCCGCCTCCTTCACCTTCACCCCGCTGTACTGCGGCTACAAATTTCCCGACAGCGCGCCGGAAGTCATCGACGCCTTCGTGCCCACCCACGCCTATATGCACGACGACGCCACCGGGGCCGAGCAGGGACCGATGCTAGGCTCGCTGATGGCGGTGTCCGGCGCCGCGGTCAGCCCCAACCAGGGTTATCACAGCTCTCCGGCGGTGACTTTTCTGCTGACGGTGTTCAATGTGCGGCTGGGCCGCTGGTGCCCCAATCCGGGCAAGCCCGGCGCCGCGCTGCAGGCGATGTCCCCGCCGCAGGGCTGGGTCTATCTATTGAATGAATTGCTGGGCCGGACCAACGCCCGTTCGGACTTCGTCTATCTCAGCGACGGCGGCCACTTCGAAAACCTGGGCCTGTATGAACTGCTGCGGCGGGAATGCCGGCTGATCGTGATCAGCGACGCCGGTCAGGACGAACAAATGACTTTCGAGGACCTGGGCAACGCCATCCGCAAATGCCGGATAGACCTGGGCGCGGAAATCCACATCGACGTGGACGCCATCCGCCGCGATCCGGCCACCGGCCTCAGCCGATCCGCCTTCGCCGTCGGCTACATCCGCTACGCCTCCGGCGCCAACGGCCACCTGCTCTACCTGAAGCCCTGCCTGCAAGGCCAGGGCATGGAGCCGGTGGACGTGCTGCAATACCGGGCCGAACATCCGGCCTTCCCGCACCAGTCCACGCTCAATCAGTGGTTCGACGAATCCCAGTTCGAGAGCTACCGCAAACTGGGGCTGTGCATAGGCGAACAGGCGGTGAGGGAACTGGACCGCAACGGCGCGGGCTGGCTGACGGCGGACGGGGGAGGCGCCTGAGCGGGAACAGGCTGAACGTTTCCGGTCCGCCGTCCGGCGTCTCGCTATGCGCATTGGATCATGAACAGGCGCTTAGAGCCGCTAACAAAACCTCGCAGAGAACCTGAGCCAAGGCGCGCCGACGCAGAAAACGAAGTTTCTGCGAAGCTACAGTACCAGTCGTACGACAAGGAGGCGCAACGCAGGATCAGAAGCGGGTCTTAGGCCATGTCCTTTTGATGCGCCACATCGATAGGAAGCCTAAGTTCGCTATAGTCGGCAGGCATTGGGGCTTTACTTTCAGGCATGCCTTTAATCTTATGTAACATATCTTTGCTCGGCAATATAAATTGCCCATCGTTTCGGGACAATATCAATTCATTGATATTTCCACCACTCTTTAAATGCTGAATGACCTCATCAATACCAAATGCGCGCGACTCATTTAAAGGATGATCCCCTTTGTTCACCCAAATATGCATATGCAAGGTAGCGGTTGAAGGCGCCACCGGAAAATGGAAAAACAACTTCACCTTATCTTTTTCAGCAGACACCCCATAGGTATCAACTAAACACTGAAGGCTATCCCGCTTTAGTTTTTCCAGCATTCCAACATCGCTTTGTTCCAAATCCAATATGGAAGTCAATGACTTCACGCCTGATTTTAACTCGGCGTTATATTGATTTAATTCCTCCCTCTGCTTAACCGCTACTTTTTCTATTGAAGGATCACCCTTCATTTCCTGAATCAAGTCATGTGGCAAAGCAGGATGAACGGCCCAGGCCGTCAGCTGGATGCCTTCTGGCCTAGCGGCCAAATCCGTGACTTGTCCAGCGGTGTAGGTTTGCGACATGTAGGGAATATTCGGATAAATCAGAAACCCATTGCCCGTCCCCAACGGGGCAGAGTAATGGAAGATATCTGGATTTTTTTTATACACCTCATTGTATACCTTATCGCCAGGTTCCCGGCTGTTACCGCGTAGCAGCTCAACCAGGAACTGGGTAGTATTTTCATTTTTGTACGTTTCCTGGAGCTGCGCCAGGTTTGTTGTTGTCAGCCTTACCTGAGCTAGGTCCTTAGTTTGATACTTTTGCAAACCTCTTGGGTTTAGCCATCTGAAACTACCATAGTCGTCTTCAGATTGTTTGGATATATAGACACCATGGGTTAAATCGGCGGCGCCGGAGTTGTCTTGCTTAATCAACACCTGATACCTGTCTTGATTTAGCTGGCTCAGGATTTTCCGGTTGTCATCAATGCCGTAAGCATCCAATGTTCTGCGGATCGCAGAGCTTTCGTGTTGTGTCAGGCTGGCCTGAGAGTTACGTACTGCCTGTACATCTAGGGTCTCATGGCATAAGCGACTCGAGTCAGCGGGCAAAGTCGCAGCAGAAGGCCGCAACGCTTGAATTGAAATCATGAGTTATCTCCTGTAATTGTCATATTGCACGTTGCAGGTGCGTTGGCTGCACTTAGTCACTCAGGCTTACTGATCGCACTCCAACGAACAAAAGGCCAAGTATAAATATTACAAAGGCAGATTTAGAACATTATCGTGCACGCCTTTAAATGGAATACCGCTAATATCCTTAATGGAATCTGAGGTCGGCAAAAAATAACTTCCCCCGTTTCGGTCAAGAACAAGATCGCTAATCTCTTTCCCGGACTTAAGATGCGCAATAATCGCGTCGAGATCGAAAGACCTTGGTTCATTCAGCGGGTGATCGCCTTTGTTTACCCAGGTGTGCAAGTGAAGCGTGGCGGTTTTCTCTGCAACGGGAAAATGGAAAAACATTCTGGTATTGTCATGTTCATTTACAGCATATACATTTCGAAGATGCTGCACTGTCTCTTGTCGCAATTTTTCGAGCTGCGGAAGATGCTCTTGTTTTAAACTCAGAATGCTGGTTAAGGAGTCAATCTGTGTTTTTTCATCAATCATCTTTTGTGGCGTCTTCTGGCTTGCCTCAAGCCTCTCAGGGCCTGATTGATGATTTCTCGATTCCAGAAATGAGGACTGTATACCCGGATGAATCGCGTAGGTGCACAAGATGATGCCATGTTTGCTATTTTTGAGTGTTTCGGGAGCGTTGACATAGGCATCCAACACTTTTGCATCGCAGTACGGTGTATTGGGACTAATGAGATATCCATGTTGCGTGCTGTCAATTGGCGAAACAAACTGCGCCAGACTCTCATTCCGGCGATAAAGATCAGTATCTAGGCAGGCCTCTGCATTAAGTACCTTGGTGAGAAAATCCGGCAAGGGAGTCTTCGAGTAGGTCTCGCTAAGCTGTGTTAACTGATCTTTATTCGTAAAGCTGATAACAGCGACATCTGGGGTTTGATATTTCATCAGCCCCTTTGGATTTAACCAGTTAAAGTTGCCATAGTCATCCTCACCCTGTTTGGACACATAGGCACCGTGGGTTAAATCAGGATTACCTGAGTGGTCTTTTTTAATCAACACATGGTATTTATCCTGATTTAGCTGGCTTAACACTTTCCGATTATCATCTATGCCGTAGATGTCCAGCGTTCTGTGCATTGGCGAGTTTTGAGTATTGTGCACTGCCCGCACATTTAGGGACTGATTGCGCTGATGACTTTGCTCAGTCGGCGTAATAGAGGTAGAACGATGCAATGTTTGGACTTGGATCATTGTCTATATCCTAATAGAATGCGTTTGTATTATCAGACTCCCACCTGGCAAACAACACCGTCAACCAGAATACTTCCTCACCAGCGCCTTTATATCAGCCTGCGCGATAGACTTGGCGTGGATATCGAGCTCGTCAATATTGACGCCTTGCGCCGCCAATCGAGCTAAAAGATGCTCTAGCTGAGGCCGCTGCGGCATATAGTGGCCGGAATCCAGATGAAATGATTTCGCTTTTCCCTGTGCAATGAGTATCATGCCCGCTGATAAAACCGGCTTACCTTCTGTCGTCGAAGTATGCTGCCATTTGCCTTTTTCATATGGATGAACAAAGATATTTCCATCTCGATGGACAACAATGGCAGCGTGGCCCTCCATCCCGGCCTTGCCTGGCAGATGTGTCGTATCTAATAATTTACCCCCTACTTTCCATTCACCCTGTGAAAGCGTTACCCGATAATTAGCGGCTTGATCTGAGGATAGATAATTGATATAGCCGACATCCTGCGACAGAGGATGCTTAGGTTTATTCTTGAGCGTATTGATTTCAACATCGGGATGCTGATCAATCCACTGGAATAGCCCAACCTTGCTATTAGCATCTTCCTGCCATGCGCTTAATGCACCGGACTGGGCATCAAGACCATTCAACGAAACCCTATCGCGATGCTTCGGATCTTTAATTTCCAGCCAGTATTTTGGATTAGCACCTGCTTCCCCACAGCTTTTTCTTGGCATCATTTCCATAATGAATTGTGCGGCTTCTTTGAAACGCATCATGCCTGGGGAGTTTTTTATTGTTTTAACCGGCAGTAACTGAGGCTCACCCTGCTGTTCTGCTTGGCATCTGCCGACCTGGGCGATGTGATTGACTTTAATTTCCAGCATCAAACATCCCTCCTCATCGGTGGCTAGACACAATCTTTAGCGCGCCATAAAAACCATAAATAACTTCACTGAATTTATTTTCAAGCAATGCGCTCGGGCTAATCAATGCTTTTAATTCGAAACCATCATTGCACTTACCCAATGTTAAGTGGCCCGTTTCAACATATTCCATTACAGTTGTGAGAACAGGCATGATGTGCCTGGCATTGTCTATCAACAGCTCCTCACCAATCGGGACAAATGACCAAATGAAGAGGCGATCGTCGACCAGCGAAATATTAATAGACAGCCCTTCGTTTAGATCAATGGCTATGGTTGAGTGTGAGTCAAAGCCATGCAACAATTGGTCTGAAACGCCCAGCTCGGTCAGTGCATCGCGAACCAAGGAACTAAGTTCATGATGAATATTTTGAGAGAATGATAATGAACTGTAGGTCACAGAATTCAACGACCTGCCCAAGGAGTGGGTTTGATCATCCATTTTTTCGCTCATGGCATTTCCTTTTTCTGCGCCGCACGGCCCAGTGGTTTGTCCTCGGACTGCAAGCCGGCCTTCAATTGACTGAACAAGCCGCGTAGTTGTTTTTCCTGCTGATATTGCTTGGCATCCGGAAATAGCGTATTCACTTGTTCGCGGACATCCTTATTCACCGCGTAAGCGCCGAATGGTTTCGAATCCACCCACAAATTGACCCCGCTGCTCTGGTTTTTCTCCAACCCTCCTCGCAGATATTTCTGCTGGCTGTCGCCAGGCTTGGAGCCAAGCCAAACCATATGGATTTCCGACGACACTGCCTTGAAATCGCTCTTATCGTAAATCTGAGCAAAACGCTTGCTGGCCTGCACCGATTCCACGCCGGTATTGGAGGACGAGGTTTGAAGCAGACGAACTCCGACTGAATTCAGCACCATGTCTGCGACTCCTGAAAATTAAGAAAATAAGACAGTCGGAAGTATTTAAATCCAAGCCAAGATCAAGCACTTCCAAAAAGCGCTCACCTAAGCCGCTGGCGCCGAGCTGACATAAAAAAACGGCGCGCCAAATTGGCGCGCCGCTTGCGTCTGAAACCGTCCCGGCTTCAGCGCCGGGCCTGGCGATAGGGCGCCAGCACCTCGGCCAGTTCCGCCCGGTCCTCATGCGGAGCCAGCACCGCCAGTTTCGACAGATCCATCTTGCCGTTCAGAAAATCCAGCAGCCGCTCCAGATCGTCCAGATCGCTCATATAGTGGCCGGAAGACAGCATCAGCGACCTGGCCTTGCCCTCACGCAGCTCTATCATCGCCGCCGCCCGCACCGGCTTGCCGGCGCTGGCGCTGGTATGGTGCAGCCGCCCCAGCACCGCGTCGTGGACAAACAGCCTGTCGTCCCGGTCCAGCACCAAGATGGCGTAGCCGGGCATGCCCAGCTTGCCCTTGGAGCCGGCGGTGTCGATAGCCGTGCCGTCCGGCCGCCGCCATACGCCGTCGGCCACCTCCGCCAGATAGGGCTGGAGCGCGGCGGCGTCGCTCAGATAGCTGACTTGCGGCGCGTCGCCCAAGCGCGCCATCCGCGGTGGCTGGCCCGGCTTGGCCAGGTTGATTTCCAGCTCCGGGCGGGCGTCCATCCAGGCGAAGAAGTTTTCCCTGGCGCTGTCCCCGCTGGCCACCCATTGCCGGTGCGCCGGCTGTGCGTACTCCCGGTAGCGATGGCGAGGGTCGCGCGCCTCGCGCAACTCTTCGTCTACCAGTCCGGTTTCGCCTTCTTTGGGCATCAGCGCGGCGACGAAACGGGCGATGTCGCGGAAACGCTCCAAGGGCCGCGGCGCGGGCTCGCCCACGCTGTCGACGCCCTTGAAGGCCTGCGCCAGCCGGCTGGGCGCCGCCGTCGGCGTCGCTTCCGGTCGCGGCGGCGGCATGGCCGCGCCGCTAGCCGAGATTCTCATGCGCTTTGATCCTCTTCATCTTTAATCCACCGCCGCTAGAATCCACCGCCGCTAGCGCGCCAGCGGCAGTTCTTCCCAACCGGCGAAACTCTGCTTGTCCGCCTGCCATAAGGGAAGCTGGCGCTCCATCATCGCGTCCAGTTCCTTCAGCGCTGCGTCCCCGGCGGGCCTGGAGCCGCCGACAGCGTAAGCTTCCATCGCGGCGAAGAAATCCGCGCCGTCCGCGCCCTGGCGCCGCAGGTAGTAATCGGCCTCCCGCCGCACCGCCGAGCCCGGCTCGGCCAGCTTGCGGCACAAGGCTTCCAGCGCCGGGCGCTGCGCCTCTCTCATCGCGGGCCAACGCTCGCTCTCGTCCACCGCCTTCAGGTGCAGATAATGCATCAGCGGCGCGCTCAGGCTGTTGTCGCCCCAGCGCTCGCCCAGCACCGCGGTGGCGGAGGCGCCGGCGTTAAGGCCCAGCTCCAGGGATACGCCCGGCTGCAGCGGCACGCCGCCGGAGGCGGACAGGCCAAGGTTGCCGCTGGCGCTGACCCGGCTCAGTTGCAGCCGGAAGCCGGCGGCTTCGGCCGGGAAATCGGCCTGGGTCTGGTATTGCGGCCGGTAAAAGCGCAGCAGCAGGGTCAGCGCGCCGCCGCCTTGCAGCCCCGCGGAACTTTGCAGGCCGGCCAGCGCCGCCGGCACTTCGGCGGCCAGGCCGTGCGGCGCCAGCTGCGCGCTCAGCGCGTCGCGCAAGGCGTCCAGCGGCCAAGAGCCGCTCAGATTGCCGGACAGGCTGATCCTCACGTCCTTGTAATCCCCGGCTCGCACCGGATTGTGATGCACCCGGGTGCGTTCGGTCAGCGAGGCTTCCGCTTTCAGGCCCAGCGGCCCCAGCACGCCACCCAGATCCAGCGCGACGCTGCGGTCGCGGATCTGCAGGCGCAGCACATCGTGGAAGCTGGTTCGCTTGGCCAGCGCCGCCGCGTCGTGACGGACGGGCGGCGCGTACAGCCGAGGCGCCAGCTCGTCCAGGCTCTGCAACAAGGCCTCGTCGCCCTTGCCCGCCGCGCTCAGGGTCAGCGCGGCGTGGGCCAGCGCCATATTGGCCAGCGTTTCCTCGCGGCTTCCCGCGCGCCAGGCGGCCTGGATGGATCGTTCCACCGCCGCGCCGCCCTGACGCTTGCCGATGCCGGCGTCCAATTGCTGGGCGACGGCGCAGAAATGTTCGAATTCGGCGCGCAGGCCGTCCGCGGCGTCGCGCAGCCGCTCCGGCGTCTGTTCGCGCAGCGCCGCCATGCTCTGCGCGCCGCTGAGCCAGCTCAGCGGATGATTGCGCGCGTCCGCGCCCATCAGCGCGGCGGCTTTTTGTTCGATGCCGGCCAGCCGCTGTTGCGCGATCGTCGCGTTGCGCGCCGCGCCCTGCTCCTGGCGCAGGCCTTGCCAGATCGGGGTCAGCGCGTCGGCCTGGATGTCGATGCGCTCCACCGCCGCGCCAACGCCGACACCAACGCCCGCGGCTTCGGCGCGCGCCGAGGCGCTGCCCTTGACGCTGTCCACCGTGCTGGGCGGCAGATAGGGCGTCTGCGCGCCGGGCAGGGACGCGGCGCTGTCGCGCTGCCCCAGCCAGCCCAGCAATACGCCCAGCCGCTGCTGCTGATCCGCCGCCTGCTGTTGCAATTGCTGGTACTGACGCAACTCATTGCCGTGGCCGGGACGGAACAAGCGGATCAAGGCGCCCACCGCGGTGCGGGCGCTGACGCCCAGGGTGTCTCGGCGCGAGCCGTGAGCTAGTTGGTCCGCCTTCAGTTTGACGAAGGCGGTGGCGCTGGCGTATTCGGTCGCCACGGTGCGTTGGCGGCGCCCCTCCACCGCGCCGGACAAGGAGGCGACGCCGACGCCGCCCTGAATCCCGGCGCGCGCGGACACCGCCTTGCCCTGGTTCTGGAACACGAAGCCTTCGTCGTCGTTGTCCATGCCGCGGCTCCAGGCCAGGCCCACGCTGAAGGTGGCCTTGGCACCGGCGCCGGCCTCGCCCAGTCCCAGGCCGACCCCAACCGAAGCGCCGACATTGCGCTCCTGGCTGGCGCCCGGCTGATCAAAGCGCTGGAATTGCGGCAGCAGCTGCGCTTCCGCCTCCGTCCGCGCCAACTGCGCCCAGGCCGCCTGGCCCAACAGGGCCAGCCGCTGGCCCAGTTCCGCCAGCGGGCTGCCCGGCGTCGCCGCGCGCGCCAGCGCTTCCATATCCAGCGACAGCCGCGCGCATTCTTTAATGTCCAGCGGCGTCTGCGCGTCGCCGGCCGCCAGTTTCTGCCGCAAGCTTTCCACGATGGCCACCGTCTTGGGCGCCACCGCGTGGCTACGCGGCAGGATGTTCAGCGCCTGCACCCAGCGCGGCCAGCGCGAGCGTTCCGGCTCCGCCTGGCGATACGCTTCGCGTTTCATCGCCAGCAGGGTCTGGCCCAGGTCTTCGCGCCGCAAGCGCAGCTTGTCGTCGCTGAGGACCACCTGACTGCCGCGCGCCGGCGGCGCGTCTTCCACGCGGCGTTCCGCCGCGCCGCGCGCGCCGCTCAAGGCGGCGGCCAGGCCCTGCGCCGGCCGCGGCGCCGAAGATTCCGATAAGCGGCGGAAGCCCTGCAACCGCACCGTACCCGCCCCGCTTGCAACTGTGTCCAACATGGATGCCTCCTCGCGCCGCATCGCGGCTCAAACGCCGGGCCGGGCCCGGAGCGCCTGCCTAGTTTTCGCCGTTGCCGGCTTTCAAGTTCGCGGCCAACGCCAAGGGCGACGGCCTTTCCGCTTGCAATTCCCGCCCCATCTCCGTCCAGCCCAGCAGCAGCCCCTGCAATTGCCCGCGCGCCTCGGGACTGACTGTCCCGTCTTTCACGCCCTGGGCCGCCAAGTCGCAATATTTAGCGCAGTCCCGAGCTAGCTCGGCTATCACGGCCTGCCAGGCGTCAGCCTGCTTGGACGCCGGCTTCTGTTCGACAGCCGGCGCCTGCGCCGTCATGCCGCCGCCGCGCAGCGCGGCCGCGAACGGGCTCTGCGCCGGCGCGGACGGCGCGCCTGGCTGCGGCTCGGACAGCGTCGCCAAACGGGGGGAATTGGCGGTCGGCTTCGACGAAACATTAAAAGACATTTCAAACGCTCCTGATTTGGCGGCGAGGCCAGAACAACGGTGATGAGGGGCCGCCGGCGCATGCTCGGCGACAGCGTCAAACTACCCCAACGCCGGTAACCGAACTTGCATAAATCGGCCGCGACCTCGTCCGAGCCGCCCCCCTCGTTTTTGAGAGTTTTCCCATTTGTAGCAAGCACTCCCTCACGTAGTATTCCTACATACATCAATTTATGCGAAGGAAATCAAAAACCTCCCTAACAACCCGATGACATAACAACAGGACAAACAAGACCATGTCATTCGCTGAACATTTTTTGCAAGCTGGCCCTCGGCGGCAAAAGTACCATCCACTCTCTCTGTTTTTATGACCGGATAAAGGCTTTGAGCGCCAGTTGACGACACTGGCAATTCCAGGCGACAGCGGGCGGGAAGCGGCGGACACACGCCGCGCGATGCGAATCCGCAGCCGGCCCCAAGAACCAGCGCAAATCACCCAACAGATCCACCGAACAAAAAACACGCCGACATGCCGCGATGCTACGGGGAATAGCACACAAGTCGCAGCATTGGTCGACTCGATCCGCATGGTCCGCCATGCGCTATTGCGCCGTGCGCGCAAGAGGAACTAGAAGATGGCGTTACATAAAGATGGCTTCATGAACAGGCAATTTGTTTTTGGCGACTTCGTCCTTCACTTCGACGGCATGCTGCTGCACCGCGAGCAGCAGATCAGCATTCCGCCCAAGGAACTGGCTGTGCTGACCACCCTGCTGGAAGCGGCGGGAGAGCTGGTCAGCAAGGACGCGCTGCTGGACCGCGTCTGGCCGGACGGCGAAGTCAACGAAGAGTCGCTGACCCGCTGTATCTACGCGCTGCGGCGCATCCTGCTGGAAACCAAGGATTGCCGTTATATCGACACGGTGTACGGCAAGGGCTATCGCTTCAGCCGCCCGGTGGCCATGGTGTCCAAACCCACGCCGCTGGCGGCGCAATGCTCGGTGGCCGTGCTGCCCTTCCGCACCCATCCGCAGCTGGACGCGGTCAGCCTGCACAACGCTCTGGTGCAATGCCTGTCGCGCTACTCGCCGTTCGGCCTGATCGTGCTGCCGGCCACCATCACCCAAAACTGCCGCGACGTCACCGACATCGTGGCGATGATCGATCAGCTGCGCCCGGACTACTACCTGGCCGGCCAGACCCTGCAGCAAGGCGGCGTCTGGAAGCTGCGGGTGGAATTGGTGCGCGCCGCCGGCCATCAGCTGATCCACCATGAAAGCATAGAGCTGAGCCCGGAACAGCCGATCACCGCGCTGCAAACCCGGCTGGCCAGCCTGTTGCCGCAACGCATTCCCGGCCTGCGCTGGAACCAGGGCCAGAACAACGAGCTGGGCTCGCTGGACATGGCCATCACCTATCTGAACGGCCGCCACGAACTGCAGCAACACACCCCGTCCAGCCTGCGTCGCGCGCTGATGCTGCTGCGCCAATGCGTCAACGCCGGCCCCAGCCACGCGCTGCCTTACTGCAGCCTGGCCGAGTGCTATCTGACCCTGGCCCAGCTGGGCCTGTTCGACCAGGCCCAGGCGCTGATCCAGGCGCAACAGGCGGTGAACAAGGCGGTGGAACTGGACGCGGCCAATCCGCAGGCGCTGGGACTGCTGGCCTTGCTCAGCAGCATGCGCTCGGAGCAGGCGGTGGCCGAGGCGCTGTTCGAACAGGCGCGGCTGCTGGCGCCGGATGCCGTCGACATCCATTACTACCACGCCTGGCATTTATTCCTGTCCGGCAAGCTGGCCCAGGCGCAGCAGGCGCTGGACGCCTGCCTGGAACGCGACCCCTCGCGCATCTCCGCCAGCATTCTGAAGCTGTGGCTGACCTATTACGAACACCGCATCGACGACGCGGTGTCGCTGGGCAAGCGCCAGCTCTGCCAATACGGCCAGAACCACCCGGTGCTGCAAAGCGTGCTGGCGCTGCTGCTGGGGCTGCAAGGCCAGCACGCGCAAGCCGACGAGCTGGTGCAGGCGGTGCGCGACTCCGGCGAGGAAGCCGGCCTGCTCGCCCTCAATCACAGCTACGTGGACTATTGCCGTCGCGGCGACGCCGCGGTGCCCGCCTTGCGCGCCTTCCTCGCCAAGGTGGACAGCCGCCAGGTGCGCTCCAGCCTGCTGCCGCTGATCCTGGCCGCGCAGGGCCCGGAGGCCGCGGTCCAGCATTGGCGCCAATTGCAGGCCGAAGGCTATCTGTGGATCAAGGCCTGGCGCCACGATCCGCGACTGAGCGAGCTGGCGGAACACGCTCAGCCCTGCCAGCCGGAGGCGGCGTGATCCGCGTCTGTCTGTTGTCCGCCCTCTTCTTGTGCGCCGGCGCGGCGCGGGCGGACTGCTGGGATCGCGCCGGCCGCATGTTCAATATCGCGCCGGACTTGCTCTACGCCATCGCCCAGCAGGAGTCCGGGCTCAAGCCGGACGCGGTGGGCCGCAACCGCGACGGCAGCCGGGACCTGGGCCTGATGCAGATCAACAGCACCCATCTGCCGCGGCTGCGCCAGCTGGGCGTCACCGAACCGCAGCTGATGGGCGACGCCTGTCTGTCCGTGGTCGTCGGCGCCTCCATCCTGGCCGAGATGATGAAACGTTACGGTTATTCCTGGGAGGCGGTGGGCGCTTACAACGCTGGCACCGCGCCCAGCCGCCGCGCCTTGCGCATGCGTTACGCCGAGCAAGTGTGGCGGCGCTACCAGAAGCTGCGCCAAGCCGCCCCACCCCCAAGCAAGGAGCTCTCATGATTCGCTCGCTTTCTCCCGCCCCGCGCGCGCTGTCCGCGACGCCGCCGCCCACCGCCCCCAAGCCCAGTCCCTCCTCGGCCTGGACCGCCCAGTTGCGCGGCGTCAGCCAGGGCGCCGCGCCCCAGCCCGCGCCGCGCACGGCGCAGCCCGGCCGCTCGGTAGGGCTGCTGCGGCAAGCTTTCCAGCAAGCCGCGCCCCAGGCCCGCGCGGAAACGTCGGCTCGGCCCATGGCCAAACTGCAGCAGCCCGCGCCCCTGGCGGACGTCGACCCGGCCCGCGCCGACGCCGCGCCGATGCCCAAACGCGACCCGATGGCATTGCTGCGCCAACGCATGACGCCCGAGGCGCTCAAGGACGTTAGCTTCGACATCCCGGCCAAGCGCACCGTCGCCTTGGTGGGCGAATCCGGCTCCGGCAAA
>NZ_JAMZGH010000051.1:0-30352 GCF_024158805.1 Chromobacterium sp. S0633 | reverse complement strand
AAGCGCGCCGGCGCGGCCAGCCCGGCCGCCGCCAGCGCCGCGGCGAAGCCGGCGTGCCGCTCCGCGCCGGTGCTGCTGGTATTGCCGAACAGCCCGCCGATGCGGTCATGGCCCTGCTCGCGCAGATGGCCGACCAACAGGCCGGCGGCGGCGGCGTTGTCCAAGACCACCGCGTCGGCCGCGCCGCCGGGCGCGGCCCGGTCGATCAAGACCACCGGAAACCCCAGCGCCTCCGCGTCCAGCGTCTCCGCCGTGGCGCGGGTGGCGGCGAAGATCACTCCGGTGACGCGCTCCTCCTGCATCAGCCTGAGGTACATCGCCTCCTTGTCCGGGTTCTCGTCGGTATTGCACAGAATCACCCGCATGCCGGCCTGGTAGGCCACATCCTCCACCGCGCGGCTGACCGCGGTGAAGAAGGGGTTGCGGATGTCGGACACGATCAGGCCTATGGTGTCGCTGTGCCGCGAGCGCAAGCGCCGCGCGGACAAATTGGGCCGATAACCGGTGGCGGCGATGGCCGCCTCCACCTTGGCCTTCAGCGCCGCGCTCACCGGGCCCTTGGCCAGGGCCCGCGATACGGTGGCCACCGACACGCCGGCCGCCAGCGCCACATCCTTGATGCTGACCGTCATATGAAATCGTTTTCTCTTACCAAGATAGAAACTGGGTTTACGCAAGCATACCCTTAAAGCGTAATTTTACAACACTGCCGCTTGAGAGGGCGCAAAGATGTAGCGGCGAAACTACGACTGTATTGACAGAAAAAATGTAATCGTTTTCAATCCACTCAGCGCGTGAACGGCGCCGCCCCTCCGCAATGACAGCTGGCGGGCGCGGGCCGATCCGCTATACCGAGCCTGTCCCAAGCCGCGCCGCTTGCGCGTCGGGCCGTGAACGGGTTCCCGGAACCGCGCAGCCAATTGAACCGACAGAAGAGACCGCCATGCACGACACCGGATCGCCCTCCTCCCTGATCCAGCCCGAACTGATCCGGCTGGGCTGTCAGCCCGCCGACAAAGAGGCGGCCATCCGCCTGGCCGGACAATTGCTGGCCGACGCCGGCTGCATAGACCCGGCCTACATCGACAGCCTGCTGCGGCGCGAAGCGGTGGCCAACACCTTCCTGGGCAACGGCCTGGCCATTCCGCACGGCATGGTGGAAGACCGTCAGCTGATCCGCCGCACCGGCATCGCCATCGTGCAGATCCCGGACGGCCTGGAATGGAACCCCGGCCAGCGCACCCGGCTGCTGTTCGCCATCGCCGCCCAATCCGACGAACACATCACCCTGCTGCGCCGGCTGACCCGGCTGCTGCAGGACGAGGCCAGGCTCGAGCAATTGTTCACCGCCGCAGAGCCGGCCCGGGTGCTGGCCCTTCTGGAAGAGGACGCGCCGCCCGCCGCCGTCGACGCCGCGGCCGATCTGGCCGAGCGCGCGCAATGGATAGTCGACTACCCCAACGGCCTGCACGCGCGCCCGGCCGCGCAATGGGTGGAAGCCGCGCGCCGCCACGCCGCCCAGCTGCAAGTGCGCCACGGCCAGGACGCCGCCGACGCCAAGAACCTGATCAGCCTGCTGCAACTGGGCCTGCGCCACGGCGACACCGTCACCGTGTCCGCCCAGGGGCCGGACGCCGCCGCCGCTTTGTCCGGCCTGCTGGCCGCGATGCGCGACGCCTCGGCCCAGGAACAGACCGACGCCGCGCTCGCCGCGCAAAAAGCGCAGCTGCTGGCCGCGCAACAGGGCTGGACCCCGCCCGGCCACCCGCTGTCCATCGCCGGCATCGCCGCCAGCCCCGGCCTCGCCATCGGCGTGGTGCGCGTGCTGCACGCCGGCCAGCTCAAAGTGCCGGACCGCCCGGTGGCGCTGGGCGAAGGCGGCGACCGCCTGCACGCGGCGCTGAGCGCCACCCGCGCCGAACTGAACGAACTGGCCGCGGCCACCGCCAGCCGGCTGGGCAAGGCCGAGGCCGGCATTTTCCACGCCCAGGCGGAACTGCTGTCCGACACCGATCTGATCACCCTGGCCTGCCAGCTGATGGTGGGCGGCCACGGCGTGGAATGGGCCTGGCACCAGGCGGTGGAGCGCATGGCGGAACGGCTGGCCGCGCTGGGCAACCCGCTGCTGGCGGCGCGCGCCGCCGACCTGCGCGACGTGGGCCGCCGTGTGCTGCGCCAGCTGGACCCGGCGCTGAACAGCGCCACGCTGGCCGACATCGACGGCGACGACTGCATCCTGCTGGCCGCCGACCTCACCCCGTCCGACACCGCCACCCTGGACACCGGCCGCATCCGCGCGCTGGCCACCGCCCAGGGCGGCCCCACCTCGCACACCGCCATCCTGGCGCGCACCCTGGGCCTGCCGGCGCTGGTGGCCGGCGGCCCGGCGCTGCTGGACATCGCCGACGGCACCCCTGCCATTCTGGACGGCCTGGGCGGCCGGCTCTATCTGAACCCCGGCGAGCAAGACCTGGCCTCCGCCCGCGACTGGCTGCAGGCCCAGCAACGCACCCAGCAGCAGCAGGCGGAGCAGCGGCAGCGCCCGGCGGTGACGCCGGACGGCCACCGCGTGGAAATCGCCGCCAACATCAACCGTCCGGACCAGGTGGCCGCCGCGCTGGACGCCGGCGCCGAGGGTGTGGGCCTGATGCGTACCGAATTCCTGTTCCTGGAACGCGAGCAGGCGCCGAGCGAGGACGAACAGTTCCACACCTACAGCGCCATGCTGGACGCGCTGGACGGCCGGCCGCTGATCGTGCGCGCGCTGGACATAGGCGGCGACAAACAGGTGGACTATCTGAAGCTGCCGGCCGAAGAAAACCCCTTCCTCGGCATGCGCGGCTCGCGTCTGCTGCTGCGCCGCCGCGATCTGCTGGAGCCCCAGCTGCGCGCGCTCTACCGCGCCGCCCGCGGCGGCCAGCCGCTGTCCATCATGTTCCCGATGATCACCTCGCTGAAGGAAATCACCCGGCTCAAGGGATGGTGCGAAGGCATACGCCGCGAGCTGGACGCCCCGGCGGTGCCGCTGGGCATCATGGTGGAAGTGCCGGCCGCGGCCATGCTGGCCGATCAACTGGCCGAATACGTGGACTTCTTCTCCATCGGCACCAACGACCTCACCCAATACACGCTGGCGATGGACCGGCAGCACCCGGAACTGGCGGCCGAAGCCGACAGCCTGCACCCCGCGGTGCTGCGGCTGATCCAGCACACCGTGGCCGGCGCCTCCCGCCATCAGCGCTGGGTGGGCGTGTGCGGCGGCATCGCCGGCGATCCCTTCGGCGCCGCGCTGCTGACCGGCCTGGGCGTGGCCGAGCTGTCGATGAGCCCGCGCGACGTGGCCGCGGTCAAGGCCAAGCTGTGCGCCAACGGCCACGACCGGCTGCGCGAGCTGGCGCAGCAAGCGCTGGCCTGCGACAGCGCCGACGAAGTGCGCATGCTGGCACGGGAGCTGACATGAGCACGCGCGTCCACACCGTCACCCTCAATCCGGCGCTGGACCAGACCATCGCCCTGGCCCGGCTGACGCCCGGCGCGGTCAACCTGGCGCAAAGCGCCAGCAGCAACGCCGGCGGCAAGGGCGTCAACGTGGCCAGCTGCCTGGCGGACTGGGGCGCGCCGGTAAGCGTCTGCGGTCTGCTGGGCCGCAACAACAGCGAAGCCTTCGAACAGTTGTTCCTGGACAAGCGCATCGCCGACCACATGCTGCGCCTGCCCGGCGACACCCGGGTCAACATCAAGCTGGCCGACCTCTCCAGCGGCGACACCACCGACATCAATCTGCCCGGCATCGCCGCCGGCGAAGCGCAGCTGGAACAAGTGGGCGCCGAACTGGCCGCCCGGCTGCGCCCCGGCGACATCGTGGCCTTGTGCGGCAGCCTGCCGCCCGGCCTGCCCGCCGACAGCTATCTGCGGCTGTGCCGGCTGCTGCGGCCGCTGGGCGCGCGGCTGCTGCTGGACAGCAGCGGCGAGGCGCTGAGCCAGGCGCTGGACGGCGACGCGCCGCCGCATTGCGTCAAGCCCAACCGCCACGAACTGGAGCACTGGGCCGGCCGCGCCCTGCCCGACACCGCCGCGGTGCTGGACGGCGCGCGCGGGCTGCTGCAACGCGGCGTGGAACAAGTGGTGGTGTCGCTGGGCGCGGACGGCGCGCTGTTCGCCGGCCGCGACCACGCGCTGCTGGCCGCCTTGCCCGCGCAACAACCGCTCAGCACAGTGGGCGCCGGCGACGCGCTGGTGGCCGGCCTCGCCGCCGCGCGGCTGGACGGACTGGACCGCGAGGCCGAAGCCCGGCTGGCGGTGGCCTTCGCCGCCGCCAAACTGGCGCGCGTCGGCCCGCACCTGCCGCCGCCGGAACAAGTGCGCGCGCTGGCGGCGCAAGTCCGGCTGCGAAACCTGGGCTAAGCGCCTGTTAACGACGCGGCATCAGGGGGCTTCGCCTGCGGCTCCAAACTAAAAACACAAGGGAAACAACGCCATGAACCTACTTGCCATCATCGCCTCCGGCGAACGCAGCACCCAGGGCCGGCTGGCCGCGGAAGCGCTGCGCCAGGCCGCCCAAGGGCTCGGGCATTCTCTCAGCCTGGAACTGGACGGCGCGCCGCCGCTGGACGCGGCCGAAATCGCCGCCGCCCAGGCCGCGCTCCTGATCGGCCCCGCCGCCGATCCGCGCCTGGACGGCCTGCCCTCGCTCCGCCTGAGCCTGGACCAGGCCCTGGCCGATCCGGCCGACGCCGTCCGCCGGGCTGCGGCCCTGAGCGCCCCGCAAACCGAAGCGCTGCGCATCGTCGCCGTCACCTCCTGCCCCACCGGCATCGCCCACACCTTCATGGCGGCGGAAGGCCTGAGCCAGGCCGCCCAGGCGCTGGGCCACGCCATCCGCGTGGAAACCCAGGGCTCGGTGGGCGCGCAGAGCGCGCTCAGCGCCGGCGAGATCGCCGAAGCCGATCTGGTGCTGATCGCCGCCGACACCCAGGTGGAGCTGAGCCGCTTCCACGGCAAGCGTCTGTTCCAGAGCGGCACCAAGGCCGCCATCAACGACGGCCGGGCGCTGCTGCGCCGCGCCATCGCCGAGGCCGCGCCCCACCGGCCGGACGCCGCCGGCGCCGCGCCGGAAAAACCGGCCAGCGAGCGCAGCGGCCCGTACAAGCACCTGATGACCGGCGTTTCCTTCATGCTGCCCTTCGTCACCGCCGGCGGCATCATGATCGCGCTGGCTTTCGCGCTGGGCGGCATCTACGCCTTCGACGACGCCAACAAGGGCACCCTGGCCTGGGCGCTGTTCCAGATCGGCGCCAAATCCGCCTTCGCGCTGATGGTGCCCATCCTCGCCGGCTATATCGCCTACTCCATCGCCAACCGTCCCGGCATCGCGCCCGGCATGGTGGGCGGCATGCTGGCCGCCAGCCTGGGCTCCGGCTTTCTCGGCGGCATCATCGCCGGCTTCATCGCCGGCTACGGCACCGACTGGCTGAACCGCAAGATCCAGCTGGGTCGCAATCTGGACGGCCTCAAGCCCGTGCTCATCCTGCCGGTGCTGGGCTCGCTGCTGGTGGGCCTCTTGATGATCTACGTGATCGGCGGCCCGGTGGCCGCCCTGCTGGGCATGCTGACCGAGGCGCTGAAGAGCTTGCAAGGCAGCAGCGCGCTGGTCCTGGGCGCCATCATCGGCGCGATGATGGCCTTCGACATGGGCGGCCCGGTCAACAAGGCCGCCTACGCCTTCTCCACCGGCCTGATCGCCAGCCAGGTCTATACGCCGATGGCCGCGGCCATGGCCGCCGGCATGACGCCGCCGCTGGGCATCGCGCTGGCCACCAAGCTGTTCGCCGATCGCTTCAGCGCCGACGAGCGCGAGGCCGGCAAGGCCGCCGGCGTGTTGGGCCTGGCCTTCATCAGCGAAGGCGCCATCCCCTTCGCCGCGCGCGATCCGCTGCGGGTGATCCCCGCGCTGATGCTGGGTTCCGCCGTGGCCGGCGCCATCTCCATGCTGGCCGGCGTGGAGCTGAAAGTGCCGCACGGCGGCGTCTTCGTGCTGCCCATCCCCAACGCCGTCAGCCACCTGGGCCTCTATCTGCTGGCCTTGCTGGCCGGCACCGCCGTCACCGCGATCGCGCTGCGCGCGCTGAAAAAGCCCGCCCAGCCCGCCGCGGCCTGAGCCCGCCGGCGCCCAAGCAAGCGAAAGCCCCTCCCGGCCATAGCCGGGAGGGGCTTTTCCACGCGGGTTTCAGCGCCGTGGCGCCGACGCGCGGCGAACCGTGAAAATCCTCAGCGCCTGTTCCACGTCTCGCGAGCATGCGCGAGACAAGGCCTTGCGGCTGAAGAAGCGGAATGGCCATACGGCACATGAGCATTCTGAAGTCGTACTCGCCGGGCGACTTTTCACGAAGCGCAGCAGACTTCGAACAGGTTCTCAGAGACGCAAACCCACCCCCAACTGCGGACGCGCCAGCCCGGCCAAGACCATCTGCACCGAGGCCGAGGCGCGCTCAAACGCCTGATCGATGCGCCGCTCGTCCTCCGGCCCCGCCATCTGCAAATCCGCCTTCAACATCTTGCCGATGCCGGACAAGGTCTCCGTCACCTCCGCGCCGCGGGCGTTGAAACGCTCCAGCAGCTTATGCAAGGGGTAATGTTTCTTGGCCACCGCCGAATCCTTGCCGGCCAGATAGTTGCGGCCCACCGTCTCCGCCAGCGAGCAGCCTTCGCGGTTGAACAGGTAATCGATGTCGTTGAAGCGCTCCGCCTCGAACGACTCGCCGAACTTGGCGCGGCCAAAGTCGATCGCCTTCAGGAACACCGCTCCGTCCTCCTTGCGTTCGTGCACCAGCAGGTTCTGCATGTGCAGATCGCGGTGGGACAGCTGATGGCAGTAGAAGGTCCTGGTCATGTCCACCAATTGCGCCGCCACGCTGCGGGCCTGATCCAGCGACAGCAGAGGCAGGCCGACATCCAGTTCGCGGCTGACGATGACCGCCGGGTCGTACTGCTCGACCCGGGCGTAGGCGAACTTGTCGCTGACGCCCGGCGGCGCGGCGATCTGCTGCTGGGTGGAGAGATAAGCCCGCAGCGCCGGACGCGACTCGGCGTACGCCTCCAGCTGGCCTTCGCGGACGAAATCCGCCCGGCCCACCCCGTCCCGCGCCTGCAAGACCCCGGTATCGGCGTGAAAGCGCTTGTGCACCCCGCCGGAAGCAAAATCGCCGTCCAGCAGATACATCAGCCCCGGCGAGACGTCCATCCGGTAATCCGCCAGCGACGCCGCCTGCGCCTGAGCCTGCTCGGCGCCCAGCGGCGCGCCCAGGCGCGCCAGCACCACTTCACGCCCCTCCTGCGACAGTCGCTCCGTTTTCAGCGGCTGGCCGTTGATGCAGTAACTGATCTTGCCGCCGCCCTGTTCCGGCGCCACCGCGACCGTGAACAAGTTCCGGTTGCTGGGCGTGGCCAGTTGCGCCAAGCGATTGAAAATATCGAAGGAGCGCGCCGGCGACGGGCTGTCCACCAGCTTGAACAGGGTGTTCAGCGCATCCTGTTTTTTCTCGGCGCGGAACACATCCTTGAACTTGTCCCACAAGCTCATATGCGTGGCCGTCTGCCGATCGCCACTCATCATGCGGGCCACCCGCTCGTTGCTCAGGGAAAACGCCGGACCGCCGGCGCTGAAACTAATGGAAGAAGACATCGCGGCTTACCCCGTCAATGATAGTGCGAACCGACCGCGCCCCGCCCAGGGGGCGCCCCTGACGGCCATTCTCGGCAAGGCCGCCGCGGGACGCTTGCAAAAACCGCCCGGCTTGCCGCCCCGCCCCGCTCCGGCTATACCAACGGAAGGCGGCGACGACGGGGGCAACCATGAGGCGTGTGTTGAGCATGCTGTTGTTTTGCGGGGCGGCCTGGGCGGCCCAGCCGGAGACCTGGCGCATCGCCGGCGACATCCAGTTCGCGCCCTATAGCTACCAGAACGACGCCGGCGCCAAACCCCAGGGCCTGGACGTGGACATTGTCCAGGCGGTGATGGCGGAAGCCAGAATCCCCTATCAGTTGCACCTCTATCCCTGGGAACGCGTCAAGCAGATGCTGGGCAACGGCGATGTGGACATGGCTTTTCAGTTCGCCGGCACCGCCGAGCGGCGCGGCCAGTACGAACTGGCCGGCCCGATACGCACCGGCCGCACCGTGTTCATGGTCTTGAAGCAGCACGGCCTGCAAAACTGGAGCACCCTGGCCGACCTGGCCCCGCTGACCATAGGCCAGGTTCACGGCTACGCCTATGAATCCGCCTTCGACAGGGCCCAGCTCAAGCGCGACGCCAGCGCCACCAATCCCGAACAGCTGCTGCTGATGCTGCTGGCCGGCCGCATCGACCTGATCGTCGGCGACCGCGGCCAGCTGCTCTACTACGCCCGCCAGCTGCGCGCCTTGCCCAATGTGCGCATCCTGCCCAAACCGCTGGTGGAAATGCCGCGCTTCGTCGCCTTCGCCAAGGGCGACAGCCGCGCCGTCCAATTCAACGCCGCGCTGGCCCGGCTGCAGCAAAGCGGAAAACTGCAAACGATTTACAACCACTGGCAGCAATGAGCGGCCGCCCTTGGACGCAAAAAAGCCCGGCCGCCTTCTGAGGAAGGCGCGCCGGGCCGGTCCCCGCCCGCGGCTACAAGCAGCCGGCGGTGCCGCCGCCCACGTTCAGCCTGGCCGCCGCGTTGCCGCGCAGCGACATCACGTTCTCCTTCAAGGACTGCAGCCGACGTCCGTTGAATTCATGCGCCAACTCGCGCGCCGCGCTGTTTTCCGCCTCCTCCGCCGCCTTGGGCAGATAGGAGATCTTGATGTCGGACACGTAGTCGGTCTGATTGGCCAACTGTTGGCGGATCACATTGTCGCAAGACGCGCACGGCGCTTGCGAGATATAGCCGACCATGCGTCCGCCGCGCGGCACCGCGCCGTCCAGGATGTCCTTCTCAAAGGTTTTCAAGGCCTTCAGCTCCGCGTCCGTCGCCTGCTTGTCTATGATGGCGGACAGCTTGCCATTGGGCACGTTCACATTGGTGGCGGCCTTTTCCACGCTGCTCTGACGCAGATAGCCGGGATAGGCCTTATGGCCCGGGGAATTGGCCTCGTACAGCAAATCCGCGGTGTCCTGGCCGGACATCGCGTTGTACACGCGGGTGCCGCCCGGATAGTTGTACTCGAAACGGGCCACCGTGGCTCCGCGCCACTTGGTCTCCAGCTTCTTCAGCTTGGACGAGGACGGCGGATTGGCCTTGGCCGCGCCGCTGACGCCGTTGACGTGAAACTCCATCGCGTTGACCAGTTCGCCGGGCACCAGGCTGTTCTTGTCGGTCACCTTGCTGATGTCCACCGTCGCGCCCGCCAGCGCCGCGGCGGACAAGGCCAGCATCAGAACGGCCGCCGCCGCCCTGCGCGCTTGCTTGAATGTACGCATAGTCATCTTCAATCCTGTTCGCATTGCTTGATCGCCAAGCTCAAATCCGGCAGAAGCGGCTGAGATAGCCGGACTCTGTGGCCGCCACTTCCTCTTCGGTCAAGGCCGCTTCGGCCCCCAATTCGGACGCCTCCAAAGTGGAGAAGAACTCCATCGCCGCCATGCCCTCCATCAGCAGCGCGATCGGCAGCAAGAGCTTGGCCAGCCGTTGGAAACCGCTGCTTTCCTGTTCGGAGGGCGGATGCGGCTTCATTTGCTGCTGATAGAGCTTGCGATACCAGTCGCTCAGCTTCTGGTCGGTCATATTGGCGTAGCACAGCTTGCCGCTGCTCTCCGGGTAGAGGTTCTTGCCGTCCTTGGCGCAGGGGAAGTCGAACAGATAGCCCTTGCGGTCCTGATAGGCCGCGGCCAGGCGCGCCACGCGGAACTGCGCGGCCGGCTGGAACTGGCCGCTCTTGAAGCCGGACGAATTGAAACGGGTACGCCGCACCTCGTTGTGCAGCAGGTTCATCAGATAATGCTTGTCGTATTCGGACAGGCTGTTCACGCCGGTGGTGGCGCTGCTCAGATAGCGGTCCAGCACCTCCTTGCGGATGCCGTTCTGCAACTGCTTGGCCGCCGGCACTTTCTGCGTCGCGTCGCGCAGCAACTGCGCCGCCACCGCGAACTTGGCGGCGATGGTGCTGTAACCGTAGCCGAACACGTCCAGGCTCTTGTAGAAGATGTCGCCGTCCACCCCGGCCTTGAAGGCATTGGCCAACACCAGCTTGTCCTCATCCTGGCGATAGCCGGCGCGGCGGCGGTTCAGATCCACGTCCGCGCCCGGCAAGGCCTTGTTCAGACCCGCCTCGCTGGCGAACAATTTGACCGAATCGTCCATGCTCAGATTGACGCGGTGATAGCGGTTGAAATCGCTGAGCGCGTTATTCCACTCAATGGAATTGATGATGGGCGGCTGGAGATTGAGATCGGAGTAGGCCGAGCCCGGCGTTTTCAGGAAGTCCTTGGCGATCTTGTCGCCGCCGAGATCGCCCTGGCTGCGGTTCTTGGTCTTGTAATACAGCACCGACTTCAACAGGGTGTCGGGCACAAAGGTTTCGGCCATCGCCGGCGGCGTCAGCAGCAGGCCGGCGGCTGCCAGGCCGCTTAGCCAGCGCGAACGCCGAGTAAAGCTTTGGGTCATCACGGACTCCAATGGAGATTAGAAACAGGAGGGAGGCATGGGTCGCTTTCAGGTCTGTTCAAAATCCGCCGCGGCGAGCGCCGCTTTGGTACAGGCTCATGGACGATGAGGCGCGGATCGGGCTGCCACCCGTTCACGCCAATAAATAAGCGTAATATAAAATTCTAATAGACTAGAGCCTAAACTCAGGGTTCCGCCTGAAATTGCAAAAATCGCTCATCGCGCATAAAAGCAGCCCATCCGCCATGCCGCGTGCAATAAAAAAGCCGCCTGACGGCGGCGGTTCTCCCTCCCGGCTTCAAGCCTCGGGCGGCGCCGCGGCCCACTCCGCCGCCGACAACAGATACAGGCAATGCCGCCGCAGCGGATGCCCGGGCGCCAGGGCCGGATGATCGAAATCCCGTCCGGCGTTGCGCATGCCCAGCCGCTGCATCAGCCGCTGCGACGGCAGATTGGGCAAGGCGGTGAAAGACACGATTTCGTCCAGGCCCAAGGTCTCGAAACCGAAGGCCAGCGCCCGACGCGCGGCCTCGGAGGCGTAGCCCCGGCCCCAGGATGCGCGCCGCAGCCGCCAGCCCGCCTCCACGCAGGGCATGCACGGCAATTCCGCGCGCGGCACCGCCAGGCCGACGAAACCGAGGAAGTCCCCGGACGCTTTCTCCTCCAGCGCCCATAGCCCCCAGCCGCGCGTCGCGATCAAGCCGCGCTGGCGTTCCATGCCTTCCGCGCTGTCCTCGGCGCTCAGCAGCGCCGGAAAATAACGCATCACCTCCGGATCCCGCCCCATGGCGACGAAGGGCGCCAGATCTTCGTCCCGCCATTGGCGCAGCCATAAACGCTCCGTCTCCATCTCCATCGCTTCCCCTTCCCGTTCACCGCGGATTCATCCCGAATCCGTCATTATCACGGAACCGTAACCGCCGGCTGAGTAAAATCTGCAAGGCAAGCCGTCCGCGTCCCTTTAGCATGCGGCGATCAACCTTCTCACGCGTCTGCCCATCATGCTCATTCAAGCTTCCCGCGCCGCCGCGCCCCAAACCATGGCAGCGGACGAACCCGCCCGCTCCCACGCCGCCGCCAGTCCGATATCGGCGCGGCTCAGCCAGACGGCCAACCGCGCGGACGCCCCCGCCCCGACGCGGACCGCGCCGCGCGCCAATCCGCTGGACGGCCTCTGCGCGCCGCAGCCGCTGGAGCGGCTCAACCCCGAGCCGGCCCGGCAAAGACTCAAGGACAGCGCCCTGCTCGCCAACTTCCCCTATAGCCGGGATCTGGACAGCCTGCGCGCCACCCAATGGAGCCCGGACGCGGAACTGGCGCGGCTGCTGGCCAAGGGCAGCAAACTAGAGTTTCAGCCCCAGCAGGCGCGCCTGATGGACCCGGAAAGCGGCCTGGTGGCCTATGTGTTCCGCAACAAGGCCGAGGGGGACATCCGCCTGGTCTTCGGCGGCACCACCAGCGGCCGCGGCGTGGGCGGCCTCGCCCAGCGCAATCTGAAAAACCTGGCCAGCGTGGCGCGGCAGTGGCGCGCCAACATCGGCAACGCCGCCTTTGGCGGCCGCCCCGCCTGCTACGCCCAGGCCGCCCAGCTCACCCGCAAGCTGCAAAGCCTGGCCGCCGGCCTGCCGCTGATGCGCAGCGGCGAGCCCGGCTACACCGTCAGCACCGGCGGCCACTCGCTGGGCGGCGGCATGGCCGCCTACGCGGCGATGCAGCTGTCCACCCCGCAGCGCCCCGTTCACGCCGAGTGCTTCAGCAGCGCCCAGTTCGGCCGCGGCCTGCAAAACGAACTGCTGGCGCGGCACGGCAACGATCTGGATCAGGCGCGCGCGGCCGCGGCCCATATCCGTCATTACTGCGTCCAGGGCGATCTGGTGCCGGCGCTGGACGGGCTGTTGCCGGTGCGCCACGTCGGCCAGCTCTATCTGCTGCCGGCCAACCGCCAGGCCGACGACAGCCGCCTGGGCCGCCATGACAAATTCCTGGATCATGTGCAAGACTTCGTCGCCAGCGCCTGGCAGGGACAATCCCGGTTTTACGCCTAGAAGACCCGGCCGCCGCCCGGTCCCGGCCGGGCGGCTCAATCAGCGGCCCAGGCGCCGATGCCGCCTTGACCCCCTCATCTCCGCTAGGCACAATCGCAAACGCGCCGCCCCAAACCGGCAGCGCCCAGATTGGAGTCTGGCCCCGCCGCCTCGGCCCAAGCGCCGCAACCGCTTGGTCCGTGCCCTTGCACCCTTCAGCCATACCTAAAACGGGCAGGCCGTGGTGGGAGGGTGCTCGCACCCGCCGGACCGTGGCGCCGGAACTCCAATCCTGCCATGCGCCTGCCATGAGCCTGCGGCTGCCCGTCGCCCCATCGGCAGCCTGAATCAACAGGAGTGCGCGCATGTCCGTCAAATACCCGATTCGCCGCCATTACCGCCCCAATCTCAAACCCGTTTCCTATCAGGAACTGCCCTTCGCCGCGCGCTTGCCGGACCATCCTCAAGTCCATTGCTGGCAAGTGCCGCCGGCCGACGATTATCGCCAGGCCTATTTGCTGGGACGCGAATACGCCGGCCATTTCATCCAGTACCTGCAGGACAATCCCGACGTCCCGAAACGCGCCTTGCTGGCGCGCATCGCCGCCGACGTCGATTTCTCGGTGCAAGGACCCGAGCAAGGCTATTGGGCCGGCTTCTTCGCCTTGGTCGAACAGGTGCTGATCTTCCCCATCGACATCTTCGGCTACATCGACCGCATCAAGCTCCGGGAGGACGCCTTACGCCAGCAGACGGCAAAACGCTTGGCCGATACTGAATAAGTGCAGCTATTGCGCCGCCGACGACTGAGCCGCTTTTGGCACAGCCGCCGGCGGCGCTGGCTGAATCCGGCCACGCGCTCCCGACGCAAGCCATGAAAATCAACGACTTAACGGTTAAATAAGCTGGCACGCGCTTTGCCTAATAAGAACCACCTCACGGCCTCGCCCCGCGTCGCCGCGTCGTTTAAATGCAAACGTCGTATAAATAGAAGGTTGCCGCGCTCCGCCCGGCCCCATACCCGCAAAGGAGAAACACCATGCAACGCATCCGCACCTGGCTCTGTCTCGCCGCCCTGGGCGGCGGCCTTTCGCTGCCCGCTCTCGCCGCCGACGTGGTCCGCCTGGGCAATCTCAAGTTCGCCCACTACGGCGCCATCAGCTATATGAAGGAGATTGCGCCCAAATACGATCTGAAGATCGAGGAGCGCATGTTCGCCAAAGGCATAGACATCATGCCGGCCATCGTCGCCGGCGAAGTGGATATCGCCGCCAGCGCGGCGGACGCGGCGGTGGCCGGCCGCGCCGGCGGCGCGCCCATCTTCGCGGTGGCCGGCTTCGCCAAGGGCGGCGCGCGCATCGTGGCCGCCAAGGACAGCGGCATCAAGAGCGTCAAGGATTTGAAGGGCAAGAAAGTGGGCGTGGCGCGCGGCGGCGCGCAGGAGCTGCTGCTGGCGGCGGAGCTGGCCAAATACAAGCTCAGTTGGTCCGACAAACCGGGCAAGGACGTGCAGGTGATCTACATGCCCTTCGCCGATCTGAACCAGGCCTTGATGGGCAAGCAGATAGACGCGATGAGCCAGTCCGAGCCGCAGTCGTCCCAGGCCATCAATAAAGGCTTCGGCGTGGAAGTGCTGAAACCCTACGACACCCCGCTGGGCGAGCCCATCCGCACCCTGGTGATGACGGAGAAAATGTACAAGGAACGCCGCGGCGTGGCGGAACGCTTGATCAAATGCTTTGTGGAGGCCACCAACACCTTCATCAAGAACCCCAAGCTGGCGGAAAAATACGTGCGCGAGAATATGTTCAAGAACCAGATCAGCGCCGACGATTTCCAGGACGCGATCTCCAACTCCCCGTACAGCTACGATCTGAGCGTGGCCCATATCCAGACCACCACCGACATGATGCAGCAGTACGGCATCGGCAAGATGGCCAAGCCGCCCAAGGCGGCGGACTGGGTGAAGCTGGACTTGCTGAGCAAGGCCAAGCAGGACCTCAAGGTTAATTGACGGCGGCGGGAGCGAATCATGCAGCAGACTGTGTTTTCCCGGCTGGGCCAGGCCTGGTCCAGCCTGGCGGTGCCCATCGCCATCGTGCTGATCTGGCAGGCCAGTTCCAGCCTGGGCTGGATCAATCCGCAAATCCTGCCCTCGCCGCTGGCGGTATTGCAAAAGTGGCTGGCTTACTGGCAGCCGCTGGAAGCCTACGATCCGGCCTCCGGCGGCTATCTCGCCTGGCTGCTGTCCGGCGAGCTGGTCCACGACGTGGCGGCCAGCCTGTGGCGGGTGGTGCTGGGCTTTGCGCTGGGCGGCGGCCTGGGCTTGCTGCTGGGGCTGTTCATGGGCGTCAGCGACCCGGTGTACCGGGCCTTCAACCCCTTGATCCAGTTCCTGCGGCCGATCCCGCCCATCGCCTGGACCCCGCTGTCCATCCTGTGGTTCGGCCTGGGCAATCCGCCGGCAGTGTTCCTCATCACCATAGGCGCTTTCTTCCCCATCCTGATGAACACCATTTCCGGCGTGCGCAATGTGGACGGCATCTACATCCGAGCCGCGCGCAACCTGGGCGCCAGCCGCGCCACCCTGTTCCGCCGGGTGATCCTGCCGGCGGCCACGCCCTTCATCTTCACCGGCGCGCGGGTGGGCATGGGCACCGCCTTCATCGTGGTGATCGTGGCGGAGATGATCGCGGTGAACAGCGGCGTCGGCTACCGCATCATGGAGGCGCGCGAGTATTTCTGGACCGACAAGGTCATCGCCGGCATGGTCACCATCGGCATTCTCGGCCTGTTGATCGACATGCTGATGCAGGGGCTGAACAACCGCCTGCTGAAATGGCATCGCGGCATCGACCAGTAAAAACCCGCTCAATGTCCGCTGCGCGTTGTGGGGCCTCGCAAGGTGAGCGCCGCTTAGAAATGCCCATGTACCCCCCGTACATTCCGCTTTCTCGGCAGTTGTCGCCTTGTCTCGCCCTAGCGCGCGGAACATTGGACAGGCTCTGATCACAATGCGCCGCCGGGCCCGCCTCGACGCGGGCGCGGCGCAAAGAACGAATTCGCGCAACAGCGGCCCCCACTGCTGCGCGACATGGAAGGATGAGGCATGAGCGCCCAGATCGAAGTGCAACAGGTGCAAAAAGTATTCAAGACGCCGGGCGGCGACGTAATCGCCCTGCGCGACATCCAGCTGGACATCCAGCCCGGCGAGTTCGTCTGCCTGCTGGGCCCGTCCGGCTGCGGCAAATCCACGCTGCTCAACGCCATCGCCGGCTTCGCGCCGCCCAGCGGCGGCGAGATCCTGGTGTCCGGACAGCGCGTCGCCGCGCCCGGGCCGGACCGCGGCATGGTGTTTCAGGAGTACGCGCTGTTTCCGTGGATGACGGTGGAGCAGAACATAGGCTTCGGCCTGGAAATCCAGAAACGCTCCCCGGCCGAGATCCGCGCCGCGGTGGAGCCGCTGCTGGACAAGCTGCACCTGCGCGACTTCCGCCACCGCTTCCCCAAGGACCTGTCCGGCGGCATGCGCCAGCGGGTGGCGATTGCGCGGGTGCTGGCGCTGGATTCGCCGGTGATGCTGATGGACGAGCCCTTCGGCGCGCTGGACGCGCTGACCCGGCGCTCCTTGCAAGACGAGCTGCTTCGCATCTGGCAGGAGAGCGGCAAGACCATCATCTTCGTCACCCACAGCATCGAGGAATCCATCTACCTGGCGGACCGAGTGGTGGTGATGACCTACCGCCCCGGCACCATCAAGCGCGACGTGCGGGTGGAGCTGCCGCGCCCGCGCGACCCCAGCGCGCCGGGCTTCAACGATCTGAAACGGGAGCTGACCCGGCTGGTGATGGAGGAACATTCACGCCACGAAGCCGCGGAACTGCAAGCTGCGGTAGACTGAGGCATCGCCGATTTCCGATCCGCCGCCATGCTCGCACGCGCGTTGCGTTTCCTGCTGAAAAGCCTGCCCTCCCTCTTCTTGCTGGCCTTGGCGCTGGGCGGCGGCTGGGTGTTGGCCAGCCGCATGCTGTTGACCGAAGCGGAGCGCGAGGGCCGGCATCGGGCGGAGATGCACGCCGCCAACCTCGGCGCCACGCTGGAGCAATACCGCTACCTGCCCTATGTGCTGGCGCTGAACCAGGACATCCTCAACCTGCTGGCGGACCCGCGCAATCCGCGGCGGGTGGAGGCGTTGAACCGCTATCTGGAACAGGTGAACCGGCAGTCGCGCACCTCGGCGCTCTTCATCGTCAACGTGGACGGCATCGCGCTGGCGTCCAGCAACTGGATGTCGCCGTACAGCTTCGTCGGCAACAGCTACGCCTTCCGTCCCTATTTTCAGCAGGCGCTGGCCGGCCGGTCCGGCAGCTTTTACGGCATAGGCAGCACCAGCCGCGAGCCGGGCTATTTTCTGTCCTGGCCGGTCTTGTCCGGCCGCCGCGTCGTGGGCGTGGCGGTGGTCAAGGTCAGCCTGGCGCCGCTGGAGGAAGCCTGGCGCAAGGGCGCGGAGCCGGTCTTGGTCAGCGACCGCCACGGCGTGGCCTTTCTCAGCGCCAATCCGGACTGGAAGTTCGCCACCTGGCAGCCGCTGCCGCCGGCGGTGCGCCGCCAGATCGACGCCACCCGCCAATACCTGGGCGCCAAACTGCATCCCTTCGCGCTGCTGCAACCGCACGCGGGTTGGCGCGAACAGGCCTGGCTGGCGCCGGACAGCGAGCGCAAGCTGCTGGCCGGCCGCTATCTGCAAATCCGCCAGACCTTGCCGCAAACCGGCTGGACGCTGACCTTGCTGGTGGACATGCACGGCCGCAACCTCACCTTGCTGGCCATCATGAGCACGCTGCTGGCCAGCGGCCTGGGCCTGCTGACGCTGTGGCATTACCGGCGGCTGCGGCTGAGCCGGCTGCGGGAGCAACTGGCGGCGCAACAGGCTTTACAGCAGGCCCACGACCAGCTGGAGCGCAAAGTGGCGGAACGCACCCGCGATCTGGCGCTAAGCAACACCCAGCTGTCGGCGGAAATCCGCGAGCGCATCCAGACGGAAAACAGCCTGCGCATCACCCGCGGCCAATTGGCCGAGGCCAGCAAGCTGGCGGCGCTGGGCCAGATGGCGGCCGGGGTCGCCCATGAAATCAACCAGCCGCTGGCGGCGCTGCGCGCCTTCGCCGACAACGCGGTGACCCTGTTGCAACGCGGCCGCCCGGACGACGCCAGCGACAATCTGGGCCAGATTTCCCAGTTGGTGGAGCGCATCGCCCACATCACCCGGGATCTGAAAACCTTCGCCCGCCGCCACCGCGGCCCGCTGGGCCAGACCAATCCCCTCGCCGCGCTACGCGACACGCTGACCCTGCTGCAGCCGGCGCTGCGCGAGGCCCGGGTGGAGTTGGAGCTGGACCTGCCGCCGCGCTGTCCCGACATCGCCTGCGACGCCATCGGCCTGGAGCAGGTGTTCACCAATCTGCTGGGCAACGCCATAGACGCGATGCGCCAGCAAGGGCTAGGCCGGCTGGAGATCAGCCTGCTGCACAAGGCGGGCATGCTGGAATTCCGCCTGCGCGACCACGGCCCCGGCATCGCCGACGCCGATCTGCCGCATCTGTTCGAGCCCTTTTACAGCACCAAGCCGCGCGGCCAGGGCCTGGGCCTGGGGCTGGCCATCGTGCAGGAAATCGTCGAACAGTCCGGCGGCCGCATCGAAGCCTGCAACCACCCGGACGGCGGCGCCCGCTTCATCATCAACTGGCCTTGCGAGTCCGCCTCATGAAACCCTCCCCCAACGTCCGCGCGGGCGTGATCTACGTTGAAGACGACCCGGCCGTGCGCATGGCCACGCTGCAATCGCTGGAATTGGCCGGCCTGCCGGTGCAGGCCTACGCCGACGCCGAAAGCGCGCTGACCGCGCTGAGGCGCGACGAGCGCGCCGTCCTGCTCAGCGATGTGCGCCTGCCCGGCCTCAGCGGCCTGGAGCTGATGGAACAGGCGCTGAACCAGGACCGGGAACTGCCGGTGATCCTGGTCACCGGCCACGGCGACATCGCGATGGCGGTGGCGGCCACCCGCGCCGGCGCCTACGACTTCATCGAAAAGCCCTATGCGCCGGGCCGGCTGATCGAAACGGTGCAACGCGCGCTGGACAAGCGACGGCTGACGCTGGAAAACCGCGAACTGCGCGCCAGCCTGGCGCGCAGCAACGGACCGGTGCTGATCGGCCATAGCCCGGCCATGCAGGCGCTGCGCGAAACGCTGGCCAATGTCGCCGACACCGACGCCGACGTGCTGATCCACGGCGAAACCGGCACCGGCAAGGAAATGGTGGCGCAGGCGCTGCACGCCTGGAGCCGTCGCCGCGAGCGTCATTTCGTGCCGCTGAACTGCGCCGGCCTGCCGGAATCCATTTTCGAGAGCGAGATTTTCGGCCACGAGGCCGGCGCCTTCACCGGCGCGCTCAAGCGCCGCATCGGCAAGATAGAGTACGCCAGCGGCGGCACCCTCTTCCTCGACGAAATCGAAGGCATGCCGCTGGCCTTGCAGGCCAAGCTCTTGCGGGTGCTGCAACAGCGGGTGGTGGAAAGGCTGGGCTCCAACAGCCTGATCCCGGTGGACTGCCGGGTGGTGGCCGCCACCAAGGACGATCTGGCCCTGGCCAGCCAGGAGCGGCGCTTCCGCGAAGACTTGTATTACCGGCTCAATGTGGTGTCGCTGCGGCTGCCGCCGCTGCGCGAACGGCGCGAGGACATCCCGGACTTGTTCCAATGGTTCGTGGAGCAAGCGGCGGCGCGCTTCGACCGACCGGCGCCGGACACGCCGCCGGCGCTATTGGGCCGCCTGCAGGCGCAGACCTGGCCGGGCAATGTGCGCGAGCTGCGCAACGCGGCGGAGCGCTATGTGCTGGGCGTGGCGCCGGACGACGGCGAAGCCGCGGCCTACGCGCCCAGCGCGCTGGACGCGAGGGTGGACGCCTACGAGAAGCAATTGATCGAGCAGGCGCTGCTGCGCACCCAGGGCCAGGTGATGCAGGCGGCGGAGCTGCTGGGCATTCCACGCAAGACCCTGTACAACAAGTTCGCCAAGCACGGCATAGACCCGGACGGCTACCGCGCCTGAAGGACCGGCTTACGGTCTCGCGAGCACCAGCGCGGCCGCCTCAGAAGCTGTTTACGATCTCGCGAGCTAGGGCGAGACAAGGCGAAAACGAGCGAAAAAGCAGAATGTACTCGTGGTCCATGAGCATTTTGAGCGGGTACTCACCGTGCAGGGCTTCACGACGCGCAGCAGATCGTAAACAGGTTCTCACACCGCGCGCAGCAGCATGAAATGGCGCAGGCTGTAATAACCCTGCGCCGCCGGCCACGGCAGCGCGTCCAACAGGCTCAGGCCCGCTTCCCAGCGTTGATTGTCCAGCAGCGCCTCGGAGACGAACTCGCCGTTCAGATTGCAGAAGAACAGCCGGGTCCAATGCGCGTCGCCGGACAGCGTTTCCGCGCGCAGCGCGGCGGTGGCCTGGCGGAACAGCGCCTCGAACAAGGCTTGCTCCAGCCGATCGGCGCCGCCGCGCAGGCCGAAATTGCCGATATAGGCCATATAGTCGCGGCCGGCGATTTCCCAGCGCCGTTCGGTGACTTGCGCTTCGTCGCGGACGCCCCACAGGCCGGCCAGCAACACATGCAGCACATTGGCGCTGAAATTTTCCAGCGCGTCGTTCAGCCCTTCCCGGCCCGCGCCCAGGCCGGCGAAGCTTTCCATCAAGCGGATGTCGTTTTCCAACAGCACGTGGATGTCCAGCCGGCCGTTGTTCTCGCCCGGCGTCCAGTGAGCGCCTATGGCCGGCAGTTGGCCCTGCGGCAGCAGCCAGCCCTTGGCCTCCTGGCAGGGCAGGCCGTGGGCGGCCAATAATTGCGCCAGCAGCGGCGTGGGGTCGAGCGCGGCTTGGGCTTCCGGAACGTGGGCAGACAAGATGGCCATCCTTTTGATTTGATCGCGAGGCCGGCAGTGTACCACCGCCCGCCTCACAGCCTGAAGCTGGCCGCCGCCTGCCGCAGCCCGGCGGCCAGCGTCTCCAGCGCTTCCACCTCGGCCTCGGCCGCCAGGGCGGTGGCGCGGGTCTGTCCGGCCAGGCCGGCCACCTGCTCCATATTGCCGGCCACCTCGCGGTTGGCCTCGGCCTGCGCCGCGGCGGCGCCGGCCACCGCGCGGATATTGTCGCGCGCGGACTGCGCGCCGCCGCGGATGCGCTGCAAGGCGTCCGCGGCCTGCCGGGCCATGGCCACGCCGCTGTCCACCCGCGGCCCCACCTCGCCCATGCTGGCCACCACGGAATCGGTGTCCGCCTGAATCGCCTGGATGGTGGCGGCGATCTGGCGCGTGGCCTCGCCGCTGCGGTCGGCCAGCTTGCGCACCTCGTCCGCCACCACCGCGAAGCCGCGGCCCAGCTCGCCGGCGCGCGCGGCTTCTATCGCCGCGTTCAGCGCCAAGAGATTGGTCTGGTCGGCGATGTCCTTGATCACCGCGGCGGTGACGTCGATCGCGCGGCAGCGCTCGGCCAGTTCGCCTATGCAGCCGGAGGCCGCCGCCACCTGACCGGACACCGCCTGGATCTCCTCGGCCGCGCGGCGCACCAGGCCTTCGCCCTCGTCCGCCAGCGCGCAGGCGTTGGCGGAGTCCGACTCGCTCTCCGCGCTGCGGCGCGACACCTCGGCCACGCCGTCCAGCATGCCGGCGGTGGTTTCCGCGGCGCCGGCGCTGGCCGCCGCCGATTGCTCCACCTGGCCGTGAATCTGCTGCATGCGTCCGGACAAACCGCCCACCGAACGCTCCAGCTGCGCGGAACCGTCCTGCAGACGTTCGATCAGCTGGCGCAAGCTGCGCTGCATGCCGGCGAAGGCGTCCATCAGGCTGCCCTCGCTCGGCGCGCGCTCCAATGTCTGGCTCAGATCGCCGGCCGCCATCGCCCGCGCCGTCGCCGCGGCCGCCTCCGCCTCGCCGCCGATCAAGCGGAAAATGGACGCGGCCACGCGCCAGGCCAGCAGCGTCACCACCGCCAACACCGCCAGGCCGATGCCGGAGAGCTTGAGCGCCAGGCCGTTGAACTGGCTTTCCACATCGTCCATGAACACGCCTGTGCCTATGGTCCAGTTCCAGTCCGGTATCCGCATCACCGCATTGAGCTTGGGCAGCACCTCGTTGCCGTTGGGCCGCTTGGTGCGCACCAGCGCAAAGCCGAAATCGCCGTTCGACAGCGCGTCGCGGTAGGCCTGCACCAGGGTGCGGCCGTCCGGCAGCTTGCCGCCGGTGTCCCGCTAGCCCAGCTTGCGCCGGTCCGGGTGCACCAGCACCAGGTCCGACGCGTCGCGCGCGAACACGTAGTTGCCCTTGTCGCGCAGCCCGGACATCGCTTCGACCGCGCGCCGCTGCGCCTCCTCGCGCTTGAGCTTGCCGCTTTGCTCCTGCTTCTGGTACATGGCCACCTGCTGGCCCGCCAGGTGCACCAGGCTGCCGATCTGCGCCTTGCGGTCCTCCAGCAGGGTGGAACGCAAGGTGTGCAAGGCGAATCCGGCCACCACGCACAGGCCCAGCCCGGCGCACAACACCACGCCCCCCAAACGGACAGCCAGTTTCATGTCTTCGCTCCATCACGGGTCTCGGCGCCGCGCGGCGGCCGTTCATCCATGGAGCATAGACTATTCATTATGCTTAAGCGGACGCTGCCTCAACCCTCCCCGCCGGCGGCGAACTGCAAGGCCGCCAGCCGCGCGTACAAGGGCGAGTCGGCCAACAGGCTCTGGTGACTGCCTTCGGCCACGATGCGGCCCTGGTCCAGCACCACGATGCGGTCCGCCTGCTTGACCGTGGCCAGCCGGTGGGCGATCACCAGGGTGGTGCGGTTTTGCGCGGCGCGCTCCAGCGCCTGCTGCACCTGTTGTTCCGACTCCGCGTCCAGCGCGCTGGTGGCTTCGTCCAGCAGCAGCAAAGGCGGGTTCTTCAAGATGGCGCGGGCGATGGCGATGCGTTGGCGCTGGCCGCCGGACAGGCGCACGCCGCGTTCGCCCAGATAGGTGTCGTAGCCCTGCGGCAGCTTCTCGATGAAGCCGTCGGCGGCGGCGGCGCGGGCCGCGGCCCGCACCTCCTCGTCGCTGGCCTCGGGTTTGCCGTAGCGGATGTTCTCCAGCGCGCTGGCGCCGAAGATCACCGAATCCTGCAAGACCACGCCCACATGGCCGCGCAAATCGGCGAAGGACAGCTCGCGCACGTCCACGCCGCCCAATAGCAATTGGCCTTGCTGCGGATCGTAAAAACGCAGCAAGAGCTGGAACAAGGTGGACTTGCCGGCGCCGGACGGCCCCACCAGCGCCACGTGCTCGCCGGGGCTCACGCTGAGCCGGATGCCGCTGAGCGAGGGCTGGCCGGGGCGGGACGGATAGGCGAAATCGACGTCGCGCAACGCCAGGCCGGCGGGCCCGGCCGGCAAGGCGCGCGGCGCGGCCGGCTCCGTCACCGGCGAGCGCAGGGACAGCAGCTCCATCAGACGCTCGGTGGCGCCGGCCGCGCGCTGCACATCGCCCCACACCTCCGCCAGCGCGCCGATGGCGCCGGCGGTCACCACCGCGTACAGGATGAACTGGCCCAGCTGGCCGGCGCTCATCGCGCCTTCCAGCACCGCGTGCGCGCCCAGCCACAAGACGAAGACAATGGCGCCGAAGATCAGCAGGATCACCGCCACCGTCAACCAGGAGCGCGCGCGGATGCGCGCCAGCGCGGCGTCGAAACCCGTCTCCACCGAAGCGCCGAAGCGCCGGCTCTCCCGCGCCTGCTGATTAAAGGCCTGCACCGTGGGAATGGCGTTCAGGGTTTCGCCGGCGATGGCGCTGGAATCCGCGATGCGGTCCTGGCTGGAACGGGACAAGGTCCGCACCCGGCGGCCGAAGACCACGATGGGCAAGACCACCAGCAACAGCGTCACCAGGATGTAGGCGGTCAGACTGGGGCTGGTGGCCATCAGCATGGCCAGGCCGCCCAGCATCAGCAGCGCGTTGCGCAGCCCCATGGACAGGCTGGTGCCGATCACGGTCTGCACCAGGGTGGTGTCGGTGGTCAGCCGGGACAGCACCTCGCCGGTCTGGGTGACTTCAAAGTATTCCGGGCTGACCCGGATCACATGCTGATACACCGCGCGGCGGATGTCGGCGGTGACGCGTTCGCCCAGCCAGGACACGCAATAAAAACGCAGCGCGGTGGCCAGGGCCAGCACCGCCGCCACGCCGAACAGGCCGAGGAAATAGCGGTTGATGTCCGCCGCCGCGCGCTGGCTGAAACCATGGTCGATCAGAAAGCGAAACGCCACCGGCAGCAACAGGGTGGCGGCGGCGGCCACGATCAGGGCCAGCAAGGCCAGCCAGGCTCGCAGCCGGTACGGGCGCAGATAGGGCAACAGGCCGGCCAGCGGGCTCAGCCGCAGCCATGGGGAGGGGGCAACGGACATGGGAATGGACGCTCAGAGAAACACAGCGCCCTACTCTAGCCTGCCGCCGGACAAACCGCACCCCCGGACATGAAAAAACCGCCGCGGGCGAAGCCGGCGGCGGCGGGACGGTCAGGCTTGCCTGAATCAGAACTTGTACTGCATCTGCACGCCCAGCAAGTGGCCGCGGATAGAGCTGTAAGAACCTTGCAGCGTGTCGATGTTGTTCCGAGGACTCTTAGCGGTATGGTTGACGTCGCGGTCGCCCACGCCCATCAGATAGGTGTAGCCGGCGTCCACGGTCAGCTGCTTGCTGGCCTTGTAGCTGGCGCCCAGGCTCAGCCAGACACGGTCGGTGTCCGGAATCAGCGGATTGCGGTAGCTGGCGTTGCGCACCGGGCTGGTTTCATAGCCCACGCCGCTGCGCAGCGTCAGTTGCTCGTTGAAGTTGTAGTCGGCGCCCACCGAGAACAGCCAGCTGGCTTTCCAGTGATTGTCGATCACGGTGTCGGCCAGCGGATTGCCCTTGATCACCAGCTGATCGAAGCGGCTCCAGTTGGTCCAGCGCGCGGTGGCGCTCAGCGCCCACTTGCTGTTCAGACGGCTGAAACCGGACAACAGCAGCGATTCCGGCGTGGTGACGTCGGCGGCGCCGGCATACACGCCATCCAGATTGGTCATGCCCGGAATGCCGAGACGGTTGAAACCGCTGGCGGTATAGTCGCCGCGCGCCTTATGGTGCAGCTTGGAGCGATAGGACAGGCCAACGCGGTTGTCCTGGTTGAACGCGTACATCAGGCCCAGATTGTAGCCGTAGGCCCAGCTGTCGGCGTCGATCTCGCCGGTGGCGCCCGGGAAGAAGGCACCCTGCTTCAGATCGGCCTTGGCGTACTGCGCCGACACGCCGGCGCCGAAGCTCCACTTGTCGTCCAGCTTGTAGGCGAAGGACGGGTTGAAGTCCACGGTCATGATGGAACTGGAAATGCCGTGGTTGCGGCCCACCCAGTTGTCGTCATAGCTGGCGCCGAGGCCGAAGGGCACGGTGATGCCCAGGCCCAGGCGGGCGCGTTCGCTCAACTGATGCACCAGATAGGCGTTGGGGATGAATTCGGCCTTGGCGCGGCCGTTGTCGCTGCCCTGGCGCGCGGCCGGGAAACCGCCCTTGCCTTCGAACGGCGCGTCGATTTCGGCGTAGGTGAAGCCGCCCTGCACCTGAGTGCCTTCAATCAAGGTCATGCCGGCCGGGTTGTAGAAGACGGCGGACAGGTCGTCGCCCACCAAGCCGGCGCCGGCGTGGGCGCGGCCCAGGCCGGCCACGCTTTGCTCGGACAATTGGAAGCCGGCGGCCTGAGCCAGCGGCGCGGCGACCAACAGGCCGGCCACCAGCGCGGGAATGAGGCGAACAGCGGAAGGTGCGAATGCTTTCATTTTTTTATATCTACCCCGGCGGCGGCTGCCGCCTTTTGTTATTGGAAACCGAGCTTGCGTGCGAAAATATGCCATCCAAATAGATAGCGATCACACAATTTTTAGGGGGTGGAGTCTAAATACTATTTTTTAAAAAAACAAGAAGTCCGCCTTAGGCTAAAAGCATAAGACGGCCGCGCCATGCGCTGAATCAAAAGGCTGTGCTAATATTGGCGGCTCCTCATAACCCTGTTGAATAAAGCAACCATGAAACGAATGCTGAGCATGCTGGCGTTGAGCGCGCTGCCCGCCGTGGCCCTGGCCTCGCCGACAGTGGAAATGACCACGAACAAGGGCAATATCGAGATTGCGCTGGACTCGGCCAAAGCCCCCAAGACCGTGGAAAACTTCGTCGCCTACGCCAAGGCCGGCCACTACAACGGCACCGTGTTCCACCGCGTGATCGACGGCTTCATGATCCAGGGCGGCGGCTTCGACACCAAGCTGAACCAGAAGCCCACCCGCGCCGCCATCGCCAACGAGGCGAGCAACGGCCTGAAGAACGGCATAGGCACCATCGCCATGGCCCGCACCGCGGACCCGAATTCCGCCACCGCCCAGTTCTTCATCAATGTGGCCAACAACGACTTCCTCGACTATAAATCCCCGACGCCCCAGGGCGCCGGCTATGCGGTGTTCGGCAAAGTGACCCGCGGCATGGACGTGGTCAACCGCATCGCCAAGACCCGCACCGGCAGCATGAACGGCATGGGCGACGTGCCGTTCGAGCCCATCGTGATCCAGAAAGTCACCATCAAGCCTTAAGCTTTTCTACAACCTCTTTCATACCGGCAGGCCCCACGCGGCCTGCCCGTCATCAAGGAAACACCATGATCAAACTGACCACCAACTTCGGCGCCATCGTGCTGGAACTGTTCGCCGACAAGGCCCCGAAAACCGCCGCCAACTTTGAAGAGTACGTAAAAAGCGGCCATTACGACGGCACCATCTTCCACCGCGTGATCAACGGCTTCATGATCCAGGGCGGCGGCTTCACCGCCGACATGTCGCAAAAGCCGACCAACGCGCCGATCGAGAACGAGGCCAATAACGGCCTGGCCAACAAGGCCTACACCGTGGCCATGGCCCGCACCATGGACCCGCACTCGGCCTCCGCCCAGTTCTTCATCAATGTGTCCGACAACGACTTCCTGGATTTCAAATCGGAAAGCGCCCAAGGCTGGGGCTACGCCGTGTTTGGCCAGGTTGTGGAAGGCCAGGACGTAGTGGACAGCATCAAGGCGGTGCGCACCGGTCGCAGCGGCCCGCATCAGGACGTGCCGGCGGAAGCCGTGGTGATCGAGAAAGCCGAAATCATTTGATTCGCCGACGCCGCGCGACGCGCGGCGCGCTCCCAGCCCGGCCGTCCGGCCGGGCTTCAACTCATCCGCACGCGACATGGCCATTCACTTCATTTCCGATCTGCACCTGGCGGACGACACTCCGGCGCTGAACCGTTTGTTTCTGGACACGCTGCAAGCCTGGCAAGGCCGGATCGACGCGCTCTACATCCTGGGCGATCTGTTCGAATACTGGGTGGGCGACGACGACGATTCGCCGTTCCTGGAAACGCCGCTGGCTGCGATGCGCGCCTTCGCCGCCGCCACGCCGCTGTACGTGATGCACGGCAACCGCGATTTCCTGCTGGGCGAGGGCTTCTGTCTGCGCAGCGGCGCGCGGCTGCTGGACGATCCAAGCTTGATCGAGGCCCATGGCCGCCGCTGCCTGCTCAGCCACGGCGACGCGCTGTGCACCGGCGACGCCGCCTATCAGCAGTTTCGAGCCGTCAGCCGCAACCCGCAGTGGCAGCGGGCGATGCTGGCGCGGCCGCTGGCGGAGCGCCACGCGATTGCGCGTCAGGCGCGCCAGCAAAGCGAGATGAGCAAACAACAGAACGGCCTGAGCGAGATTTCGGACGTCGCCGCCGACGCGGTCGAGGCGCTGCTGGCCGCCCACGACTGGCCGACGCTGATCCACGGCCATACCCACCGCCCCGCGGTCCACCGACACGGCGCCTCCGAGCGCTGGGTGATCCAGGACTGGCACGGGAACCAGGGCGGCTATCTGCGCCTGGACGATGCGGGCATCGTCAGCCTGCCGCTGAACGCCGCCTGAGAATTTGCGCAAAGTCCGCTGCGCATCGCGAGACATCAGATTGCAAATGCAAAACGCCTGCCGGATCGGCAGGCGTTTTTCACGTCAGCGCGGCTCCGCCGACAGCGGCCGCCACAGCGGCCACCAGCCCGGCCCGCAGGCCAGTTCGGCGTCCACCGCCACGCCGGGCAGCGCCAGCACGCGCCCGTCGGCGTCGCACAACAGCGGCCAGCGCTCGCGCAAGGGCGGCGCGATGCCGGCCTCCTGCAGAAAGTTCTTCACCGGCTTGCGCCCCACCCCGGCCGCCAGCCGCTCGCCGCCCTCGCGCGGCCGCAGGTTCAAACCTCGCGCCAAGGCCTCCGCCGGCAGGCCGCTTTGCCGCCACTCCCAGCTCAGCGTCCCGCCCCACTCTTGCACCAGGCGTTCCGCCGCAGGCTCCACCGCCCCCAGCGACACGGCCGCCGGCGCCGGCAGCGCCGGCAAGGCGAACAGGCCGTCGCGATAACGGTATAACAGGCCCCGCGCCAGACTCAGCCGCGGACAGCTGGCGGCGCCGGCCTCCAGCGCCTGGCGCTGGAACTCCGCCAACGCGTCCGGCTCCGGCGCCGGCCAGGCCAGGCCGCGCAGCCAGGCCAGCAGGCATTGGCGTTGCCTGGCCGCGGACAAGCCTCGCCAGCGAGTCAGGTCCAGGCCGCCTTCGCGCCGGCAAGCGGCCAGATCCTGCGCCGCCACCTCGTCCAGCACCGCGGCGGCGTCCGCCAGCAAGCCGGCCGATCGCGTCAGATGCCGGCGATAATCCGGCAGCGCCGCCTCCAGCTGCGGCAGCAGCCGCTGACGCAGCAGATTGCGCCGCCAGCGCTCGTCCTGATTGCTCTCGTCCTCAACCCAGCTCAGGCCCTGCGCCTGAACGAACGCCTCCAGCTGCCGCCGGCGCAAACCCAGCAAGGGCCGCCACAGCCAGGGCCCGTCCGCGTCCAGCTTGCGCAAGGCCGGCATCGCCGCCAGAGCGCGCGCGCCGCCGCCGCGCAGCAATTGCAGCAGCACGGTTTCCGCCTGATCGTCCAGATGATGCGCCAAAACCACCACGCCGGCGGCGGAACGCCGATACGCCTGGTAGCGCGCCTCGCGGGCCACCGCTTCCAGACTGTCGCCGCCGCTCAGGACCAGCTTTACCCGCTCCACCCGCAAAGACGCGCCCAGCGACGCGCACAAGGCGCGACAGTGCTCGGCCCAGGCGTCGGCGTTCGGGCTCAGCCCGTGGTGCACATGCACCGCGCGGATCTCCAGCTCCGGACGGCGCTCCCGCGCGCGGCACAGCAGCGCCAGCAGCGCCACCGAATCCAGGCCGCCGCTCAAGCCCACCTCAAAAGCACATTGGCCGGACAATTCGTCCGGCCAATGGCTTAACAGAGATTCGAGCGGGTCAGGCTGCGGCTTCCTTGAAGCGGCCATAACTCATCAATCTGTCGAAACGGGTTTTCAGCAACTCGTCGATCGGCTTGCCGGTCAAGTCTTTCAACTCTTCCTGCAGCACGCGCTTCAGCGTCGCCATCATCTGAGCGTGATCGCGATGCGCGCCGCCCACCGGCTCGTTGACCACGCGGTCGATCAAGCCCAGCGTCTTCAGGCGCGGCGCGGTGATGCCCAGGGCTTCCGCGGCGTCGGACGCGCGCTCGGCGGTCTTCCACAAGATGGAGGCGCAGCCTTCCGGCGAAATCACCGAGTAGGTGGCGTATTGCAGCATATTGACGCAATCGCCCACCGCGATGGCCAGCGCGCCGCCGGAACCGCCCTCGCCTATCACCGTCACGATGACGGGCACGCGCAAACGGGTCATTTCATAGAGATTGCGGCCGATGGCCTCGGATTGGCCGCGTTCTTCCGCGCCGATGCCGGGCCAAGCGCCGGTGGTGTCCACCAAGGTGACCACCGGGATGCCGAACTTCTCGGCCAGCTTCATCAGGCGCAGGGCCTTGCGATAGCCTTCCGGATGCGGCATGCCGAAATTGCGGCGGATCTTTTCCTTGGTGTCCCGGCCCTTCTGCTGGCCGATGACCATCACCGACTGGCCGTTGAAACGGGCCAGACCGCCCACGATGGCGGCGTCGTCGGCAAACGCGCGGTCGCCGTGCAGCTCTTCGAAGTCGGTGAAAATACTCTCTATATAGTCGAGCGCGTAGGGGCGCTGCGGATGGCGCGCCACCAAGGCGATTTGAGACGGCGTCAGCTTGGCGTAGAGGGACTTGGTCAAGTCCTGGCTCTTCTTCTGCAGGCGCGCGATCTCCTCGGAGATGTCCAGCACGGAATCGTCCTGAACATAGCGAAGTTCTTCTATTTTGTTCTCGAGCTCGGCAATAGGCTGCTCAAAATCGAGAAAGGTCGGCTTCATTCGTAACGTCATCCGATAAATAGCTAATGGCGGCATGATACCTTAGCGGCAAAGTCGGCGTCACCTTTCTGTCTGACAAAAACATTAAATTTTGGAGCATTTATTCGAAATTGCCGCCGGTTGCAAAAATTTGCGGGTAGACCACTTGCGCAAGCTTAAACCCTGTGTTTTAATTCGCCTCCTCGCTGAAACGCAAACGCAGCAGCGAAAAGGATTCAGGGCGTTTAGCTCAGTTGGTAGAGCGTCTGCCTTACAAGCAGAATGTCGGCGGTTCGACTCCGTCAACGCCCACCAA
>NZ_JAMZGH010000042.1:0-32051 GCF_024158805.1 Chromobacterium sp. S0633 | reverse complement strand
CGGCGAGGATCTGGCCGAGCTGGCCGCCTTGTGCCGCCGCCACGGCGCGCGGCTGATCTACGACGAGGCGCTGTCCGGCCTGGGCCGCTGCGGCGCCTGGTTCGCCTATCAGGCGCTGGGCGCGCCGGCGCCGGACCTGCTGATTGTCGCCAAGGGCCTGAGCGGCGGCGTGCTGCCGGTGTCGGCGCTGCTGTTCCGCCAAGACATTTACCAGGCGGTGTTCGCCCGGCCCGGCTGCGCCAAAATCCACGGCTCCACCTTCGGCGGCAACCGGCTGGCCTTGAGCTGCGGCCTGCGCATGCTGGAGCTGTTGCGCCAGCTGGACGCGCCGGCGCGGGCGCGGGAGAGCGGCCGGGCCTTGCGGCGGCGTTGGCGGGAGGCCGGGCTGGAGGGCTTCGAGCTGGAGGGCCAGGGCCTGATGCTGGCGCTGCGCGCCGGCCCGGCGGCGCAAGACCGGCTGGGCGAGGGCGCCGCCGGCCTGCTGTGGCTGCAATTGCTGCAAGAAGGCGTGCTGACGGTGCCGGCGGCGCACGACGCCGCCGCGCTGCGCTTGCTGCCGCCCTTGAACGTGGCGGAAGCCGAGTTGGACTTTTTCCTGGAAGCCTGCCGGCGCGCCATCGCCGCGCTGGAACAAGAGGCGACGACATCATGAAGATACGACACGTATTGCTGGCGGTGCTGGTGGCGGCCATCTGGGGCCTGAGCTTCATTGTGGTGAAGATAGGGCTGACCGAGTGTCCGCCGCTTTTGCTGGCGGCGCTGCGCTTTGTGGTGGTGTTCGCGGTCGGGGCCTGGTGGTTCACGCGGCCGTCCTTGCCCTGGCGCTGGTATCTGCGCGCCGGGCTGTGCCTGGGCGTGATCCAGTTCGCCGGCCTGTTTTCCGCCATCAAGCTGGGCATGCCGGCCGGCATCGTGTCGGTGCTGGCCCAGTTGCAGGTGTTCATCACCTTGCTGCTGGCCAGTCTGCTGCTGGGCGAAACGCGCTCCCGGCTGCAAAAGGCGGTGATGGCGCTGGCGTTGCTGGGCGTCTTGCTGCTGGGCTACGCCCGTTACCAGGACGCCTTGCCCTTGCTGCCGCTGGCGCTGGCCTTGATCGGCTCGGCCGGCTTCGCCTGGGGCAATGTGGAGCTCAAGCGCGCCGGCAAGGTGGACATGTTCGCCTTCACCGTGTGGATGAGCCTGGTGCCGCCGCTGCCCCTGCTGCTGCTGTCCTTCGCGCTGGAGGGCGGACCGGCGGCGGCCTGGAGCGCCGTGGCCGGCTTCGGCTGGACCGCCACGCTGGCGCTGTTGTTCCTGGCCCTGGTCGGCACCCTGTTCGCGCTGGGCAGCTGGGGCAAGCTGCTCAGCCTGTATCCGGCCACGCTGGTGGCGCCGTTTTCGCTGCTCAGCCCGGTTTTCGGCCTGCTGGGCGGCTATTGGATCCTGCATGAACATTACGACGCGCTCAGCATCGTCGCATCGGCCTTGATCGTCGCCGCGCTGGCCTTGAACACTTACGCCGGCAAACTGGACGCCGCGCGCGGCTGGCTGGCCGTCCAACTGAACAAGAGGACCGCGCCGCGATGAAGGAGGCAGAACTGGAGATTTCCACCGACAAGCGCCGGCTGGACCTGGCGCTGATCCACGCCTTCTTGCACGATCACGCGCCCTGGGCCAAGGGCATTTCGCGCGCCACGGTGGAGCAGGCCATCGCCGGCTCGCTGTGCTTCGGCGCCTATCTGGACGGGCGGCAAGTGGGCTTCGCCCGTGTGGTGACCGATCTGGCCACCTTCGGCTATCTGTGCGACGTGTTCGTGACGCCGGAGCACCGCGGCCGCGGCTATGCGCGGCAGCTGATGCGCGGCGTCGCGGCCGAGCCGGCCTTGGCCCGGCTGCGTCGCATCGTGCTGGTGACCTCCAACGCCCACGCGGTCTACCGGCCCTTCGGCTTCGCCGCGCTGGAACACCCTGAGCGTTATATGGAGCTGCACCGGCCGGATGTCTACCAGGGCTAGCCGGTCAGCGCGTCCAGAGACTCAGGCAAGACCTGGCCGCCGTCCACGATCAGGGTCTGGCCGGTGATGAAGCCCGCCTCCTTGCTGGCGAAGAACAGCGCGGCGTTGGCGATATCGTCCACGCTGCCCAGCCGCCGCAGCGGCACCGCCGCCGCCATCTTGTCCAGATAGTCCTCGCCCAGCTCGCGCAGCCCCTCGGTCAGCACATTGCCCGGCATCACCGCGTTGATGGTGATGTCGTCGCGCGCCAGCTCCAGCGCCGCGCTGCGCATGAAGCCCAGTTGCGCGGCCTTGCTGGCGCCGTAATGGCTCCAGCCGGCGTAGCCGGTGACCGGGCCGGTGATGGAGGAAGTCAGGATCACGCGGCCGTATTCGGCCTGGCGCAGATAGGGCAGCGCCGCCTGCACGCAAAGGAAGTTGCCGCGCACATTGGTGTGCTGCACCTGATCCCATTCCTCCGCGCTCATGCTCTCCAGCGGCGCGGACGGGAAGATGCCGGCGTTGCAGCACAGCACGTCCAGGCCGTTGGACGCGGCGGTGTCCGCCAGCAGGCGGGCCACGTCTTCGGGACGGGCCACGTCGGCGACGCGGCCGACGGCGTTCAGGCCGTCGGCGCGCAGGCGGGCCAGTGCGGCGTCCAGCTTGTCCCGGCTGCGGCCGCTGATGGTGACGCGCGCGCCGGCGCGCGCGAAGGCCCGGGCCAGGCCCAGGCCGATGCCGGCGGTGCCGCCGGTGATGAGAACGTTTTTGTCTTGAAGCGGGGTCAACATGATGAATCTCCTTGTGGGGGATGGCAATGTCGATGGCGTTAGCGCAGCTCGGGATGGCCGCGCAGCCGCTCCGCCATCAGTTCGATGAAGGCGCGGGTCTTGGCCGAGGCCAGCCGGCCTTCCTGATGCAGGATGTGGATGGGCTGGCTGGCATCGTCGTATTCGGCCAGCAGCGGCAGCAATTGGCCGGCGGCCAATTGCGGCGCCACTTGATAAGACAGCAGGCGGGTGACGCCGAGCCCGGCCGCGGCGGCGGCGATGGCCGCCTCGTTGTTGCTGACGGTGAGCCGGGGTTTGAGGCGGACGCTCAGCGGCTTGCCGCCGTCGCTGAAGCGCCATTCGTGGCAGGAACCCACGCCGCGCGAGGCGATCAGCGCGTGGCGCTGCAAATCCGCCGGGGTGAGCGGAACGCCGCGCTCGGCGAGATAGGCCGGCGACGCGCAGACCACCCGCCGCACCTGGCCGACGCGCAGGGCGCGCAGATTGGAGTCCGGCAGTTCGCCGATGCGGATGGCCACGTCCACGCCTTCTTCCAGCAGATTGACCACCCGGTCCAGCAGCAAGGCGTCCACCGTCACCTCGGGATGGCGGCGCAGGTAGTCGTTGATGCCCGGCATCACGTAGCGCAAGCCGAACAAGGCCGGCGCGGTGACGGTCAGCAAACCGCGCGGCGGCGCCTTGCCGCCGGAGGCGGCTTCGTCCGCCTCGTCCGCGGAGGCGATCACCCGGCGCGCGTCCTCCAGATAACGCTGGCCGGCCTCGGTGGCGCGCACATGGCGGGTGCTGCGGTTGAGCAGACGGGCTTGCAGCCGCGTCTCCAGCGCCGCCACCGCGCGCGTCACCGCCGGCGGCGACATGCCCAGCTTGCGCGCCGCGCCGGCAAAGCTTTCCGCTTCCGCCACCGCGATGAATACGGTCATCAAGTGCAATCGATCCATGTTTTTTGCCGTGATTGTTGCAATGGGCGAAACAACGCATTGTGGGCCGGGGGCGGGAGGGCGGCAAGTGGCCGTTGGGACGGCGCCGCGCGCGTTCCTTATAGGGCGGAGCGGCGGAGCGCGGCCGGCTTATCCATTTGGTTTGACGTGAACGGAAAGAAATAAAGTGTTTTCAAGGCCTTGTCCTTGTCTGTCAAGTGCGGCGAAGTACATTAGAAAATTTGCATGTTCGATACAAACAGTGTTATAACTTATTAGGTTTTTCATCAGGCGCACACCGCGCCACTCAAAATCGACGGTTTCGCGCCGTCGAGCCTCGCCTTAAACGCACCTCATGTCCGGCCCGCGCCGGACGTCTATTTACTGGCAGCTCTCTAGTTGTCGCGATCATTACAGCGGATCGCCGTGGCCTTGCCGGCCATTGCTTTCGCCAAGGAGGACGCAGATGCACAAAAGAGCGTTTAGCAAGCGCAGCATGATCGGGCTGATCCTGGTCGCCGTAGCGGCGGCGGGATTGATTTACGGTGTAAGCCCAGCCGTATGGACCGAGTACCGGGAAGATCTGATCTACCTGGGCCGGCAGCATCTCTATCTGGTGGGCGTCTCCATGGCGCTGGCTCTCGCCGTGGGCCTGCCTAGCGGCGTGCTGCTCAGCCGTCAGCGGCTGCGGGGCAGCGCCGAGCACTGGATGCAGATTTTCAATATCGGCAACACCCTGCCGCCCATGGCGGTGCTGGCGTTGGCGATGGCCTTGGTCGGCATCGGCGACGCGCCGGCCATCGTGGCGCTGTTCCTGGCGTCCTTGCTGCCCATCGTGCGCAATACTTACGCCGGCCTGGCCGGCCTGCAGCCGGCCTTGCTGGAGGCCGCCGACGCGCTGGGCATGACCCCGCGTCAACGGCTGTGGCGGGTGGAGCTGCCCAACGCCTTGCCGGTGATTCTGACCGGCGTGCGGGTGGCGCTGGCGCTGAACGTGGGCACCGCGCCGCTGGCCTTCTTGATCGGCGCCAGCAGCTACGGCGAACTGATCTTCCCCGGCATCTACCTGAACAACCACACCGCGCTGCTGCTGGGCGCCGGCGGCACCGCGCTGATCGCGCTGACGCTGGACCTGACGCTGGCCGGCCTGGGCCGCCTGGCCGCCGCCCGCGGCCTGGCCTGATTCGAACCCCCTTGTCGCCCGTTCCGGCGGGCGCTCGCACGGAGGACTCCTATGACAAAAGCACTTTCCTTTTCGCCCTGGCGTCGGCTGGCGCGCCGCGCGCTGACGCTGGCGGCCTTGCTGACCGCCGCGCCGGCCTTCGCCGCCGGCCTGGTGCTGGGCAGCAAGAACTTCACCGAACAGCATCTGCTGTCCGACATCACCACGCAGTACCTGGGCAGCAAGGGCTACCAGGTCACGCAAAAGCCGGACCTGGCGACGGTGATCCTGCGCAACGCGCTGGAAAACCGCCAACTGGATCTGGTGTGGGATTACACCGGCACCGGCCTGATCATCCATCACGGCATCCAGAAAAAAATGAGCAACGAGGAGGCTTACGCCACGGTCAAGAAGCTGGACGAGCCCCTGGGGCTGATCTGGCTGAACCCGGCTCCGCTCAACAACACGTATGCGCTGGCGATGAAGCGCGTGCGCGCCGAAGCCGAGGGCGTGCGCACGCTGTCCGACCTGGCGCGGCGGGTCAATGAAAACAACGGTTCGTCCAAACGCTGGCAGCTGGGCTTCGACATGGAGTTCGCCGGGCGTCCGGACGGCCTCAAGCCGATGCAGCAGCTGTACGGCATGGAATTGAGCCGGCCGCAGATCCGCCAGATGGACCCGGGCCTGGTTTACAACGCCATCCGCGACGGCTTCGTCGACGCCGGCCTGGTCTACACCACCGACGGCCGCGTCAAGGGCTTCGACCTGGTGGTGCTGCAGGACGACATGGGCTATTTCCCGGCTTACGCCGCCACGCCGGTGGTGCGCCGCGACACGCTGGAACGCAACCCCGGCCTGGCCGAGGAACTGAACAAGCTGGCCGCGCTGCTGGACAACGACACCATGTCCGAGCTCAACGCCAAAGTGGACATCGAACACCGTCCGGTGAAGGAAGTCGCCAGCGAGTTCCTGCGCCAGCGCGGCCTGATCTAAAGGAGGCCGCATGGAAACCCTATTGCAAACCTGCCAGTTCATCTGGCAAGACCTGCCGCAAATCGCCGCCTTGGCGGAACAACATCTGAGGCTGGTGGGCATCGCCGTCGGTTTGGCGGTGGTGCTGGGCGTGCCCCTGGGCGTGCTGATCGTCCGCTTTCAGGCGCTGGCCGGCCTGGTGCTGGGCCTGGCCACCGTGGTGCTGACCATTCCGGCCATCGCCTTGTTCGGCCTGATGGTGCCGCTGTTTTCCATGATCGGGCAGGGCATCGGCGCGGTGCCGGCCATTACCGCCGCCTTCCTGTACTCCCTGCTGCCCATCGTGCGCAACACCCACACCGCGCTGACCCATCTGGAGCCCGGCGTGAGAGAAGCCGGCCGCGGCCTGGGCCTGACCTTCTGGCAGCGCCTGCGCTGGGTGGAACTGCCGCTGGCCACGCCGCTGATCTTCGGCGGCATCCGCACCGCGGTGGTGCTGAACATCGGCGTGATGGCGATTGCCGCCATCGTCGGCGCCGGCGGCCTGGGCACTTTGATATTGCACGGCATCAGCCAGAGCGACATTCGCAAGCTGATCGCCGGCGCGGTGGCGGTGAGCGTGCTCGCCGTCGCGATGGATTGGTTGTTGCTGCGCGCTCAGCGCGCGCTGACCCCGAAAGGAATTCGTTGATGATTGAACTGCAAAATCTCTGCAAGCAATTTACCCAGAAAAACGGCCAGGTCTTCCAGGCGGTGGACAAGGTCAATCTGCACGTGCCGGAAGGCGAAATCTGCGTGCTGCTGGGCCCGTCCGGCTGCGGCAAGACCACCACCATGAAAATGATCAACCGCCTGATCGAGCCCACCTCGGGCAAGGTGCTGATCAACGGCGAGGACACCGCCGGCATAGACAGCGTGACGCTGCGCCGCCAGATCGGCTACGTGATCCAGCAGATCGGCCTGTTCCCCAATATGACCATCGAGGACAACATCACCGTGGTGCCGCGGATGCTGGGTTGGGACAAGAAGCGCTGCCGCGAGCGGGCGCGCGAACTGATGAGCATGGTGGCTCTGGACCCCAACCGCTTCTTGCAACGTTATCCGCGCGAGATGTCCGGCGGCCAGCAGCAGCGCATCGGCGTGATCCGCGCGCTGGCGGCCGACGCGCCGGTCTTGCTGATGGACGAGCCCTTCGGCGCGGTGGACCCGATCAACCGCGAACAGATCCAGAACGAGTTCCTGCAAATGCAGCGCCAACTGGGCAAGACCGTGATGCTGGTCAGCCACGACATCGACGAAGCGATCAAGCTGGGCGACCGCATCGCCGTGTTCCGCCAGGGCCGCATGGTGCAGTGCGCCGGCTCCGACGAGATCCTGGCGCGTCCGGCGGACGATTTCGTCGCCAGCTTCGTCGGCCAGGACCGCACGCTCAAGCGTTTGCTGCTGGTGCAGGCCGGCGAGGTGGCGGATCAGCAGGAAACGCTGACCGCGCGGCTGGATACGCCGCTGGCGGCCGCTTACGGCCTGATGGACGACAACGACCTGATGCACCTGACCGTGGTGGACGCGGACGGACAGCCCTTGGGCTTTGTCCGGCGCCGCGACGCGCGCGGCGCGGACGGCGTGTGCGCGGACAAGATCAAGCCGGTGAGCGTGACCGCGGCGGCGGGCGAAAACCTGCGCGTGGTGCTGTCCCGCCTGTACGAGCACAATCTGACCTGGATGCCGGTGCTGGACGACGACGGCCGCTACAACGGCGAAGTGTCGCAAGACTACATCGCCGGCTATCTGAACTCGGGCCGCACCTCGACGCGCGGCGCGCGTCAGCCGGCGGGCTGAGGCGGGAAGGGCGGAGAGTCAGACCGATGGCTCTCCGTCGGCCGGGTCCGCTTCCGGCGAGTGGCTCAACAAATCTCCTGGCTGGCAGCCCAGCTGCCGGCACAGCGCATCCAGCGTGTCCAGGCGCAGGCTCTTGACCTTGCCCAGCTTCAACAGCGACAGATTGTGCGGCGTGATGCCGATGGCCCGCGCCAGATCCTTGGATTTGATCTTGCGTTGCGCCAGCATGACGTCCAGCGTGATCACGATAGCCATGCCGGTCTCCCCAGGGTTTTTAATGTCTTTTCCAACAGCGGCTTACAGGCTTATGTGGGGAAACATACTCCGCTACGCCGTCCTGTGGCAATGCGGACGGTTGCGTCCGCGCTGAGTAGTTTTACCTATGGGCAAGCGGGGTGGACGGACCTATGTTGGTAGGGCGGTGTTGCGTATCCACTGCGCTCGCGATGCGGGCGGCGGCGGCGAAATCATCGCGACGCGGTAATTAATCATTGTTTTCGTCTGTTTGCATCGAAATCGGCGGACGCACGCGCGGCCCGGCTTCGCGCCGCGCTTGTCGAACCCGGTTCCGGCTCCTTATAGTGATGGCCATGAAGATGTTCAGCGCCGCGGCGACAGCGGACAAAGAGGGGCTCTTGGCATTTTTTGCGGCATATGGCCGCGCAGGAAGTGGAGGACGCGGACCATGGCGATCCGGACAGTAAGCGAGTTGCGCAAGCGGGCTGCGGCCGGCGAAACGCTGGATTTTCTGTTTTTCTGGGGACACAGGCCCAAACACGAGGACGGCGTCTGCAAGAGCTGCCTGAGTCAGTGGTTTCCGGTGGGCTTCGAGCTGGACGGCGTGAGCTACGCCAGCGCCGAGCATTATATGATGGCGGAGAAAGCCCGCTTGTTCGAAGACGCGGAAACCCGGGGCAGGATACTGGCCGCGGCCACGCCGGCGGACGCCAAGGCCTTGGGCCGCCAGGTGCGCGGCTTTGATTCCGCCTTGTGGCAGCAGCGCTGTTGCGAGGTGGTGATGCGGGGCAATCTGGCCAAGTTCGAGCAAAACCCGGCGCTGGGCGATTTCTTGCGCGGCACCGGCGACGCCATCCTGGTGGAGGCCAGCCCGGTGGACTGCATCTGGGGCATAGGCTGGGCCGAGGACGACCCGCAGGCCAGTCTGCCGGACATGTGGGACGGCAGCAATCTGCTGGGCTTCGCCCTGATGGAAGTGCGCGAACGCCTGCGTTGACGCAGGCGGACGACATTAAAAAACCCTGCCGGTTTCGGCAGGGTTTTTTGTTGGGCGGACCGCTTACTGCTGCTCGGCGTGGTAGGCGGTGACGCGCTCCACTTCTTCCTTGGAGCCGAGGAAAACCGCCACCCGCTCGTGCAGCTTCTGCGGCTGGATGTCCATGATGCGCTGATGGCCGTTGGTGGCGGCACCGCCGGCCTGTTCCACCACGAAGGCCATCGGATTGCCTTCGTACATCAGCCGCAGCTTGCCGGCCTGGTCCGGGGTGCGCGCGTCGCGCGGATACATGAAGATGCCGCCGCGGGTCAGGATGCGATGCACCTCGGCCACCATGGACGCCACCCAGCGCATATTGAAATCGCGGCCGCGCGGACCGGTGCTGCCGGCCAGCAGTTCGTCGACATAGCGTTTCACCGGCGCATCCCAGTGACGCATATTGGACATATTGATGGCGAACTCGCCGGTGCTTTCCGGCACCTTCATGTCCGGGTGGGTCAGCACGAAAGAGCCTTGTTCGCGGTCCAGCGTGAAGCCGTGGACGCCGCTGCCGAAGGTCAGCACCAGCAGGGTTTGCGGGCCGTACACGGTGTAGCCGGCGGCCACTTGCTCGGTGCCGGGCTGCAGGAAGGCGCCCTCGGTGGCGTGGTCAATGCCCTGCGGGCAGCGCAGGATGGAGAAAATGGTGCCCACCGAGATGTTGACGTCGATATTGGATGAGCCGTCCAGCGGATCGAACATCAACAGGTACTCGCCCTTCGGGTATTCGCCGGGGATGTGGTAAGGCAGCTCCATTTCCTCGGAGGCCATCGCCGCCAGGCTGCCGCCCCATTCATTGGCGTCCAGCAGGTAATCGTTGGCGATCACGTCCAGCTTCTTCTGCGCCTCGCCCTGGATATTGCCGGTGCCGGCTTCGCCCAGCACGTCGGCCAGCGCCCCCTTGTTCACCGAATAGCTGATGGCCTTGCAGGCGCGGCCTACGGTTTCGATCAGCAGGCGCAACTCAGGCGGCAGCGTGCCGGCCTTGCGTTGCTGTTCGATCAAAAAGCGGGAGAGGGTGATGCGGCTCATGGCAATCCTTAGCTTTGGGTGGGTGCGCGAAACAAATGCTCGATATGCCGGCATGAGCCGGCTTGACCGCCACATTATAACGGATAAGCGAGTTGCGGTCGTCATGCCCCCGGGGGCGCGGGGGCGGGCGGAAATCGCAGGCAGGCGGCGCGTGGAACGGCTATGAATAAAATCGGGTTCACGCGGTACGGGGAAAGACCATGGCTAAGGGTTTATTGACGCTGCTATTGCTGCTGGCGGCCTGGCAGGCGCGGGCCATCACCATCTACACCGAAGACTGGCCGCCCATCACATTTCAGCACAACGGCGTGCCGGACGGCATGGCGGTGGAAGTGGTGCGCGAGATCCAGACGCGCATGCACGACAACAGCGCCATCGACGTGGTGCCCTGGGCGCGAGGCTATAAAGAGCTGCTGACCACGCCCGGAGTGATGCTGTTCACCGTGGGGCGCAACGACACCCGGGAAAAACAGATGACGCTGCTGGGCCCCATCGCCATCTCGCAGACCGTGCTGCTGGCGCGCAAGGGCGAGGCGGCCGGCCTGCTGGCGCTGGGCAACGGCATTTATCACCGGCCGGTGGGCGCTTATCGCGGCAGCATCTTCGCCGACGCGGCGATCGCGGCCGGCTTCATCGAGGTGGATCTGGCGCCCACCCCGCAGATCACCGCGCAGAAGCTGCTGGTCGGCCGCTACGATATGTGGTCGGAAGGCGGCTTCGTCGTGGCCTCGGTGCTGAAAGACATCCACCAGCCGCCGGAGGCGGTGGAAGTGGTGCGGGTGCTGGAAACGCTGGAACTCTACCTGGCGTTTTCGCGCGGCACCTCGGCGGCGGAAGTGAAGCGCTGGCAGACCGCCTTCGCCGCCGTCAAGAAAGACGGCAGCTTCAAGCGCATCTACAACAAATGGCTGCCGCGCGACGCGGCGCCGATGGAGCTCAAGCTGATTGGCCTGCCCCTCGGTTCCGCGCGTTGATTCAGGCGGCCGCGTCCGGGCGGACGGCCTCGCCCTCCAGCCAGCGGCAGAAGGCCGCGACGGCGGCGTCCTCCGCCGCCGCGCGCGGCGCCACCCAGCAGTAGTCGCGCACCGTGGCCACCGGCGCCGGCAACGGCGACAACAGCACGCCGGCGTCTATCTGCGCCTGCGCCATCGGCATCGGCCCCAGCACCACGCCCAGGCCGTCCATCGCCGCCTGCAAGGCCAGCGAGAAACTGTCGAAATGCATGGCGCTGGCCGGCTTCAGCTCCGGCACCCCGGCCAGGGTCAGCCAGCGCTGCCAGGCGGTGGGGCGGGTGTCCGCGTAGAGCAGGGTATGCCGCGCCAGATCCGCCGGGCTGGCGATGGGCGCGGCGGCCAGCAGCGCCGGACCGCACAGCGGCAGCTCCCATTCCTTCAGAAAGGGCTTGGCGATGTGGCCGGGCCAATCGCCGGGGCCGCGGCGGATGGCGATGTCGAACGGACTGTCCAGCCGGCTGATGTCGCGGTCCGAGGTGGCCAGATGCAGCTCCAGCTCCGGAAACTGCTCGCGAAAACGGCTCAGCCGCGGCAGCAGCCAGTGCATGGCGAAGGTGGGCGTGGAATTGATGCTGATCCGGCGGCGGCGGTCCGCCTGCAGCAGCTGAGAGGTGGCGTTGGCGATCAGATCCAGGCCGTCCTGCACCTGCACCAGATAGCGCCAGCCGGGGTCGGTCAGCTTGACTCTGCCGCCGCTGCGCTCGAACAGCGGTACGCCCAGCCAATCCTCCAGCTGCTTGATCTGCTTGCTCACAGCCCCGTGGGTGACGAAGAGTTCGCCGGCGGCGGCGGAAAAGCTCTCCAGCCGGGCCGCTGCCTCAAAAATACGCAGGGTGTTGAGAGGGGGGTAAGTGCTCATGCTGTGATTTTAACTCACAATCTATGTTGCGATAACTCGTTTGAAAGCGGACGGCTAACAGCGTAATCTTCAGGCATGAAATCAAGGCCGCCGCCCGGCGTTGCGGCGCGGTCTTGATGGCCGCAGCCATAGCCTTACCTCATTGTCCCGCAGCGTCGGAGTCCCGGCCTTGCCGGGGACGCTGCCAACAACCCAAGCCATAAAGGTCAAAAGTCATGCTGGAAGCTTACCGTCAACACGTGGCCGAGCGCGCCGCGCTGGGCATCCCGCCGCTGCCGCTGTCCGCCAAGCAGGTGGAAGCGCTGGTGGAACTGCTGAAAAACCCGCCCAAGGGCGAGGAAAGCACCCTGGTCGAACTGATCACCCATCGCGTGCCGCCGGGCGTGGACGACGCCGCCAAGGTCAAGGCTTCCTTCCTGGCCGCCGTGGCCGAGGGCGACGCCCAATCCCCGCTGATCTCCCGCGAGCTGGCCACTCAGCTGCTGGGCACCATGCTGGGCGGCTACAACATCAAGCCGCTGATCGACCTGCTGGACGACGCCGCCGTGGCGCAGATCGCCGCCGACGGCCTGAAGAAAACCCTGCTGATGTTCGACGCCTTCCACGACGTGAAGGAGAAAATGGACAAGGGCAACGCCCACGCCAAGCAGGTGGTGGAATCCTGGGCCAATGCCGAATGGTTCACTAGCCGTCCGGCGGTGGCCGATAAAATCACCGTCACCGTGTTCAAGGTCACCGGCGAAACCAATACCGACGACCTGTCCCCGGCGCCGGACGCCTGGAGCCGCCCGGACATCCCGCTGCATTACCTCGCCATGCTGAAAAACGCCCGTCCCGGCATTACCCCGGAAGAAGACGGCAAGCGCGGCCCGATGCAGTTCATCGAAGACCTGAAGCAAAAAGGCCATCTGGTCGCCTACGTCGGCGATGTCGTCGGCACCGGCTCCAGCCGCAAATCCGCCACCAACAGCGTGATCTGGGGCACCGGCGAAGACATTCCTTACGTGCCCAACAAGCGCTTCGGCGGCGTGTGCCTGGGCGGTAAGATCGCCCCCATCTTCTTCAACACCCAGGAAGACTCCGGTGCGCTGCCGATCGAAGTGGACGTGTCCAAGATGGACATGGGCGATGTGATCGACATCTATCCGTATGAAGGCAAGATCGAGAAGGCCGGCCAGAAGATCGCCGACTTCGCGCTCAAGTCCGAGGTGATCCTGGACGAAGTGCGCGCCGGCGGCCGCATCAACCTGATCATCGGCCGCGGTTTGACCGGCAAGGCGCGCGAAGCGCTGGGCCTGCCGGCGTCCACGGAATTCCGCCTGCCCAAATCCCCAGTGGATTCCGGCAAGGGCTTCAGCCTGGCGCAAAAAATGGTCGGCCGCGCCTGTGGCCTGCCGGAAGGCCAGGGCGTGCGCCCGGGCACCTACTGCGAACCGAAGATGACCACCGTCGGCTCCCAGGACACCACCGGCCCGATGACCCGCGACGAACTGAAAGACCTGGCTTGCCTGGGCTTCTCCGCCGACCTGGTGATGCAGTCCTTCTGCCACACCGCCGCTTACCCCAAGCCGGTGGACGTGAAGATGCACAAGGAACTGCCGGCCTTCATCTCCACCCGCGGCGGCGTGTCGCTGCGCCCGGGCGACGGCGTGATCCACAGCTGGCTGAACCGCCTGCTGCTGCCGGACACCGTGGGCACCGGCGGCGACAGCCACACCCGTTTCCCGATCGGCATCTCCTTCCCGGCCGGCTCCGGCCTGGTGGCCTTCGCCGCCGCCACCGGCGTGATGCCGCTGGACATGCCTGAATCGGTGCTGGTGCGCTTCAAGGGCAAGATGCAGCCGGGCGTGACCCTGCGCGATCTGGTCAACGCCATCCCGCTGTACGCGATCAAGCAAGGCCTGCTGACCGTGGCCAAGGCCGGCAAGAAAAACGCCTTCTCCGGCCGCATCCTGGAAATCGAAGGCCTGCCGGATCTGAAGGTGGAGCAAGCGTTTGAGCTGTCCGACGCCTCCGCCGAGCGTTCCGCCGCCGGTTGCACCGTGCATCTGGACAAAGCGCCGATCATCGAATACATGACCTCCAACATCACCCTGATGAAAACCATGATCGCCAACGGCTATCAGGACGCGCGCACGCTGGAGCGCCGCATCAAGGCGATGGAGGCCTGGATCGCCAATCCGCAGCTGCTGAAGGGCGACGCCGACGCGGAATACGCGGCGGTGATCGAGATCGATCTGGCCGACATCCACGAGCCCATCGTGGCCTGCCCGAACGACCCGGACGACGTGAAAACCCTGTCCGACGTGGCCGGCGCCAAGATCGACGAAGTGTTCATCGGTTCTTGCATGACCAATATCGGCCACTTCCGCGCCGCTTCCAAGCTGCTGGAAGGCAAGCGCGACATCCCGGTGAAACTGTGGGTGGCGCCGCCGACCAAGATGGACGCCGAACAGCTGACCGCGGAAGGCCATTACGGCACCTTCGGCACCGCCGGCGCGCGGATGGAAATGCCGGGCTGCTCGCTGTGCATGGGCAACCAGGCGCAGGTGAAGGAGGGCGCCACCGTGATGTCCACCTCCACCCGCAACTTCCCCAACCGTCTGGGCAAAAACTCCAACGTCTACCTGGGTTCCGCCGAATTGGCCGCGATCTGCTCCCGTCTGGGCCGCATTCCGACCAAGGAGGAATACATGGCCGACATCGGCGTGCTCAATCAGAAGGCCGGCGAAGTGTACCGCTACATGAACTTCAACGAGATCGCCGACTACCAGGAACTGGCCGATACCGTGAAGGTGTAAGCCAAGCCATGGTTTGACGGCCTGAGCTTTGCTTGAGAAATCCGGGGCGTCTCGATGGATGCCCCCGGAGATACCCCCAAAAAAATACCCCGCGCGAGCGGGGTATTTTTATTGGGCGCAAGCGGGATTCAGCGCAGCGGCATCCGATAGAATACCACTCTCTCCGTCTCCTCGAAGCCCAGCCGGGCGTGCATGCTTTGGGAGGCGAGATTGTCCAGCGGCGCGTCGGACGCCAGTTCGGCGCAGCCGCGCTCCAGGCCCCAGGCCCGTACCGCCGCCACCAGTTGGCGGGCGACGCCGGCTTGCCGGTGCGCGGGCGCGACGAAGATGCCTTCCAGAAAAGCCGCCGGGCTGCCGTCGCAGCCGTTGACGTAGTCTTGGCGGACCGCGGCGTCGGCAAAGCCGAGCGCCTGGCCGTCGTCGTCCAGGGCCAGGAAGGAGGTCAGGTGGCGGGAGGCCAGGATGTGCTCGCCGTCCGCGCGGTGCGCGGCGTCGTCGTGATGCGGCCATAATTGTCGGTGCAGGGCTTGCCAGGCCGGCAGCGTCGCGAGTTCCAGTGTTCGGATGTGCATATCGTCCTCAGGGCGCGCGGCGGGGAAAAAACAAGGGGCCGGCATGGCCGGCCCGGTGTGTGGTCGAAGGCGGCGCGTCAATCGACTTCGCCGCACAGCTCGCAAGGTTGATCCGTTTCGCCGTGGATGGCCAGGATGCCGACATCGCTGGCGCAGTGCTCGCAGAGGGTGAGCAAGGCTTGGGTGTTTTCCAAGGACTCTTGGCTCATGCCGCTCAAGACTTGATACTGTTGCATGTCTCAGCCTTTCATTGCTTGGATGGAGCCCGTACCCTAAACCGTTATGACGCGGGTTGCCATACTCAGATAGGACAGGTCGGGCTGGGCGGCGCGTCATAAAAGCGTCACTGAACGCCGCCGAGGTTTATCAGGCGGTGGTCAGCACCACCACCGAGGAAATCACCACCGCCATGCCCACCCAGCCCAGCGGCTTGAGCCGCTGGCCAAAGAAGATGCGCGCGCCGATGGCGGTGCCGATGATGCCCAGCGCGCCCCACAGCGCGTAGGCCACGGCCAGATCGATGCCGCGCACCGCCTGGCCCAGCAGGGCGAAAGCCGCCCAGACCATGGCGATGGCGCCGAAGCCCCAGGCCTTGTTGCGGAAGCCGTTGGATTTTTCCAGCATCAGGTTGGCGGCCACCTCGATCAGGGCCGAGGACACCACGAATACATAAAATACGGTTTTCATGCGCTTTGCTCCTGGGTGTGTTCATCGGCTTCGCCGGCCACCACGCAGGCGATGCCCACCACGGACAAGGCCAGTCCGATGATTTCCTGCGTCAGCAGCGTTTCGCCGAACAGATGGACGCCGATCAGCGCCAGGCCGGCCAGACCCAGGGCTTCCCAGGCGGCGTAGGCGACGCCCACGGAAATGGTGCGGATGGCGAGGGACAGGAAGTAATAGGACAGCGCCAGCGCCGCCGCCATCACGCCGTAGCCCCAGTAGCTCTCGGTGCGGGCGGCGTAGGCCATGAAGGACGTGCCCAGGATTTCGGTGGCGATGGCCACCAGTAGAAAGGCCCAGCCCAGCCAGGCTGGGGAAGACGATTGAGTTTGCATGCTACGCTCCTGTGATTGGAAATCCGGAAGCCACATGCGCTAGAGGCGCAACAACGCTCCGCTAAAAGCGCGGATGACGCCGTCAGCAAAGACAGTCGGTCGCTTAGGCTGCCCCGTGAAACCGTCTGGGGCAGAAGGGTTGTTTATCGCATTGAAGCGCAAGATAAGCGCCTGTCAAAGGCGAGGCGCTTATGGTGGCTGTTTGATATTTTGAACAAATATAACACAACGCTAATAGTTGTTCAATTTAATTGATAGCAAAAACTTTCAAATGCTATTTGCACGCGGCCATCCTGACGTTGTAGCGGCGCGCCAGGCGCGGCAGCGTGCCGTCGTGGCACAGCGCGTTCAAGGCTTGGTTGAAGTCCGCCACCATGCCGGGTTTCACTGATTTCAAAGGGAATCCGTATAGATAGGTCAGCGGCTGTATGCTGGCCAGCGGGCGCAGGCCGCTCAGCGCTTCGCGCCGGATGATGTAGCGAGTGACGTCTTCGTTGGCGAAAACCACCGCGTCCGCGCCGTAACGCATGGCGGCCAATTTCTTTAACACCGTTTCCTGATTGTTTTCCACGGAGATGTTCATATTGGGCAAGCCGGCGATCAGCTTGTCCAGGGCGTTTTGAGAGATGGACGGGCCGTAGACCGCGATGCGGTGGTTGAGCAGGTCCTGGGGGCGCTGGTAGCGGAAGGTGGAGCTGGCGGTGGCGAACAGGCCGTAACTGCTGTTGTACACCGGGGCGCTCAAGGCCAGCGACATCCTGCGCTCGGGCGTGTCCTGCACCGGGAAAATGCCGTCCACCTTGCCTTCATCGGCCAGCAGCAGGGCGCGGCGCCAGACCATGGCCTGGATTTCGCAGTTCCAGTTCAGCCGCTGGCAGACGGCCACCAGCGTATCCACCATCAGGCCTTGGGGCTGGGGTTTGTCGGTCACCTCGATGAAGGGCGGAAAATCCTGGGTGACGAAGTGCAGGGTGGCCGCGTTGACGGGGAGCGACAGCGACAAGACCAGCGCGGCGCTGCTCGACAATTTCAGCATGTGCGGGCTTCTCCCCAGTGACGGCGCGGGGCCGGCGGCGCTCAGGCGAAAGCCGGTTTTAACGCCGTATCGCCGCAGCGCGGCAGACTTTGAACAGTTTCCTTATTACATTATGGTTGAGTTTTGACGCCGGTTTCTCGCTTTATCGGCCGGCCGGGCGCGTCCTTGAACGGCGCCCGGCCGGCGCGTCTTAATAGCCCATCGTGGCGCCGTCAGGGTTGCGCGGGTCGGAATAGCCGTACAAGCCGCCGTCGCGCAGCTGTATGGTCTGGGTCCGGCCCATGCTGGGCTTGAGCGCGATCTTGTAGCCTTGTTCGCGCAGCAGGCGCAGCGTATCCGGGCTCAGGCCCTTTTCCACCCGCAATTCGTCCGGCAGCCATTGATGGTGCACCCGCGGCGTGGACGCGGCTTCCGCCGGGTTCATGCCGAAATCGACGGCGTTGACGATGGTCTGCAAAGTGGTGGTGATGATGCGCGCGCCGCCCGGGCTGCCGGTGACCAGCCAGGGCTTGCCGTTTTTCAGCACCAGCGTCGGCGACATCGAGGACAGCGGCCGCTTGCCGGCCGCCACCGCGTTGGCGTCGCCGCCGATCAGGCCGAAGGCGTTGGGCACGCCGGGCTTGACGGAAAAGTCGTCCATCTCGTTGTTGAGCAGAATGCCGGTGCCGCCGGCGACGATGCCGCTGCCGAAATTCAGGTTCAGCGTGTAAGTCACCGCCACCGCGTTGCCTTGCTTGTCCACAATGGAGTAATGGGTGGTCTGGTCGCTCTCATAGGGCTGCGGCTTGCCGGGCTTGATCTCGGCGGCGGGGCGGGCCTTGACCGGGTCTATCGTCGTGGCCAGCTGGTCGGCGTAGCGCTTGGAGGTCAGGCCGGCCTGCGGCACTTTGACGAAGGCCGGGTCGCCCAGGTATTCCGAGCGGTCGGCGTAGGCCAGCTTCATCGCCTCGGCCAGATAGTGGATGGTCTGCGCGCTGTTGGGGCCGTAGTCGGCCAGCGGATAGCGTTCCAGCAGGTTCAGGATCTGGACGATGTGGATGCCGCCGGAGCTGGGCGGCGGCATGGACACCACCTGATAGCCGCGATACGTGCCGCTGACCGGCGCGCGCTCCTCCACCTTGTAGCCGGCCAGATCGGCCTTGTTGATCAGGCCGCCGTGGCGCGCCATTTCCGCCACGATCTTGTCGGCGATGTCGCCCTGATAGAAGGCTTTGGGTCCTTGTTGCGCGATCAGGCGCAGCGATTTGCCCAGATCGCGCTGCACCAGCTTCTCGCCGGCGCGCAGCGGGCGGCCGTCGCGGAAGAACACCGCCCGGCTGCTGTCCCAGCGGCCCAGATTGTCTTTTTCCACTTCCAGCATTTCCGCCAGCGTCTGAGACACCGGGAAACCTTGCTCCGCCAGCTTCACCGCCGGCGCAATCACCCTGGCCAGCGGCAGGCTGCCCCAGCGCTGCTGGGCGTGGGCCAGGCCGGCCACGGTGCCGGGCACGCCCACCGCCAGATGGGTGTACAGCGAGCGGCCGTCCACGACCTTGCCCTGCGCGTCCAGATACATGTCGCGGCTGGCCTTGGCCGGCGCGATCTCGCGGAAATCCAGCGCGATATTGCGGCCGCTCTTGGCGTCGTGCAGCACCATGAAGCCGCCGCCGCCCAGGTTGCCGGCGTTGGGCAGCGTCACCGCCAGCGCAAAGCCCACCGCCACCGCGGCGTCCACCGCGTTGCCGCCCTGGCGCAGAATGTCCAGGCCCACCTGGGTGGCCAGGCCCTGTTCGGTGGCCACCATGCCGTTGCGGGCGTAGACCGGGTGGAAGACATCGTAGTCGTAATCGTATTTGACCTGCGGCGGCGCCGGCGGGCTCAGCGCCAGGGCCGGGGCGTTGAAGCCCAGGCTCAGGCCCAGGCTCAGGGCCAGCGCGCTCAGCAGCAGTCTGGGGCGGGGACGGAATGGCGTCATGGTGATTCTCCTTTGTTGTTGGCGTTTTATGAATGTTGTGATTGCGAGAACATTCTACGGTGCCGCCGCCTGTCGCAAAAGCCTGATTTTCCATGCCAAATGATTTGAAAATCCCAAGCAGACACGCCTATAAAGAATCGAGTTTCATAAGTCATCACCTAGGGGGCTACCATGAGCATATCCCAACGTTTGCTGCTGACCCTGGCGGTCGCCTTGCTCGGCTTGTTCATTGTGGGCAGCTTCGGGCTGCTACAGCTGCACCGGGCCAATGAGCGCTTCGACTATCTGCAGGCCAACACCTTTCCCAGCATCCACACCCTGGATCAGGCTTTGCAGGCGCAAACCGATATGCGGGTGCTGACCTACCGCCACGGCATCAGCGAAGATCCCAAGGTCAAGGCCGATATCGAAGCCAATATCGCGCAGCTGGACAAGCAGATGGACACGGCGCTGGACCATTACCAGAAAGACCTGGTGTCCGACGACGAGGACAGGCGGATGATAGAAAAAGACCGCGCGGACATCCGGATCTACCGCCAGCAGCGCGACACCGTGTTCAAGATCTCCCGCGAGCAGCCGCCGGAAACCACGCGGCGGGAGCTGGTGGGCGGTCCGCTGTTGGCCACGGCCAAGACCGTGGTCAAGGACATCAAGGAGCATATTGAATTCAACTACGGCCTGGCCAAGAAGCTGGCGGGCGAGAACGCCACGGCGTATCAGGAGGCTTTCGTGTCCTCCCTGGTGGTGATTGTGGGCGCCCTGATTCTGAGCGGGGCGCTGGGCTTCGCGCTGTTCCGCAGCATACGCAGCAGCCTGAACCAGATTGGCGAAACCCTGGATCAGGTCAGCGCCAGCAAGGATTTCCGCCTGCGCGCCAAGGTCTTGCGCAAGGACGAGATCGGCCGCACCGCCGCCGCCTTCAACCATTTGCTGGACGATCTGCAGCATAGCTTCCGCGGCATACGCGACAATATCTCGGAAATCGACAAAGCCACCTCCGGCCTGGCGGCCAACACCAATCAGATTGCGCGCAGCTCGGAAGTGCAGAGCGAATCCGCCGGGGCGATGGCGGCGGCGGTGGAGCAGATGACGGTGAGCATCAACCACGTGGCGGACAACGCGGTGGAGGCGCGCACCCAGGCGCAGCAGGCGGGCAGCATGGCCAACGAGGGCGGCCAGGTGATCTCCGCCACCGTGCTGGGTATTTCCGAGGTGGCGGGCGCGATCAGCGACGCCTCGCATCGCATTGGGCAATTGAAGGAAGACAGCGCCACCATCGCCTCGGTGATGGGCGTGATCAAGGACATTGCGGACCAGACCAACCTCTTGGCGCTGAACGCTGCCATCGAGGCGGCGCGGGCCGGCGAAACCGGCCGCGGCTTCGCCGTGGTGGCGGACGAGGTGCGCAAGCTGGCCGAGCGCACCGCCAGTTCCACCACGGAAATCGGCTCCATCATCAACAAGATGCAAAGCAGCACGCTGGAAGCGGTGCAAAGCATGGAAAAAGTGGTGGAACAGGTGCATCAGGAAACCGACAACGCCCGTGAAGCCAGCAGCGTGATAGAGAAGATTCAAGACAGCAGCGGCCAGGCGATGGAACTGGTCAAGGACATTTCCGGCAGCATCAATGAGCAAAGCACCGCCAGCAACACCATTGCCCAGAAAGTGGAGCAGATTGCGCAGATGGCGGAAGAAAACGCGTCCGCCTCCAGCGCCTCGGCGGACGCGGCGGAGCAATTGCAGCAGCAGGCCAAGAATATCCTGAACACCGTGACCCAATATCAAGTGTAGGGCCGAGCCGCCGCTAAATATTTGTTCTTAATAGATATTCTCACTTAGTACTTTCTCCTGTTTTCTGACTGCGCCTATAACAAAGCTACATGTGGTATCGGGCGAAGACACGGAGAATAAGGATGAATATCTCACAGCGACTCATGCTGACCTTGATGGTGGCCATGCTGGCCTTGATCGGCGTCGGCAGTTACGGCCTGTGGCAGTTGCACAGCGGCAATGAACGTTTCAACTATTTGAAGAACAACACCTTTCCCAGCATACAGGCGCTGGACCAGGGTCTGCTGGCCTTGACCAAGATGCGGGTGGCGGCTTACCGCCACGGCATCGCCGCGGACGCCAAGAGCAAGGCGGACGCCGAAGCGCAGATCGCCGAAGGCGACAAGATTCTGGATCAGGTGTTGGCCGCTTACGAGAAAGACCTGCTGTCCAACGACGCGGACCGCAAGCTGCTGCAACAGGACCGGGCGGATCTGCAAGCCTACCGCAATAATCGCGAAAGCTTTTTGAAGGCTTCGCGCGAGCATCCGGGGCCGGCGACGCAGGCCATGCTGGTGGCCGGGCCGATACCGGACTCCGCCAAGGCCCTGGCCAAAGACCTCAACGACCACATCGACTTCAACTACTCCATGGCGGACAGCCTGTCCAAGGACAACGCCGCCGCTTACAGCATGGCCTTCGGCAGCTCGGTGGCGGTAATCGCCGCCTGTCTGCTGCTGAGCGGCGGCCTGGGCTGGCTCTTGTTCAGTCATATCCGGACCAGCTTGCACCAGATACGCTCCACGCTGTTCAAGGTGAATCAGCACAAAGACTTCACCTTGCGCGCGCCGGTGGGGCGCATGGACGAGGTGGGCGAAACCGCCTCCGCCTTCAACCAGCTGCTGGAGAATCTGCAGCGCAGTTTCCGGGACATCCGCGACAGCATCGGCGCCATAGACGGCGCGATGTCCGGCCTGGCCAACAATACTCATGAAATCGCCCGCAGTTCGGAAATGCAAAGCGAATCCGCGGCGGCGATGGCGGCGGCGGTGGAGCAGATGACGGTGAGCATCAACCATGTCGCCTCCAGCGCGGTGGAAGCGCGCGGGCAGGCGCAGCAGGCCGGCGAGAGGGCGACCGAGGGCGGTCAGGTGATTTCCGCCACCGTGCGCGGCATCACCGAGGTGGCCGGCGCGATTACCGACGCCGCGCAACGCATTGGGCAGTTGAAGGAAGACAGCGCCACCATCGCCTCGGTGATGGGGGTGATCAAGGACATTGCGGATCAGACCAATCTCTTGGCGCTGAACGCGGCGATCGAGGCCGCGCGGGCCGGGGAGATGGGCCGCGGCTTCGCCGTGGTGGCGGACGAGGTGCGCAAGCTGGCCGAGCGCACCGCCAGCTCCACCACCGAGATCGCCGCCATCATCAACAAGATGCAGGGCAGCACGCTGGAAGCGGTGCAGAGCATGGAGAAAGTGGTGGAGCAGGTGCATCAGGAGACCGCCAACACCCGCGCCGCCAACGACGCCATCGACGGCATACGGGACAGCAGCGGCAAGGCGATGGAATTGGTGCGCGACATCTCCAACAGCATTTCCGAGCAGAGCGTGGCCAGCAACACCATCGCCCAGCGCGTGGAGCAGATTGCGCAGATGGCCGAGGAAAATTCGTCGGCGTCCAGCGGATCGGCGGACGCGGCGGGTCAGTTGAGCAAGCAGGCGCGGGTGATCTTGCAGACGGTGTCGGCCTATCAGGTGTGAAGCCCAGCGCCGGAATGCCAAAAGGCGGCGCGGCATGCTTGCCGTTCGCCGCCTTTTGGCGTGTGGGAGCCGGCTTATTCAGCCTGCTTGTCGCCCTTGTCCCGCTTGGCGCGTTTTAGCTCCTTCTTCTTGGCCGGTTTGTCGGTCATCGGGTGCTTCAGCACCTTGGCGGCCAGCTTCCTGGCCGATTTGGTGGCCTTCTTCTGTCCGCGCACCTTGTCCGCCAGCGCCGCCAGTTTCTTGGCGGCGCGCTTGTTCTTGGCCATCTGACTCTCCTTTACGGATTGATGAATCGAAGCCCCATGGTAAGGCGTTGGGGGGAATAAGCACCGGGTCTTTAGGCCATTGACGGATGGGCTTGGGCGTGAAAGCCGCTGGGGGAGGGGGCGGGAATGACAAGCATTTCGGCTGGGCGAGTCACCCGCCTGTGGTTTTTATCCGGCACCAAGAGGGAGGGTGAATGGATCAAACAGGTGACTCGCGCAGCCGCCTTGCCAGCGCTTTCCAGCAAGGATTGCAGGCTTTTTACCATAGATTGCCGGCGCCAGCCATTGTCACATTCCCCATTGCCGCCCGGACGAGGGCCGTCCGGGCGCGTTTTGCGGCTCAGGGCAGCGCGGTTTGCGCCTCCGCGTCCGACTCATGCATGCGGATGCTGACCGCGATCAATACTTCCAGATGGTCGAAGAAACCGGCCCAAGCGCCGCGCTGCGGACTGAAGTCGAACAAATTCATATCATGGGCGATGCGGCTGAGCAGGCCGTGGCCGGCGTGCTCCGGGTGCTGGCGGAACAGCTCAACCAGCGCGCGGCCGTGACGCTCGCCCAGCGCGTAGGCCTCCGGGAAATCCCGGCACAGAGGCACACGCCAGTAATGCGGCCGGCTGCGCGCGGGCGAGGGGCCGACAAAGGGCAGCTTGGCTTCGCGGGCTTCCAGCAAACGGTAGAAGGCGCGCAGTTCTTCCTTGGTTTTACTCATGGCGGGCCTCCTGGTTGAAGCAGGCAAGCGCCGATGCGGGGAAAGACGGGGACGCGGGGCGGGATACGCGCCGAATGGATTTCGACATTGCTACCTCCTCAAGCGGATGCCGGCCTGGCCGCGGGGCGCGGCTAGGCGGGCGCATGACAAGGTTGGACTACCGGGAGACTACTCCAAAGACCGGCGCACCATGAGGTGCCCTCGCCATGGCCCGCCCGAATAGGCAAAGCAATAGCGAGGCAGAGCGCGGGGAGGCCGCGGTCTGCCGGAGTCGTCTCAATGTCGGGAGTCCAAGCCCGAGCGCCGCAGTTGCAGCGGCGCGGGGCTATTGTTGGCGAGGCGGGGCTTTGCTGTCAATGAAGGGACGGCATCCGTGAAAAAACCGCCCCGCGGATCAGGCCGGCGGGGCGGAGGATGAAGCCGTTGAATCGCGGGCTTAGAGCTTGAAGGCCAGCGTGGTCTGTTGCAGCCGCTCCGCCACCACCGCCAGTTCGCGGGTGGCTTGCGAGAACACGTCCACGGCCACGCCGTTTTCCTTGGACATCTGGGCGATGGCCTCCACGCGGCCGGCCAGATCGGTGCTGGCCTGGCGTTGTTCCTGCATCGCCAGCGCGATGTCGCTGATGGCGCCCACCACTTCCTCCGCCCGCACTTCCACCGAACTGATGGTGGTGGACACATGTTCCGACGATTCCACCACCTGGCTGACGATGTGGCGGCTATTGCGCATGCTGTCCACCGCCTCCTTCGCCCCGGCCTGGATCTTGGCGATCATCTGGGTGATTTCGGTGGCGGAGCCGGTGGTGCGCTCGGCCAGCTTGCGCACTTCGTCGGCCACCACGGCAAAGCCGCGGCCCTGTTCGCCGGCGCGCGCGGCCTCGATGGCGGCGTTGAGCGCCAAGAGATTGGTCTGATCCGCCACTTCCTTGATCACGGTGGCGATGCTGCTGATCATTTGCGCCTGTTCGGACAGCGACTCCAGGTTGTTGGCGGAGGCGGCCACGCTGTCGTTGACCTTGCGCACTTGCTGGGTGGAGTCCTGCACTTCCTTATTGCCTATCTTGGCCTGACTGCCGGCTTCGCTGGCCTGGGAGTCCGCCAGCGAGGCGTTGTTGGAGCATTGGTCGATGCTGACGGTCAGCTCTTCGATCGAGGCGGCGGCGCTGGAGGTGGCGTTGACCTGCTGACCGATGCTGGCGCTGACTTGCTCGGTGGAGGCGGCCAGTTCCTCGGCGGTGGCGGCCACGCTGGAGGCGGAGTTGATGATGTCGCCCACGGTGACGCGCAGTTTTTTCTGGGTGTCGGACAGCGATTGCATCATCTGGGCCACTTCGTCCCGGCCTTGCACCTCAATGGTGCCGGTCAGATCGCCGCTCCCCAGCTGAAACAGCGCTTCCATGCCTTTTTTCAGGCTGCTGACGATGCCGTTCTGTATCATCACGCCCAGCGCCAGCAGCACGAGCACGGCCGCCACCAGCACGGCGATGACGACATTGCGAGCATGCTCGTACTTGGCCGCGGCCTCTTTCAAGGCCTTGTCGGCTCCTTTTACATTGATGTCGACGATCTGACTCATGATGTCGTCGGCGGCCTGGAATTTGGGCCGGCACTCCTTGGCCATCAGTTCCACCGCTTTCTTGTTGTTGGCGCCGTCGCCGGTGTCGCTGTAGCTGAGGTCGCGCACTTTTTTACAGGCTTCCTCCATCGCCGGCCAGGCGGCGTCAAAGCGTTTGAGCGCGTCCACTTCCGGCGGGGTGAGTACGGTTTTGCGATAGAGATCCATCAGCCGGTTCATTTCCGCCAAGAATTTGGTACGGTTGGCTGTGACCTGATCCATCTGCTTTTTTTCGGTTTCGGCGATAAAGCGGTAATCAGCGCGGCTGATGTAAATCGCGTTTTGGTTGGCCACGGCCACCCAGTAGACCGACATCAATAAATTGTCGTGCATATCGACAGTGAGGTCGTTCATATCCGACGTGCTTCTGACGCCCACTCCTCCAATAATCACGCTGGCCAGCACGCCCAACAGGATCAGGCCGAAAATCTTGACCTTGATGCTGAACTGCGCAAGAAAGTTTCCCATCGCTCGCTCCCTAACTTCCGCCGATAACCACGCATTGTTTTCTAGCTACTGTTATAAGTGTGTAGTGCAGCTGTATTCATCTTGCAATGCTTGATGTAGGAAATTTTGCAGACGGGCAGTTCGTTCTAGGCGAATGATTTTCAGTTCCATGTCCGCCTGGGAGCGGAGATTGAAATTGCGCGGCCAGCGCTTATCTTTGAAACTGAGGCGGCGGACAATGGGCGCGGGGAACGGGGCGGGCGGCCGGCGGTCTGAGTTAGCTTGTTCACGGGGCAGTTTAGAAGCGGCGGGCGGTGCGCCCGCCCGATTAAGAGCCACTAACAGAACCTCGCAGAGACCCTGAGCCAAGGCGCGCCGACGCAGGCAGTACAAGCCGTACGGCAAGGAGGCGCCAAGCGGGATCAGGGGTTTTGTTAGCGGGTCAAAAGAAGCGTATCGCATGAAAGCCATTACCGTAGCCACTTACAACATCCACAAGGGCATGTCGCCGCTGAACCGCCATGTGCGGCTGGGCGATATGGCCTCCGCGCTGGAATCCATAGACGCCGACGTGTTGTTCTTGCAGGAGGTGCAGGGCAAGAACATAGAACGCGCCTTGCAGCACGCCAGCTGGCCCAAGCTGCCGCAGCATCATTTCCTGGCGCGCCGGCTGGACCACAAGGCGGCTTACGGCCTGAACGCGGCCTATGAGCACGGCCATCACGGCAACGCCTTGCTGACGCGCTTTCCCATCAATACCTGGTGCAACCGCGATATCTCGGTCAACCGCTTCGAGAACCGCGGCCTGCTGCACTGTCAGTTGACGCCGGCGGGCTGGAAGCGGCCGGTGGTGACCTTGTGCGGCCATTTCAATCTGTTGGCGCGAGACCGGCGCAAGCAGTATCTGGACCTGGCGCGCTATGTGCGCGAGAACGTGCCGGCGGACGCGCCGCTGATTCTGGCCGGCGATTTCAACGACTGGCGGGAAGAGGCGACGGATCACCTGATGGACAGCCTGGGCATGGTGGAGGTGTTCGATCAGTTGTTCGGCCGCCATGCGCGCAGCTTTCCGGCGCGCATGCCCATGCTGCCGCTGGACCGGATCTATGTGCGCGGGCTGAAGCCCTTGGGGGCGGAGGTGCTGAAGGGCGCGCCGTGGTCGCGCTTGTCCGATCATTTGCCGCTGTCCGCCAGTTTGGCGCCGATTTGAGGGATAGACTTTGAACCGGTTCTGAGAGTCCAATGAAGGAAAACAGGGCTCCGCATTGCGGAGCCCTGTCGCTTTGTCGCGGACCGGTTTAGAGGTGGAAGCGCTCCACCACGTTCTTCAGCTTGCTGGCGTGGCCGTTCAGCTCGCTCAGGGTGGCGCTGGCGCCTTGCGCCACCTCGGAGGTGCTGCGGGTCATGCCGTTGATGTGCTCGGTGTTGTGGGCGATGTTGCCGACGGCGGTGGATTGCTCGCGGGTGGCGTGGGTGATCTGGGTGAAGGTGTCCACCACTTGCCGCATCAGGCCGCCAATGTTTTCAATCTCGCTGGCCGCGCCCTGGGCCAGGCCCACGCTTTGATCCACGGTGGAGCGGGCCTGCTGCATGCTGGCCACGGTGCCGGCGGTTTGCTGGCGCATGCCCTGGGTCATCTGGGTGATTTCGGTGGTGGCCTGGGCGGTGCGCTCGGCCAGTTTGCGCACTTCGTCCGCCACCACGGCGAAGCCGCGGCCCATTTCGCCGGCGCGCGCGGCTTCGATGGCGGCGTTGAGCGCCAAGAGGTTGGTCTGGTCGGCGATGTCCTTGATCACGTTGACGATGGAGCTGATTTCCTCGGAGCGGGTGCCCAGCGAGTTCAGCGTGTCGCTGAGGGTGGACATGGCCTGGGACAGTTTGCCCACCTCGGCCGAAACCTGATGCATGGCGTGGCGGCCGCGCTCCGCGCTGCTGTTGGCCTGGGAGATGATGGCGTTGGCGTCGGCGGTGGTGTCGGCCACATGGGTGACGCTGACGGTGATCTGCTCAATGGTGGCGGCGCTGGAGCTGATGGCCTGGTTGACCTGGTCCGCGTCCTCGCTGATGCGGTTGGTGGTCTGGTGCAGGGAGCCGACGGCGCTGACCAGCTGGCCGGCGTTGTTGTTGACTTCGCCTATCAAGCGGCGCAGCCGCTGGTTCATCACGCCGATCTGGCCCAGCGCGCTGGCTTCCGGCGCCTTGGGCACGTCCACGGCCAGATTGCCGGAGGCGATTTCCTGCAACACGCCTTCGATGTCGGTGACCGATCCGCCCAGCTGGGTATGGATCTGGCGGCGGCCCAGCAGGATCAGCAGCAGGATTTCGCCCACCAGCAGCACGATGGCGGTGAGGAATTGCAGCTGGGCGCTGGACAGCCTGTCCTTGGCCTGGGCCAGCGCGGCGTTGGTGCGCTGGTCCAGCAGCACGAAGAAGTCGTCGATGGGCTTCATGATCTGGGCTTTGAACTGGTGGTATTCCTTGCTGTGCACCAGCTTGCGCGCCAGTTCCATGTCCGGCTGGCCGCTGACGCTGTACTGACCCTGGGCGTCGGCGAACTTGCCCTTGACCGCGTTCATCGCCCGCACTTCCAGCTTGACCAGACCGTCGGAGTTGGCTTGCGCCTCCTTGAGCTTGGCGAACTCGCCTTCGGTGAAGCCGGCTTGCTGCATCAGGGTTTGCAGCGGCACGGTTTCGCTGTCCTGCCGGGGTTTTTCCTGGCCGGCGGCGACGAAGTCCCAATAGATGCGGTTGTATTCCTGCGGGCGCGGCGCCTTGCCGTTGCGGATGTCCAGCACGCGGTTGTATTGCTGCTCATAGCCGGGGTCGCCGGTGACGACGTAGGTGCGGCCCAGCCGGGTCAGGTCGTCCGAGCTTTGCCGCAGTTCCGAGGCCAGCAGGTAGGAGTGATAACGGCTTTCGCTGGCGGCGCTCATCACATCCACCGCCTGGCGCATGGAAATGAAGGTGTAGATCACGCCGATAAAGGTGAGCGCGATGAGAATCAGCAGGCCGGTGATGGCCTGGTTGGCGCGAAAATTTTTCATGTGGAGAGGTCCTCGCAGTGCGGCTGAACGATGTTGTGGTGGCCGGTCAATATCGGGTTCCATGGCCCGCGGTGACGCGGCCGGCGGCGCTGGTTTCTCCTCTGGGGGGAGCGGGGGCGGCGGCGTGGAAGCGCTGCATCTGGGCTTGCACTTGGTCCGCATGGCCGCGGCTGTCCGCCGAGATGGCGGCGAGTTCTTCCACCAGGCTGGCGTTTTGCCGGGTGGCGGCGCTCAGTTGCTGAATGGTGGCGTTGATTTGTCCCACGCCTTGCGCCTGTTCGTTGGCGGCCACGGCGATTTGCTGGATCAGGCTGGCGGTCTTGCCGCTGGAGGAGACGATGGCGGCCAGTTGCGCGCCAGCCTGGCCGGCGAGCTGTACGCCGCTGGCGGCCATGCCGCTGATCTCTCTGGCGGCCAGCTGGCTGCGCTCCGCCAGTTTGCGCACTTCCTGGGCCACGATGGAGAAGCCGTTGCCCTGGGCGCCGGCGCGGGCGGCTTCGATGGCGGCGTTGAGCGCCAGCAGATTGGTTTGATAGGCGATGTCGTCTATCACCGAGATGTGTTCCGCGATGCGCCGCATGCTGCGCACGGTGTGTTCGACGATTTCGCCGCCCTGGCGCGCGTCGTCCGCCGCCTGGGCGGCCATGGTTTCGGTGAGCTTGGCGTTGTCGCTGCTCTGGTTGATGGCGGAGGAGATCTGCTCCAGCGAGCAGGCGGCCTCGGACAGGCTGGCCGCCTGGCCGTTGGTGTTGAGGGACAGCTGCTGGGAGCTGTGGTTGATCTGGGCCGACATCATGGACAGATGGCCGGCGCCGCGCTGGGAGTCCGCTATCGCGCGGCTGAGCGTGGTCACGGTCTGGAGCATGGCTTCCGCCAGGCTGTCCCTGGGGTAGCCGCCGGGCGGGGCCGCGGCGGCCAGATCGCCGGCCGCCACCGCCCGCATCAGCCGGGTGACGCGCAAGGGCTCGTCGCCCAGCATGGCGAACAAACGCCGGTAAATGGTCCAGAACATCAACAGGCCCAGCGCGCAGCAGCCCAGCATCAGGCCGATGACGATGGCCAGCCATAGCCCGGCCTGGGTCCGGGATTGGGCGACGGCCTGGTTGGTGCGCTCTTCCATCAGCCGGTAGAAGGCGTCCACCGGCTGCATGATGGCGGCCTTGTCCAGATGGTATTGGCGGTCGTGCAGGATGCGCCGGGCCAGTTCCGGGTCCGGCGGGCCTTGGCGGCTGAAACCGCCCTGGCCGTCGGCGAAGCGTCCCTTCATCGCGTTCATCGCCACGGTTTCGGTGTTGACCAGCCGGTCCGAGTTGGCCTGGGCCAGCCCGAGCTGGTCGAATTCCTGCTGGGTGAAGCCGGCCTGCCGCATCAGCTGTTGCAGCGGCACGGCGGGGCCGTCCGGCTGCGGCTTGTTGTCGCTAGCCGCCATGAAGTCCCAGTAGATGCGGTTGTAGTGCTGCGGGCGCGGCTGCTGGCCGTTGCGTATCGCCAGCACCGCCCAGTATTGCCGCTCGTAGCGCGGGTCCGCGGTTTCCGCGTAGGTGCGGACCAGGCGGGTGAGGTCGTCCGAGCTTTGCCGCAGTTCGTTGGCCAGCAGATAGCTTTGATTGCGCTGCGATTCCGCCTGGGCTTGCAGATCCAGCTCATGCCGCAGGCGCAGGGTGCACAGCAGGAGCAGCAGCAAAAGCAGGGCGAAGACGCCGGCGCTGGCCGTCAGCAGGGATTTGATGCTCAGTTTCATAGGCCTCCCGCCATGCTGCTGTTGCCGTGTTCGCACCGTCGCGCGTTGGCTTGCTTACTGTTTTTTATAAAACAATCTGTTTCTTGACTACTTTTAGTGTGGACACTTAAGTAAAAACAGTGAGTTAACACCCGCTTGGCGTTTGGTTTGGGGGCGCGGAATGACCTTGCATGTCGAAACCGGCGAGGGTTGGGCCAGGGCCAGCCTGAGCGGCGAGTTGAGCGTTTACACGGTGGAGCAGCTGAAAAGCGAGCTCCTGCCCTTGCTGGGGCAGGAGTCGGTGTCGTTGAGCTTCGCCGAGGTGACGGAGGTGGACGGCTGCGCCTTGCAGTTGCTGCTGGTCTTTGGCCGGCAGCTGCGGCGGCTGGAGCTGCTGGCGGACAACCCCCTGGTCAGCGAGGCCTTTCAGTTGCTGGGCGTGGCGCTGACGGCGCCGACGGCGGGAGGCGAGGATGGACTGGAGTAAGGCCAGGGCGATTTTCCTGGAGGAGTCCCGCGAGCTGTGCGACGCGCTGGAAGGCGCACTGCTGGACCCGGCCGCCTTTCCCGCCGACGCCGAGACCTTCAACCTGCTGCTGCGCACCGCGCACACCATCAAGGGCTCCGCCGGCACCTTCGGTTTCGACGCGCTGGTGGCCTTCGCCCATGCGATGGAGAGCGTGCTGGAACGGCTGCGCGGCGGCAAGATCGCGCTGGGCGACGATCTGGTCAGCCTGCTGCTGGCCTGCAACGATCATCTGCGGCGAATGCTGGAGGCGGTGGAGGCCTCCGCGCTGGACGCGGAGCCGGTCTGGCCGGACGGCGCGCCGCTGTTGCAGCGCCTGCAGCTGTTCCTGCTGGACGGGGCCCCCTGCGCGGTGGCCGGCGAGGAGGCGCTGGACGCCGCCGCCACGCCGCTGTGGCAGTTGTCGCTGCGCTTTTATCCCGATCTGTTCCGCGACGGCTTCGATCCGCTGTCCTGCCTGCGTTTCCTCAGCCAGTTGGGCGCGCTGCGCGAGGTGGAGCTGGTCTGGCCGCCGCTGCCGGCCTTCGCCGACTTGGAGCCGACGGATTGCTTCATCGGCCTGGAGCTGAGCCTGGAATCCGCGGCCAGCCTGGAGCAGGTGCGCGACGTGTTCGAGTTTGTCGCCGAAGACAGCATGCTGGGCATTCTGCCGCCGCACGCGCCGCTGGCGGCCTTCCGCTCGCTGGCGGAGCGCCTGGGGGAGTCGATAGAGCCGCAGCTGTCGCGCTGGCTGGCGCGCGGGGCCTTGACCGCGGCGGAGGCGGAACGGGTGCGGGAGGCGCCCTGGCTGGCGCGGCCGGAGAGCGGGCGGAGCGGGGAGCCGGGCGCCGCGGGGGGGGGGGGGGGGGGGGGGGGGGGGGGGCGGGGGGGCGGGGGGGGGGGGCGGGGGGGGCGGGGGGGGGGGCGCGGGGGGGGGGGGGGGGTCGGGGGGGCGGG
>NZ_JAMZGH010000002.1:0-218201 GCF_024158805.1 Chromobacterium sp. S0633 | reverse complement strand
CGGTCAGCACATTGCCCGGCATCACCGCGTTGATGGTGATGTCGTCGCGCGCCAGCTCCGCCGCCGCCGCGGCCAGATCGCCCCAGGGCAAGACCGCGCAGTCCTCGCGCCGCGGCAGGCCCTGCCGCCAGAAATCGCCGCCGGCCAGTTCGGTGGCTTCCAGGGTCAGCCCGTGAAAGCCGCCGTCGAAACTCAAGGCGCGCCGCCGGCCGCCGGCCATCCGCGCCAGCTTCAGCGCGCCCTCCACCGCCTCCGCGCCGGTGCTGGCGAACAGGGCCTTGCCGTCGGCGAAGCCGGCCAGCGTCAGCAGCGCCGCGGCCAGATCGCCGGCCAGGCCGGAAAAGCCCAGCGGATGCAGATTGGGCGCCGGATCGAACAGGTCTTCCGCCAGGCCGGACAGCAGCGCCCGCGGGCGATGTCCCAGCGCCGCCGCGCCGTAGCCGGCGACGAAGTCCAGCCAGCGCCGGCCGTCCTCCAGCCGCAGCCAAGCGCCCTCCGCCTCCAGCGGCCGGGCGTCCAGCCCGCACTGCTTCAGCGTTTCCAGCCAGGCCGGATTGACGCTGGCGGCGTAGGCGGCTTGCGTCGCCGCGCGTTCAGCCGGCGACGGCATAGCCGTCCAGCGAGCAGACGGCCAGCTGCGCCTGCGGACCGTAGAAGTCCGCCACCTGGTCCATCGCCCGCAGATTGAGCTCCAGCAGGTACGCCAGATTGGCCTCTGCGCGCTGCTGCGTCCGCGGCGACAAGGCGCTGATTTCGCGGAAGAACAGCCGGGACAAGGCGGCGTGGTTGAGCTCCAGATTCAAATCGTCGTGGCGCTTGGCCACGCGCTGGTAATCGGCGCGGAACTCCACCAGCGACTCCAGCCGCTCGTGCACCGGATTATCCACGCCCAACATGCCCTCGGTGACCATGATGGAGCTCAGATAGCCGATGGGGTCGTAACGGCCCAGCACGGTGAAGGCGTCGACATAGGCCTGGAACAAGGGCAGCGGCAGCGCCTGGTCCAGCCAGGCCGGCGGCACGCCCAGCGCTTCGCAGGTGGCGCGCTCGTAGACTTCGTGGCCCAGCTCCTCCTGGAAATAACGGTAGACCCGTTGCTTCAGCGGGCTGCGCAGCCGCTTGGTCATCAGCGGCGCGATGATTTCCACGAAGCGCTGGGTGACGTGGTATTGCTCGATGAACAGGCCTTGCACCAGGGGGCCGAAGCCGGCGTCGTCGGCGTTCACCCTGCGCACATAGCGCGATTCGCCCAGCTCGGCCAGGCCGTCCAGCGCAAACTGCTCGGCGCGGCGCATGAAGTTGACGCCGCTGTCCACCGCCGAGGCCGGCTCGCGGCAGAGGAGCCGCCGCCGCGCCTCGGGCTTGGGCGCCAGCAGCAGCAGATCCACCAGGCACAGCGCATAGGCCTCCAGATGCGCCGGGCAGTAAAAGCCCTCGCTGGCCGGCATCTCCGCCGCGCCGGCCTCGCGGCGGCTGAGCCCGACGAAGCCGGCCCCGTCGGCGAAGCCGTTGAGCACCCGCCGCCACAGCGTCAGCGCCTGCGGCAGATTGTCGGCCAGGTACAGCTTTTGCAGATAGAAGGTTTGCAGCGCGAAATTGTCGCGCCACTCCGGCGCGCCCGCCTCGTCTATGCAAAAGGCGTCGGCCTGCGGCGCCGGCTCGTCCAGCAGGCGCAGCATGTTCAGCACCACCGGCGCGTAAGCGCCGCGCGCCGCGCCGGCGGTGGCCGCCAACAGCTTGTCCACGCAGCGGCGGCTCAGCGCCTCCCACTGCCGGCGCTGCCGCTCCAGCGCCGCCGGGTCCGCCGGCGCGTCGCGGATCAGCGACAGCGCGTCCAGCTGTTCCGCCAGCGACAGCTGCCAGGACGGCGCCGATCCGGCGTGGATGTCGAACCAGATTTCCGCGTCCGGATTGGCCATCGCCAGCACGCTGTCCAGCACCCGGCCGCCGTCCACGCCGGAAAACTGGATTTCATACTCCTTGGCGTCCGCCGCCAGCACCACGGTCTGGCCGTCGTCGGCCAGATGGGCGCTGAAGGGCACCAGGTGGGGCGCGCGATAATGGGTGACTTGCCAGGCTTCCATCGTTCTCTCCTTGGCTGCCGTCTCGAGGACTACTGCGGGGGATTACAAATAGAGCCGCGGCATCAAGGCGTCCGGCCGGCTGTAGTAATCGACGATTTCCTCGTCCTGCAGCGCCATGGTTTCTATGGTCAGCACCAGGTTTTTCTCCACCACCAGCTGCTCCTCGCGACTGATGGCGCTGATGTCCTGCAGCAGTTCGGAGGTGATGTCGTCGTGCCCCAGCGTATCGTTGAGGTAGGCGTGGCGCAGCAGCGGCTCCCAGAAGCCCTTGTCCAGTCCGGCGCGTTCGCAACAGCGCACCAGCGCGCGGTTGAACTCGTCGCCGGGCATTTCGAACAGAAACAACACGCTCTTGAACGACAGCAGATGCTGACGCGCGAACACGCCCAAGGCCGCGCACAAGGCGAAGGTGGACGGCAGGGGCTGCAGATGGTCCAGGCCCTCCACTTCCATGTCCACGCTGGCCAGGCTCTCGGCCAGCATCTGATCATGATCCAGCTCCGACACCAGGAAGCGCTGGATGCTGCGCTGGTTCTGCCGGCTGTCCGCGTGCGACAGCGCGGAGGCGATCAGGCCCGGCGCCGCGCGCACCAGGTAGTAATACTCCAGCGCGTAGCCGATCAGCACATTGCGCGGCGCGCTGCCGTCGGACAGCATGCCGTACAGCCGGGAATGGCCGCGCTTGCGCATCGCCCTTTGCGCCAGATTGCGCAGCCGGGTGTTGAACTCGCAACCGGACAGCGCGTCGTCCGGCAATTCGAAGCTGGCCTCGGTCACCAGGCCCAGGCGGTCCAACTCCTCCAGCAGGCCGGGAATCGTCCCCGCCAATTCCGGATGGGCGGCGCGCAGCGCCGACATGCTGGCCGGCGCGCGCTGCAGATCGTCCAGCAGGGCCAGCAATTGCAGCCGCCCTTCGTCGGCCACTTGCAGATCGCAGGACTGCTCGCGGTACAGCAGGGCCACGCCGCCGTCCTGCGGCTGGATTTCCACCCCGGGCCGCAGCGCCGGGTAACGAAACAGATCATGGGTGCCGGGGCCGTGCATAATGCCTCCTCAATAATGCTCGATGCGGCGCAGCAAGGTGTCGGCGTGCAGATAGTGCCGCCAGACCGCGCTGTAGAAAGCGTCGTAGAGCTCGACGAACAAATGGGTTTGCGCCAGCAGGCGTCGCGCCGTTTCCTGATCCACCACCGGGATCTGCGCGAAGATCTTGCGGGTCAGGCTGCCGTGCTCGCCCTTCAGATTGATGTCCGAGTGCGCCTTCACCGGGCGCAGGAAATCCGCGTCCACGCCCAGCCGGTAAGCGGCGTCCAGGAAGGAGTCCTGACGGATGTCCTTACCTTCCAAAATGCCCAGCGTGGTGAAGAAGAACAGCGGATCGTTGTGCGACCAATAGGCCAGCGCGTTGCACAGCGCCATGGTCTGCGGCAGCGGCACGGCGTGCGCCAGGTCCTCGCGGCTGATGCCGATGCGGTTCAAGGCCTGCAGCAGCAGCTCGTCGTGGCCGTACTCCTCGGCGAAGAAGGCGTTCATCGCCAGCCGCGCCTGGGTATTGGGCACATAGGACAGCACCGGCGCGTCGAAATAGCTTTCGCGGAACAAAAAGTGATAGTTCTCTATCACCATGCCGTGGAACACCCGCTCCGGAATATCCCCCGGCTGGCTGGCGTTCTGGCAATGGGTCCAGAACGGATTGCGGTACAGCGTCTGGTAGAGCAGGCGGTTGGACAGGTCCTCCACCTCCAGCAGCACTTCCAGCCCGGTCTTGCCGCGCGCCGGCGCCAGCGGGCGGATCACGCCGTAGTTTTCCAGGCTGACCAGCAAACGACGCACCTCGTCGGCGGACTGGCGCGGCAGGAGGCGCTCCGCGTCCCGCTGGCTGCAGCCGCCGGCCAGGCGCGCCATCAGCGCGCTGACCTCCTCCGTGCTGGCAAGGCCTGCGGAAATCTCCAATTCCTCGTCGCCGGCGGTTTTGACCACCAGCGGCGATTGCGAAATCACATCGCCGTTCAGGCAAAAACGAAGATCGGACGGATGGGACACAAAGGAGTCTCCTCTTAAAGATGAGCGCGGCCGCCGGCAAGCCGGCGGCGCGGAATCCGGATCGGCCCAGGGCTTTGCGCCTGAAACGGCGGCCCCGTTCCTACCCGATTACAAGTGGACCGGCACCAGGACCGGACGCGGATTGCGGGGTTTGACCACAACCACCGCTTCTTGCGTGCTGGCTTGCATTTGGCTCTCCTTGGCTTAAGAGAAAACAAAAACGCCCTTTTGCAGGCCTCCCTATCTTATGCCTGCCGCCGCAATGCAGAAACGCCTGAAAACTGACACAAATAACTGTTTTTAAATATTATTCTTAAAAATGCGCCCAGCTCGTCGAAACGAAAATCTCAAATGCGGGCGCGCTTACGCCGCAGCGCACGATTGACGCCGGGGCAACATTCTATATGCTGGCAGGGTCTTCCGTTCCCGCCTTAGTCGCTTGAATCCGGCATCAAACGGGCATCCCAAACGCATGCCGGGCCGCCAAAACGGCGGGAATCGGACAGATGAACAAATAGAAAGCCCCCAAGGGCCTGCCAAGCACTCATGAAGAAGGCGTCCGCGCCCTTCACCGCTCTGCAAATAGGGAAATAGCAATGAGAAAGATCCAACCGCAATTGTTGGCCGCGGCCTGCTGCGCCGCTTTCGCCGTCTCCGTCCAGGCCGCCGGCACCCTGGTCTACTGCTCCGAAGCCAGCCCGGACGGCTTCGACTCCGCCCAGTTCACCTCAGGCACCACCTTCGACGCGGCCGGCCACGCGCTGTTCGACCGCCTGGTGGGTTTCGAGAAAGGCTCGACCAAGGCCATTCCCAGCCTGGCCACCTCCTGGAGCGCCTCGCCGGACGGCAAGGTCTACACCTTCAAGCTGCGCCAGGGCGTGAAGTTCCACACCACCGACTATTTCAAGCCGACGCGCGACTTCAACGCCGACGACGTGGTGTTCACCTTCATGCGCATGTTCGACAAGAACCACCCCTTCCGCAAAGCCTACAACACGGAATTCCCCTACGCGGTGGACACCGGCCTGGCCAGCAACGTCAGCGCCGTGGAAAAAGTGGACGCGCAGACGGTGCGCTTCGTCTTGAAAGCGCCGGACGCCGACCTGGCGATCAAGATCGCCATGCCCTTCGCCTCCATCCTGTCCGCCGAATACGCCGAGCAGCTGCTCAAGGCCGGCCGCGCCGCCGACATCAATCAGAAACCGGTGGGCACCGGCCCCTTCATCTTCAAGCGCTACCAGAAGGACGCCCAGATCCGCTACGCCGGCAACAAGGCTTACTGGGACAAGAGCGCGGTGAAGGTGGACAATCTGGTGTTCGCCATCGCCACCGATCCCTCGGTGCGCTACCAGAAAATGAAGGCCGGCGAGTGCCAGATCATGTCCTATCCGCGCCCCAGCGATCTGGCGGTGATGAAGACCGATCCCAAGCTGAAAATGCTGACCGCGCCCGGTTTCAATATCGGCTACCTCAGCTACAACCTGGACAAGCCGCAGTTCCAGAAGCGCGAGGTGCGCCAGGCGCTGGACATGGCGATCAACCGCCAGGCCATCATAGACGCGGTCTACCAGGGCCAGGGCCAGGCCGCCAGCAACCCCTTCCCGTCCTCGCTGTGGTCCTACAACAAGAGCCTGAAGAACGCGCCCTATAATGTGGCCGCCGCCAAGGCGCTGCTGGCCAAGGCCGGCTACCCCAACGGCTTCGAGCTGAGCTTGTGGGCAATGCCGGTGCAACGGCCGTACAACCCCAACGCCAAACTGATGGCGGAGATGATCCAGTCCGACTGGGCCAAGATCGGCGTCAAGGCCAAGATCGTGTCCTATGAATGGGGCGAATACCTGAAGCGGATGAAGCGCGGCGAGCACGACGCCGGCCTGATGGGCTGGACCGGCGACTACGCCAGCCCGGACAACTTCCTGGGCGTGCTGCTCAGCTGCGAGGCGGTGAACGGCTCCAACTACTCGCGCTACTGCAATAAGGAGTTCGACGCGCTGATCATCAAGGCCCGCACCCTGAACGACCAGGCCGAGCGCGCCAAGCTGTACTCGCAGGCGCAAACCCTCTTCAAGCGCGATCTGCCGTGGACCACCATCGCCCACTCCATCATCAATCAACCGATGCGCAAGGAAGTGAACGGCTTCAAGATCAGCCCCTTTGGCGATTATCAGTTCAGCGGCGTCAGCGTGAAGTAAGCCTCAACAGGGCGTCGTCCAGCGGCGCCCTGTCTGGCGGCTACTTGAACAGTCTACGGGCCGCCGCACCCCGGCGGCTAAATACTATGTTGGCTCACCCGCAGAGATAAGGCTTCGGCGCTTTCCTTACGCTCGCTGTAACGATCCGTCAGATAGGGAGAAACATCGCGGGTCAACAGTGTGAACTTCATCAACTCCTCCATCACATCCACCACCCGGTCGTAGTAGGCTGACGGTTTCATCCGGCCTCCCTCGTCGAACTCCAGAAAAGCCTTGGGCACCGAGGACTGATTTGGAATGGTCAGCATCCTCATCCAGCGTCCCAAAATGCGCAGTTGGTTGACCGCATTGAACGACTGAGAACCGCCGGACACCTCCAGCACCGCCAAAGTCTTGCCCTGAGTGGGACGAACGGCCCCAGCGGACAGCGGAATCCAGTCGATTTGTGTCTTCATGACGCCCGTCATCGCCCCATGTCTTTCCGGGGTACACCACACCATGCCTTCGGCCCACAAGACCAACTCACGCAACTCCTGCACCTTGGGATGACTGTCCGGAGCCTCATCCGGCAAGGGCAAACCCTTGGGATCGAACATCCTGACCTCCGCCCCCATCGCAAGCAACAAACGGCCCGCCTCCTCAGCCAAGAAACGGCTGTATGAACGCTCGCGCAACGAGCCGTACAGCAGTAAAAAGCGGGGCGCATGCTTGGATGCGGGCACCGCAGACAACGGCGAATACGATGGGCTTTCAAATAGATCAGCCCGGACATTGGGCAAATCGGGGGAATGGATGAACATAGCGGCCTCCTGCAGATAACGAGTCAATCCCCCTGTGCGGACCCCGCGTTGCGGCCTCACAAGGGTGAGCGGAACGCAGGCCATGATAATGGATCTAGACATTATTTCAATAATTCTTGTATAGTTGAACCATGAAAAACACAACCGCGACCCAAATCTTCGAATCCCTGTCTTCCAGCATCCGGCTCGACATTTACCGCTTGCTGGTCAGGCAAGGACTGGAAGGCATGGTGGCTGGCCAAATCGCCGGCACGCTCAACCTTCCTCCCAACAATGTGTCCTTTCACCTCAAGGGCATGAGCCATGCAGGCTTGGTTTCGGTGGAGCAGGAAGGACGCTACCAGCGCTATCGCGCCAATTTGACCTTGATGCTGGAATTGATCGCCTATTTGACCGAAGAGTGCTGCGCCGGCCATCCGGAGCAATGCGTCGACATGCGTGCGGACTCATGCTGCCCCGAAGCCGCCTTGCCCCCATCATCCAAAACTGAAACGGAAAACTGACCCCATGAACGTGCTTTTCCTGTGCACCGGAAACGCCTGCCGCTCCATCCTGGGCGAAGCCGTTTTCAACCACCTGGCGCCGGCCGGCTGGAAAGCCATGAGCGCGGGCAGCCAACCCACAGGGCAAGTGCATCCGCGCTCGCTGGCGCTATTGAGGCGCGAAGGGATGGCTGCCGAGGGCTGCCGCAGCAAATCCTGGGACAATCTGCCAGCCACCCCCGACATCGTCATCACCGTCTGCGCCGGCGCCGCCGGCGAAACCTGCCCCGCCTACCTGGGGCCGACGCTGCGCAGTCACTGGGGAGTGGAAGATCCCGCCCAGGCCACCGGCTCCGACGCGGAAATCGACGCGGCCTTCATGGCGGCCTACCGCATTCTGCGCACCCGGATCGAAGCCTTCCTGGCTTTGCCGCTGGCCGAGCTGCAACAAGACCCCGCGCGCCTGAAAACGGAACTGGATCGTATCGGCGGCTTGCTGCCCTGAAGGCAAAGCGCCAGGCGGCATGACGGCCATGACCACGCAAGCCATCAGCGCGCGGCCAAGCGGCTGCCCCGATCAAGGCAATCGCAAAATCCCGATCAGCCCGCACGTTTGAAAAAGGAGAATTGTTTTGTCTACCCCTTGCGACGCCGCTCTTCGCCGGGACGGCCCGGCGTCGATGAGCAGGTTTGAACGCTACCTGACCCTCTGGGTTTTTCTTTGCATCATCGCGGGAATCGCGCTGGGACAAACGCTGCCGCAGCTATTCCAGGCTATCGGCAAGCTGGAAATCGCCCAGGTCAACCTGCCCGTCGGTTTACTGATTTGGGTGATGATCATTCCCATGCTGGTCAAAGTCGATTTTGGCGCGCTGCACGAAGTGCGCCATCATGTCCGCGGCATTGGCGTGACCCTGGTGGTGAATTGGCTGCTTAAGCCGTTCTCCATGGCGTTTCTGGGCTGGCTGTTCATTCGCAACCTATTTGCAGACATGCTCCCGGCGGAACAACTGGACAGTTATATTGCCGGACTGATCCTGCTGGCCGCCGCGCCCTGCACCGCCATGGTCTTTGTGTGGAGCCGGCTGAGCAATGGCGACCCCTTGTTCACGCTGTCCCAGGTCGCCCTGAACGATAGCATTATGGTTGTGGCGTTCGCGCCGCTCGTCGGCCTCCTGCTCGGCATCTCCGCGATCACCGTGCCATGGGACACCCTGCTGGTATCGGTCGTGCTTTACATCGTGATTCCGGTCATCCTGGCGCAATTATGGCGCAAGGCGCTGCTAGCCAAGGGGCAGGCGGCTTTCGATGCCGCCATGAGCAAGATTGGCCCTTGGTCTATCACCGCCTTGCTCGCAACCTTGGTTCTGCTCTTCGCCTTTCAGGGCGAAGCGATATTGAAGCAGCCGCTAGTCATTGCCTTGCTGGCGGTCCCCATTTTGATCCAAGTGTTCTTTAACTCCGCCCTGGCCTACTGGCTCAACCGGCTCGTCGGAGAAAAGCATAGCGTGGCCTGCCCGTCCGCTTTGATTGGCGCGTCCAACTTCTTTGAACTATCGGTGGCCACCGCCATCAGCCTGTTCGGATTTCATTCCGGAGCGGCGCTGGCCACTGTTGTCGGCGTGCTGGTTGAAGTCCCCGCCATGCTGCTGGTTGTTCGCATCGTGAACGCCAGCAAAGACTGGTATGAAAGAGGCGCGTAGTCGCTAAACACGCTCAGGCCGTTCGGTACCTGCCGCAAAGCCGCGACGCTGCCGGAGCCGTGCGGCAGCGTCTGAACCGTGGATTGAGTTGTCCGGCCTAGCCTCCCTCCCGAACGAGCCGCGACGGAACGCGTTCCCGGCCCTTGCCGGGGCAGCCGCTAGCGGACGCGCGGCAGGAACAGCTCGGCCAGCATGCAGCGGCAGCTGCCGCCGCCCACCGCCTCTATGGTGGGAATGGGGTTGACCACCGGCTGCCCGTGGCGCTCCAGCGTTCTTTGCTGCGCCGGCGTGAAGCCGTTCCAGGCCTGCTCCGACATCGCGATCAGCGGCTGGCCGCCGGCGCCGCGCAGTTGCAGAATATTGCCGCAGAAGCTGCGCTCCACCTGAGCCAGACTGATGTCGATCACCTCGTGGTGCTCGCTCAGCGCGCTCAGCACTTGCCGCCGCTGCTCCGGCCGGTGCAGGCTTTCGGAGCAGATCACCGCGAAGCCCTCGCCCACGCTCATCATCACATTGGTGTGGTAGATGGGCACGCCGCGGCTGTCCACGGTGTCGAACAGGTGCACCGCTTCCAGGCCGCGCCGGCGCGCGTAACGGTAGAGCGCGCCCGGATGGCAGCGCTGCGAGCGCGCCGCGTACACGCGCTTGCGCGGATGGTCGAACACCATCACCCCGGTGCCTTCCAGGATCAGTTCCTCTTCCAGCGGATGGCCGGCCCACACCACTTGCTCCACCTCGTAGCCGTGGCTCAGCAGCAATTGGCACAGCTCCTCCACCCGCCGTTCCCGGCGGCGGTTCAGCGTGTGCATCGGGTAGACGTGCAGGCTGCCGTCCACGCTGGTGCTGAACCAGTTGTTGGGAAACACCGCGTCCGGGGTTGGATAGCCGTCCGGACTTTTTTCCAGCACCAGCACTTCGACGCCGCGGTCGCGCAGCCGCTGCGCCATGGCGTCGAATTCCGCCAGCGCCCGCGCGGTAACCTGGGCCGGCGGCAGTTGCAGCCGGTGCTGGAACACATTGTCGGCGCCGGTTTGTTCATTGAAGGCGAAATCGTGAGGACGCACCATCACGACGGCGCGGGCCAATTGGCCTTGTCTGGCGCGGAGCCAGATGGGCTCCAGGTTTTCTTGCGCCGGCGCGTCGGCGGCGGCGATGGCTTGGGCTTGCATGGTGGGCGGCTCTTGGGTGGGGGTTCGCATGGCCGCCCGCGGGCGGCAAATCATTCTACTGACAGTACGCGTTGCGGCCATGCCGGAAACATGACGCAAACGTTCAAGCAAGCGACACGCGCGCGCCGGCGTCGGCCCGGCCCAGAATGCGGCACAGCTCCATGCCGGCCTGGGCGTAGCGCAGCGGGTGGCTGACGTAGAGCAGGCCCGCCGCCGGGCTGAGCACCGGGACGACCCGGTTTTCCAGCGGGTCGATCAGCTCCAGCAGCGGCTGGCCGCGCTCCACTTCCGCGCCGACCGCGCAATGGCGCAGCACCAGGCCGGGCGCGGGCGCGCTCACGCTGGTCATGCCGCGCCAGGTCCACGGCGCGGGCACCGGCGGCGGCAAGGCCGGCGCGGCGCCGGCGATGTGGCCGCGGCTTTGCAGATAGGCGTACAAAGCCTCCGCGTCCCGCCGCGCCTGGCCGTGGTCCAGATCGCCCTGCCCGCGCAGCTCCACCGTGGCGGCCACGCAGCCCAGCGGCAGCGGATGCGCCGGCCCCAGTTCGCCGGCCAGCCGCCACCAGCTCTGGCCGCAGGATTCCTCGAAAGTCGTGCCGCCCGGCGCCTCGTTCAAGACCGCCGCGGCCACGCCCAGATAGCGCGCCAGCGGCTCCAGCGCCGGCCAGAACGGCGCGTCGGCGTACACGTGCAGCAGCGCCTGGCTGTCGCAATGCAGGTCCAGCACCAGGTCGCTGTCCAGCGCCAGCCGGCTCAGGGCAAGGCGCAGCGCCTCCAGTTCCGTGACCGGGGTTTGCGCGTCCAGCGCGGCGCGCATCCGGGCGCGCACCGTCCGCAGATTGGCGGCGGCGTCGTCGCCAAGGCCGGCTTCCAGGCCGGGGCGCAGCAGCGGGTGGAAATCGGTGAAGCGGCGGTTGAAATTCTCGCCGCTGCGCAGTTCGAAACGCCCGGGCTGCTGCTGCAACAGCGCCTGGGCCAGCCCGATGGGATTGGCCACCGGCACCAGCACGATTTCGCCGCGCAGCAGGCCGGCCGCTTCGGCCTGGTCCAGCAGCCGGCGCAGATGGTGGATCACCAGCATGCCGGGCAGTTCGTCCGCGTGCAGGCTGGCCTGCAAATAGGCCTTGGGCCCGGCGCCGCGCCGGCCGTAATGCAGGCTCAAGAGTTCGCGCCGCATGCCTATGCTGGCCTGCGGCAACGCCAGGGTGACGAGCTCCATAAAACGCCCTCCCTTTCCATGTCATTGAAATATCAAAACCACGCTGGACGCGCCGCCTTGACACTGTCGGCGCCTGAGGCTCAAATCATCAGGCAGCCCATCCATCCTGAAACCCGCCATGAACGACAAGAAACCCAGCCTGGACCGTATCGACCTGAAAATCCTCGCCGCTTTGCAAGCCAACGGCCGCATGTCCTTTCAACGTTTGTCCGAGCAGGTCAATCTGACGCCTCGGCCCTGCCTGGAGCGCGTGCGCCGGCTGGAAAAAGCCGGCGTGATCCGCGGCTACCGCGCCGTGGTGCAGCTGCCGGAACCGGCCTACCCCGTCATCGTGGTGGCCCAGGTGGCGCTGGCCGATCACGCGCTGTCGCAGCAGGCCTTCATCAAGGAACTGCAACGCAGCGAGGCGGTGCTGGACGCCTGGCTGGTGGCCGGCAGCTTCGATTTCCAGGTGCGCGTCGGCTGTCGCGACATCCAGCAATACCGCGAGCTGGCCGAGCAATGGCTGAACAGCGCCGCCTTCAAGATCGACAAGATCATCACCATCACCGAGCTGCAGGAGATCAAGCGCAGCGCCGGCGCGCTAGGCTGAGCGCGGCCGCAGGAACTTCAGCCAGCGGCGTTCCGCCTGACGAAAGCCCGCCAGCAGCGCGAAGGTGCAGCCCAGGTAGATCGCCGCCGCCATCAGAAAAGGGAAAAACGGCGCGTAGGTGGCCGCGTACAAGGCGCGCGCCACGCCGGTGACGTCCAAGAGCGTGACCGTGGACGATAAGGCGGTGGCGTGCAGCAAAAACACCATTTCATTGCTCAGCACCGGTATCGAGCGCCGCAGCGCGCCGGGCAAGACGATGCGGCGGATGACCCGCGCCCGCGACATGCCGAAGGCCTCCGCCGCCATGATTTCCTCGCGCGGGTAGCCGGCGAGCGCGCCGGACAGGATTTCCTGCGCGTAAGCGGCGGTGTTCAACACATAGGCGAGGATGGCGCAGAAGGTGGCGTCGCGGAACAGCAGCCAGAACGGGGCTTCCGCCTGCCAGCCTTCTATCACCCAGCTGAATTGCGACACGCCGTAATAGATCAGCATCAGCTGCATGAACAAGGGCGTGCCGCGGAAGAAATAGCTGAAGGCGGCCACCGCCCAGCGCAGCGGCGCCGGGCCGTAGACCCTGAGCAGCGCCAGCAGCACCGCCAGCAACATGCCCAGGCCGCCGGACACCAGGAACAGCTTGGCGGTGAGCGCCAGCCCGCTCCATTGGCCGCCCTCTCCCCATAAATAGCTGGGCAAGGCGCGCAGGATTTCGTCTAGCGTCATCGTTTCCCCCTCAAAGCAGGCCGCGGCTGTAACGCAGCCCCAGCCAGCGGAACACCCCGCCGGAGGCGGCGGTGAACAGCAAATAGACCAGGCAGACCAGGAAATAGAACAGGAAAGGCATTTGGGTGGCGCGGCCGGCCTGCTCGGCGAGCCAGGCCATGTCCTCCAGGCCGATCAGCGAGACCAGCACCGCCGACTTCATCAGCGCCAGCCAGTTGTTGTTGATGCCGGGCAAGGCGTGGCGCAGCATCTGCGGAAACAGGATGCGCCGAAACAGCCGCCACGGCCGCATGCCGTAGGCGACGCCGGCCTCCAACTGGCCGCGCGGCACCGCCAGGAAGGCGCTGCGGAAGGTTTCGGTGTAATAGGCGCCGAAGATGAAGCCTATGGTCAGCACCCCGGCCAGGAATTTGTCGAACTCCACCGCCGGCAGCCCCAAGGCCGCCAGCAGCAGATTGAAGACTTTCTCGCCGCCGTAGAACAGCAACAGCATCATCACCAGTTCCGGAATGCCGCGGATCACCGTGGTGTAGGCGATGGACGCCGCCCGCAGCCAGCGCGGCCCGAACAGCTTGACGCAGGCGTTGGCGAGGCCGAACAACAGGGCCAGCCCCAGCGCGGCCAGCGCCACGCGCAGGCTGAGCCAGGCCCCGCTCAGCAACAGGGGCAGATAGGACGCCACCATGGCCGCCCTCCTTGGGGAAGCGGCCGGCGGGCGCCGGCCGGGGGTGGATAGGGATGGAAGCGGTGCGCGCGCCGCGCAGCAGACATTGAACAGGTTCTTAGTGGTAGATATCGAAGCCGAAGTACTTCTTGCGTATCCCCTCGTACACCCCGTTGGCGCGGATGGCGGCGATGGCGCGGTTGATCGCCGCCTTCAGTTCCGGATCGTTCTTGCGCACCGCGACGGCCACCGGATTGGACTCGCCCAGCTTGGGGCCGGCGAAAGCGAACTGCTTGCCGCGCTCGGTGCGTAGAAAGCTGGTCTCGGCCTGGATATTGTCTTGCAAGGCGGCGTCGATGCGGCCGGAGGCCAGGTCCAGGTAGACATTGTCCTGGTTGGCGTAGGTGACGATCTTGACCTTGCCCCCGCCCCAGTTGGCCTTGGCGTACTGCTCGTGCACCGAACCGGACTGCACGCCCACGGTCTTGCCGGCCAGCGACTGCGGCGTGGGCCGCAGCGGGCTGCCCTTGCGCGCCACCAGCTGCGAGGCGGACGCGTAGTATTTGTCGCTGAAATCCACCTGCTTCCGCCGCTCCGCCGTCACGTTCAGCGAGGCGATGACGGCGTCGAACTTATTGGCGTTGAGCGCGGCTATCATGCTGTCGAACGGCTGCTTGACGAAGACGCAGCGGGCCTTGAGTTCGGCGCAGACGGCTTTGGCGATGTCCGGATCGAAGCCGGTGATCTCGCCGTTGGGCGCCAGCACGTCGAAAGGCGGGTAGCCGCCGTCCACGCCCCAGCGGATTTGCTTGATGTCCTTGGCCAGCGACGGGCCGGCGCTCAGCGCCAGCAAGAGCGCGATGCTGATGGTTTTCATCTGGTTTCTCCTTGAGAGCCTGTTCCTCGCCGGCTCAGCGTCGGCGACAGGTTCTGAATCTTCCCGGCTCTGCGGCCGGTGGCGAATGGAACGGTTTTTCAGAAGCGCAGGGACATGCAGGTCAGCCCCCCGTCCATTTTGCGGATTTCGCTGGTGTCGGTCTCGATGATGGGCAGGCCCAGCGTCTTCAGCTTGCGCAGGGTGTCCGGGTAGCCGCTGGGCGTGATCAGGGTGTCGTTGATCCACAGGGTGTTGCCGGCGTATTCCTCGTCCCTGGCCAGCACGATCTGCTGATAGCCGCGGAATACCGGATCGTCGGCGCGGTCTTCGGACAGGATCAGCGTGTTGCGGCCCACGTAGTTGACGATGGATTTCAGATGCAGGCCGGCGCTGACTTCCACCGCGGTGACAACATAGCCAAACTTTTCCACCGCGGCGGCGAACTGGCTGACCCCGGCTTCGTTGGTGCGGCTGGTCAGGCCCACGAAGAAGCGCTTGTCTATCATCAGCACGTCGCCGCCGTCCATGCGCGCGTCGCCGTCCATCCACACCGCGTGACGGAAGCGGGACACCAGCGGCGCGATGCTGCGCACCTCGCCGCGGCGGGACGGCGCGCCGGGTTGGGTGAGCACCGCCAGTTCCGGCATCAGCACCGCGGTGTCTTCAACGAAATGGGCGTCGGGATAATCGGGCTGGGCCGGCAGCGTGCTGACGGTCAGGCCCAGGCTCAGCAGAATGTCCACGTAGTCGCGGAACTGGGCGCGGGTCAGCGCCGGGTCCGGCGCGCCGATATCGGCGGTGGTCAGGCCGCCGGCCACGGTGTCGGCCGGCAAACGGGTGATCGCGTGGGTGAAATGCATGGGCAGGCTCCTTGGTCGGGCGGCCCGGCAAGCGAATGATTGCCGGGGACGGCGCGGGGCCGTTCTCGCTCGAACCATTCTAGGCAGCGCCCCTTGCGGGTGTCGGCCGTATGCGGCGGCCGGCACAGCCGGTTTCGGCTGTTTTCCGGCCAGATACAGCCGTTTGCGCGGCCCGCCGCGGGGGGCGGCGGCGGCAGGATTTTGCTAAACTATCCCAACTACCAGTCGTCCAAAACCGGTATTTGCTTGAAATTGAGCATATCCATGCACAGGCGAGCCCATATGCCGTATATCAAACTCTCCATCCTCCTCGTTTTCGCGCTCTGTACCGTCTATATCCACTATCGCGGCCGCCAACGTCTGGGTTTCTGGCGGCAGTTGACCGATCACTCCACCTTCATGGCGCCGATCAACTGCTTCTGCTACTTGTTCTCCACCTTGCCGGCCCGCCCCTATTTGCCCTTGCAACAGTTTCCGGAATTGCGGACGCTGAACGACAACTGGCAGCGCATCCGCACCGAGGCGCTGGCCCTGTCCGACGGCGGCGCGATCAAGGCCTCCGACCGTTACGACGATCTGGGCTTCAATTCCTTCTTCAAAACCGGCTGGAAGCGCTTCTATCTCAAGTGGTACGACCAGCCGCACCCGTCCGCGGCCAAGCTGTGTCCGTACACCACCGCCTTGCTGGAGGGCATTCCCACGGTGAAGGCGGCGATGTTCGCCAGCCTGCCGCCGGGCAGCCGCCTGGTGCGCCACCGCGACCCCTTCGCCGGATCGGTGCGCTTCCACCTGGGCCTGTCCACGCCGCAAAGCGAGGCCTGCTACATCGAGGTGGACGGCGAGCGCTATAGCTGGCGCGACGGCGAGGCGGTGCTGTTCGACGAAACCTATTTGCACCACGCCGAAAACGCCACCAAGCACCAGCGCATCATCCTGTTCTGCGATATCGAACGGCCGATGCGCTTCCGGCTCGCCGCCTGGTTCAACCGCCAGCTCAGCCGCCTGCTGCTGGGCGCCGCCAGCGCCCCCAATCAGGACGGGGACCGCACCGGCGCGCTCAACCGCCTGTTCCGCTATGTGCAGGCGGTGCGGCTGTTCGGCAAGCGCATCAAGGCGCAGAGCCGCCTCGGCTATTACGCGCTGAAATGGCTGTTGTTCGGCGGCTTGTTGCTGGGCTGGCTGCTGAGTTGAGCCGCCCTATAAACTGAAGAAGGCCCGCGCATTGTCCGCCAACAGCCGCCGGCGGACCTCGGCGTCCGCCACCGTCTCGCGGACCAGGCCGCCCACCGTCTGCTCGCCCAGCGGAAAGGGCGCGTCCGAGCCCAGCATCACCCGCTCCGCGCCCATGGTGGCGATCAATAGCCGCAGCGCGCCGGGATCGAACACCGCGGAATCCACGTAAAACCGGTCCAGATAGCTGGACGGCCGCCGCGGACAGTCTTCGCGCACGATGTCGCGCTGCTCCCAGGCGTTGTCCACCCGGCCCAATAGATAGGCGAAGCTGCCGCCGCCGTGGGCGAAGCAGATTTTCAGGCTGGCCGGCAGGCGTTCGAAAGCGCCGGACAGGATGAGCGACAGGATGGCCAGCTGGGTTTCCGCCGGCATCGACACCAGCCAGGGCAGCATCCAGCGCTTCATCCGCGCGCCGGCGCCCATCATGTCCCATGGATGCACCAGCAGCGGGATGTTCTCGGCCGCGCAATGACTGAGAAACGTCAGCAGGCCCGCGTCGTCCAGATCCCGCTCGCCGACGTGGTTGCCGATCTGCACGCCGATGTGGCCGGCGTCGCGGGCGCGGCTGGCTTCGCGGCAGGCGGCGTCCACGTCCTGCAAGGGCACTTGCGCCAGTACTTTCAAGCGTTGCGGCGCGATGGCCGCCATGTCTAGCGCGCGGTCGTTCATCAGCTGCGCCCACGGCAAGGCGCGCTCTATCGGCGCGGCGTAGGCGAACATCACCGGCGTCGCGCACATGATCTGGATGTCTATGCCCTGCTCGTCCAGCCAGGCCAGCCGGCGCGCGCCGTCCCAAAGCGCGTCGTGCACCGGCCGGAACGGCTGCTCGCCCACCATGATCTGCCCGTTGCGGCCGGAGGTTTCCAGCCAGGGCCCGCGCCGCGGGTCCAGCCGGGCCGCCTCGGCCTGGCTGATCCGCGGGAAGAAATGGGAGTGGATGTCTATCATGGCTGCGTTTCTCGGTTAATTAAGCTTGCTTCAAGAATCGGTTCCCGTCTTGCGAGCTAGGGCGGGAACGCGGCGGTCATGGAACGGACGCTCAATGACGGGAGCGCTGCCGCAACTCGTGCCAGGCGGCGTAATCCTTGCCGGGGTGGACGGTGCCGCAATGGCGGCAGCGGCGCTCGTCCTCGCTCAAGGCGTAAAACAGCTGATAGGCCTTGGGCAGATCGTCCACCAGGCTTTCCAGCTGCTTGGAGAAACGCCAGATCTCGGCGGCGCAGACCGGGCAGTACCATTGCAGGCTGTCGTACTGGCCGACCGGCCGCGGCTTCTCCACCAGCAGGCATAGGCCGGGCTCGGGCCGTTGCGGCGAGTGGATGACGTGGGCCGGCAACAGGAAGGCGTCGCCTTCGCGCAGCTCGATGCGATCGAAGCGCCCGCGGTCCCATATCTCCAGATAGGCGTTGCCCTGGATCTGGTAGAAAATCTCCTCGGTGGGGTTGTCGTGAAAATCGGTGCGGGTATTCGGCCCGCCCACCATATTGATGATGTAGTCGCCGTCCGACCAAACGGCCGCATTGCACACCGGCGGCTTGAGCAGACCCTGGTTGCGCTGCGCCCAGTCCAGCAGATTGAGCGGCATGCCGTATTGCAGTTCCATCTCCTCTCTCCTTCTCTTGTGCTTGATTACACCTAAAAGAACCTACTCGCCGCGAGATCGTAAATACGTTCTTAAAGCGGCTTGTAGGCGATCGCCTTGATCTCAATGCGCAAATGCGGATGCGGCAGCTGATGCACCGCCACCGTGGTCCGCGTCGGCCCTTCCTCGTCGAAGTAGTCGGCGTAAACCCGGTTGTATGCGGCGAAATCGTTCATATCCACCAGATAGGCGCTGATTTCAACCACATCGGCCAGCCCGGCGCCGGCCGTGGCCAGGATGTCGCGGATATTCTCGATCACCGCCCGGGTTTGCAAGGCGATGTCCAGCCGCGTCGCGCCCATGGCGTCGGCCTCGGCGCCGGCGATGCTGTTGTCCGGCCGCCGCGAACTGGTGCCGGAGACAAAGAGGAAGTCCCCGGCCCGCTTCAAGTGCGGAAAGCGACCGCGCGGCGCGGCCTTGCCGCTGACGGTGGTGGCTTGGGTGCTCATCAGGCGCTCCCTTCGGTTTCAAACTCGCAGCGGCCCAGGCCGGCGATCTCCACGCCAACATGCAAGCCGGCGCGCAAGGGCTCGGCCGCGGTGGCCGCGCCGGCCAGCAGCAAGGAGCCGGCCGGCAGCGTGCGCCCTTCCGCGTGCAGCAGCGCGGACACTTCCATCAGCGCGCGCAGCGGCTGGCCCAGGATGGCGGCGCTGCTGCCCAGCTGCACCGGCCGGCCGTTGAAGCGCAGCGTCACGCCCAGATTGTCCAGCGGCGTGTCCGGCGGGCTCAGCGGGCCGACGACGAAATGGGACGATGAGCAGTTGTCCGCCACCACGTCCTCCAGGCTGAAACGGAAGTCGCGGTAGCGCGAATCGATGATTTCCAGCGCCGGCGCCACGCCGGCCAGCGCCAGCCCGGCCTCGGCCAGGGACAGCGGCCGCGAGATCTCCTGCGCGGTGATGAAGGCGATTTCAGGCTCCACCCGCGGATGGATCAGGCGGCCCAGCGCCAGTTCGCCTCCGTCCGCCAGCTGCATGGCGTCGGTCAGCTCGCCCCAGATCAGCGCGTCCACGCCCATTTGCACGCGCTTGGCCCGGCTGGTGAAGCCCAGCTTCAAGCCCAGCGCGCGCTCGCCGCGCTGCTGGCGCAGCGCGATGCCGGCCTGCTGGATGCGATAGGCCTGCGCCAGATCGAAAGGCCGCCGCGCGCTCAGTTGATCGACGGCTTCGCCGGTTTGGGTCGCGATGTCCAGTTCGCGGGCGCAGTTTTGAACAAAGTCCGTCATGCCGCGCCTCCTTTGGCCTTGAGCAAGTCCAGCGCCACGTCGACTATCATGTCCTCCTGCCCGCCCACCATGCGGCGGCGTCCCACTTCCAGCAGGATGTCCAGGGTTTTCAAGCCGTATTGCGCCGCCGCCGTTTCCGCATGGCGCAGGAAGCTGGAGTAGACGCCGGCGTAGCCCAGCGCCAGCGTCTCGCGGTCCACCCGCACCGGGCGGTCCTGGGTGGGCCGCACCAGATCGTCGGCGGCGTCCATCAGCCGGATCAGCTCGCAGCCGTGGTTCCAGCCCAGGCGCTCGGCGGCGGCGATGAACACTTCCAGCGGCGCGTTGCCGGCGCCGGCGCCCTGGCCGGCCAGCGAGGCGTCGACGCGGCGGCAGCCTTCTTCCACCGCCACAATGCTGTTGGCCACGCCCAGGGACAGATTGTGATGGGCGTGGATGCCGGTTTCCGTCTCCGGCCGCAGCGCGTCGCGCAAGGCGCGGAAGCGGTCGCGCACCTGCTGCATCAGCAGAGCGCCGCCGGAATCCACCACGTAGACGCAATGGGCGCCGTAACTTTCCATCAGCTTGGCCTGTTCGGCCAGCCGCTGCGGCGTGGTCATGTGCGACATCATCAGAAAGCCGACGGCGTCCATGCCCAGTTCCCGCGCGTAGCCGATGTGCTGTCTGGCGATGTCGGCCTCGGTGCAGTGGGTGGCGATGCGCGCAATGCGCGCGCCGGCGTCGTAGGCCTCGCGCAAGGCGCGCACGGTGGCGATGCCGGGCAGCAGCAAGGTGGCGATCTTGCTGCTGCGCACGGATTCGGCCGCCGCGGCGATCCACTCCACGTCGCTATGGGCGCCGAAGCCGTAGTTGAAGCTGGAACCCTCCAAGCCGTCGCCGTGCGCCACCTCGATGGAATCCACCCCGGCCGCGTCCAGCGCCGCGGCGATGGCGCGCACCTGGGCCAGCGAATAACGGTGACGGACCGCGTGCGAGCCGTCGCGCAGGGTCACGTCGGAAATATACAGTTTGTCCATGCCGGGCTCCTCAGGCTTGCAGCAGGCGGGCGGCGACGCGTTCGCCGCAGGCCATCGCCGCCGATGTCATGATGTCCAGATTGCCGGCGTAGGCCGGCAGATAGTGGGCCGCGCCTTCCACCTCGATGAAGACGGACACCTTGAGCCCGCCGCTCCGCGCCAGTTCCGGATAGGCCGTCAGCGCTTCCGCCGGCAGCGCCTCGAACTGCACCTCCTGCTTCAGCCGGTAGCCGGGCACATAGGCGCTGACCTTGTCCGCCATCGCGGCCACCGAGCGGGCGATGGCGTCCCGGTCCGCCGGCGCGGTCAGGCAAAACACCGTGTCCCGCATCATCAGCGGCGGCTCCGCCGGGTTCAGGATGATGATGGCCTTGCCGCTGCGCGCGCCGCCGACGCCGACAATCGCCTGGGCGGTGGTTTCGGTGAATTCGTCGATATTGGCGCGCGTGCCGGGGCCGGCGGATTTGCTGGCGATGGAGGCGACGATTTCGCCGTAGAACACCGGCGTCGCCGCGGCCACCGCGGCCACGATGGGAATGGTGGCCTGGCCGCCGCAGGTGACCATATTGATATTGGGCGCGTCCAGGTGCGCGTCCAGGTTCACCGCCGGCACCACATGGGGGCCGATGGCGGCGGGCGTCAGGTCTATCACCCGGACGCCGCGCGGCCGCAGCAGCTGTTCGTGGCGCGCGTGGGCGCCGGCCGAGGTGGCGTCGAACACCAGGCGGATGTCGGCGGCGCCGGGCATGGCCAACAGCCCTTCCACGCCCTGGTGGCTGGTGGCCAGGCCCAGGCGGCGCGCGCGGGCCAGGCCGTCGGAATCCGGATCGATGCCTATCATGGCGGCCAATTCCAGCTGCTGGCCGTGACGCAGTAGTTTGACCATCAGATCGCAAGCGATATTGCCGGAACCGATGATGGCCGCTTTGACGCGAGCGGGATGGCTCATGAGGATGCTCCCTGAAGTGGGGCGAAGCGGGCCGACACCTCGCCCAGGCTCTGAATGCGGGCGGTGAACACGTCGCCGGCGCGCGCCGGCGCCATCGGCCCCAAGGCGCCGGTCAGCACGATGTCGCCGGCCTTGAGCGGCTCGCCGCGCCGCGCCATCGTGTCCGCCAGCCACAGCGCGGCCAATAAGGGATTGCCGAGACAGGCCGCGCCGGCGCCCACCGAGACCGGCTCGCCGCGCAGCTCCAGCGTCATGCCGCAGCCGAGCAGATCGACGTCGGCCAGCCGCCGCGGCCGGTTGCCCAGCACGAAGAGGCCGCTGGACGCGTTGTCGGCGATGGTGTCGCTGATGCGGATATCCCAGCCGGCGATGCGGCTGTCCACGATCTCCAGCGCCGGCAAGACCGCGTCCACCGCCCGGAACAGATCGGCCAGCGTATGTTTGTCATGGTCCAGATCGCGCCCCAGCAGCAGCGCCACTTCCGCCTCTATCTTGGGCTGCAGCAGCCGCCGGCTGTCGATCTCCTCGCCGTCGCACACCGCCATGTCGGCGAACAGGCGGCCGAAATCCGGCTGCGCCACGCCCAGCTGCCGCTGCACCGCGGCCGAGGTCAGGCCGATCTTGCTGCCCACCAGCCGCCGGCCCTGGGCCTGCGCATGCCGGACATTCAGCGTTTGCACCTGATAGGCGGCGTCGACGTCTCCCTCGCCGAGCAGGCCGCGCACCGGCGCGCAGGGCTGGCCGGCGTCGGCGGCGCGACGCAGCTGCTCGGCGGCGGCTTGCAATGCGGATGGTGGAACTGGGCTCAAGGCGTTCTCCTTATTCAAGCGCTCCGGCGCGGACCAAACCGGCCGTATCAGTGGGACGCGTCCAGTCTATGGAGCGCGGCGATAAGGAGAAAATGAATATCCGGGCTTCTGCTATTCCCTAAAGTTATGCCATAGTCTTCTGCCGCGCCGTCCCAACCGCACAGGAGCGCCGATGGACCCTCTCACGCCCTTTTCCGTTCACGATATGGTGTTGAACCGGCTCAAGCTGCGGCCGCTCTTGGTGTTCGACCGGGTGCTGCGCTGCCAGTCCATCGCCCGCGCCGCGCGCGAGCTGCACCTGACCCAGCCGGCGGTGACCAAGGCGATACGCGAGCTGGAGCAGCAGCTGGACACCGTGCTCTTCCTGCGCGGCAACCGCGGCGTGACGCCCACCGAATACGGGCTGCTGCTGGGCGAGCGCGTCAAGGCGGTGATCGCCGAGCTGCGCTATCTGACCGACGAGATCAACGCCTTCAAGGGCGGCATTTGCGGCCATGTCATCATCGGCACCCAGATCTCCGCCAGCGCCAGCCTGCTGCCGCAGGCCATCCTGCGGCTGAAGGCCCACGCGCCCAAGCTGCTGGTCACCGTGCGCGAGGGACCGCAGGATTATCTGTTCCCGGCGCTGGCCGCCGGCGAACTGGACCTGGTGGTGGGCCGCCTGCCGGACCCGGAAGCACCGCTCACCCGCAAACTGCCCTTGCGCCACCAGCCGCTCTATCTGAACCGGCTGTGCATCGTGGCCGGCGGCCACCATCCGCTGCTGGCCGCGCCGCCGTCCCGCCTGGCCGAACTGCGCGACTGGCCGTGGATTCTGCCGCCGCCGGATTCGCCGGCCCGCCTGGTGGCCGAGCAGTTCTTCCACGACGCCGGCCTCCCGCTGCCGGACAATCTGCTGGAATCGCTGTCCCTGCTGACCAATGTCAATCTGCTGGTGGATTCGGACTGCCTGGGGCTGATGCCGCGGCTGGCGGCGCGCCGCTTCGCCGCCGCCAAGCTGCTGGCGGTGCTGCCGCTGGACGAGGTGGGGCCGCCCACCGCCGTCGGCTACTCGGTGCGCGCCGACAAGCCGCTGACGCCGGCGGCCCGGCAGATGATAGACAGCCTGAAACTGGCCGCCGCCGCGCTGGACGCGGCGGATCAGGTATAAGCGCGCGGAATAGCAAGACTCGATTTATTCATTTTCGCGCCCAAGGCCGCCTTTCCTACACTCGCCAATATTGCGTCGCCCCTTAAGAACGTGTTTACGATCTCGCGAGCTAAGGCGAGACAAGGCGAAAACGGTTGAGACAGCGGAGTGTACAGACGGTGCATGAGCATTTCGAAACCATTTTCAACGCCGTATCGCCGACGCGCAGCAGATCGTAAACAGGTTCTAAGACCGCGGCGTCCACCCCCGTTGACGAGGATAGAAACCATGAGCCGCCCCGCCCTGCTGCCGCTGTACATCAATGGCCGATTCGAAGAGGAAGGCCAGCGCTTCGACAATATCAGCCCGGTGGACGGCCGGCTGTTGAACCAGGCGGTAGAAGCCGACGCCGTCCAGGTGGCCCGCGCCGTCCAGGCCGCCAGCAACGCGCTGCAAGGGCCCTGGGGCCGCTATAGCGCGCCGGAGCGCGCCGCGCTGCTGCACAAGGTGGCCGACGGCATCCAGGCGCGTTTCGACGACTTCGTCGCCGCCGAGGTGGCCGACACCGGCCGGCCGCTGCACCTGGCGCGCACCTTGGACCTGCCGCGCGCCATCGCCAATTTCCGGACCTTCGCCGATCTCGCCGTCGCCCAGGTGGACGACTGCTGCGAAACGCCGCAGGCCGACGGCGGCCTGCTGTTCAACTACACCGTGCGCAAGCCGCTGGGCGTGGTGGCGGTGATCGCGCCGTGGAACCTGCCGCTGTTGCTGCTGACCTGGAAGCTGGGCCCCGCGCTGGCGATGGGCAATACCGTGGTGTGCAAGCCCTCCGAGGAAACGCCGTCGTCGGCCGCCCTGCTGGCCGAGGTGATGGACGCGGCCGGCGTTCCCGCCGGCGTGTTCAATCTGGTGCACGGCTTCGGCCCCGGCTCCGCCGGGGAACACCTGACCCGCGCGCCGCAAATCAGCGCCGTATCCTTCACCGGCGAATCGCGCACCGGCAGCGCCATCATGAAGGCGGTGGCCGACGGCGTGAAAGACATCTCCTTCGAGCTGGGCGGCAAGAACGCCGCCGTGGTGTTCGCCGACGCCGATTTCGACGCGGCGGTGGCCGGGGTGGCCAGATCGTCCTTCTTCAATACCGGGCAGGTCTGCCTGTGCACCGAGCGGGTCTATGTGGAGCGCCCTATCTTCGAACGCTTCGTCGCCGCGCTGAAAGCCCGCGCCGAGGGCCTGAAACTGGGCTATCCGGACGAGGACGGCGTGGACCTGGGCCCGCTGGTGTCGCGCCAGCACCGCGAGAAGGTGCTGTCTTATTTCACGCTGGCGCGCGAGGAAGGCGCGGCGGTGGTGACCGGCGGCGAAACGCCGCAGTTCGGCGACGCGCGCGATCAAGGCGCTTATGTGCGCCCGACGATCTGGACCGGCCTGCCTGACCACGCCCGCTGCGTGCGCGAGGAAATCTTCGGCCCGGTCTGCCACATCGCGCCCTTCGACGACGACGAGGAGATCCTGCGCCGCGTCAACGACAGTCCCTACGGCCTGGCCTGCGCGCTGTGGACTCAGCGGCTGGACCGCGCCCACAGGCTGGCGCGGCGCGTCCAGGTCGGCATCGTCTGGGTCAACGCCTGGTACGCGCGCGATCTGCGCACCCCCTTCGGCGGCAGCAAGCTGTCCGGCCTCGGCCGCGAAGGCGGCCGCCATTCGCTGGATTTCTACTCCGACATCAGCAATGTCTGCGTCAAGCTGTGACGCGCCGGGAGAACGCCGCCATGTCCGCCGCCCTGGATGTTGACCGCTTCATCGACCGAAGCCGCCTGGGACCCTTTCACGCCGTCTTGCTGACGCTGTGCTTTCTGGTCATGTTCGCCGACGGCTACGACCTGGCGGCCCTGTCCTACATTGCACCCGCGCTGATGGAGCAGTGGGGGCTGAGCAAGCCGCAGCTGGGCCAGGCGCTCAGCGCCGCCCTGTTCGGCCTGGCCGGCGGCGCCTTGCTGGGCGGGCCGCTGGCCGACCGCCTGGGCCGCAAGCCCGCGGTGATCGCGTCGACGCTGCTGTTCGGCGTCGGCAGCCTGCTGACCGCGGCGGCGGACTCGCTGAACGCGCTCACCGTCTACCGCCTGTTCACCGGCATCGGCCTGGGCGCGGCGCTGCCCAATACCATCACCCTGCTGTCCGAATACAGCCCGGCGCGACGCCGCGCGCTGCTGGTCAGCGCCATGTTGTGCGGTTTTCCGCTGGGCGCCGGCGCCGGAGGCCTGTGCGCCGGCTGGCTGATTCCCTCTTACGGCTGGCGCGCGCCGCTGTGGCTGGGCGGGGTGTTCCCGCTGCTGCTGGCGCTGGCGCTATACCGCTGGCTGCCGGAATCGGTGCGCTATCTGGCGGCGCGCCGGCGCTCAGTCAACGAGATTAAAGCGCGGCTGCGCCGCCTCGCCGCCACGCCGGAACTGGAGCAAGCCGTCGCTTTCCGCCTGGGCGACGACGGCGACGCGCCGCGCGCCGGCCTGCGCGCGGTGCTGAGCCGGCCCTTGACGGCCGGCACCTTGCTGCTCTGGCTCAGCTGCTTCATGAGCATGTTGATCTATTACCTGGTGGTGAACTGGATGCCGCTGCTGTTGAAGGAGGCGGGCCTCTCGCTGAGCCGCTTCGCCTGGATCAGCGCGCTGTTTCCGCTGGGCGGCGGCGTCGGCTCCATTCTGCTGGGCTGGTGGATGGGCCGCGCCGAGCCGCACCGCCTGCTGGCGGCCAACTTCGCCGTCGCCGGCCTGCTGGCCTGGGCGATAGGCGCCGCCGTCGCCCAGGGCGAGCAAGGCGGACAGCTGGGCTTGCTGGTGTTCTGCATGGGCTTCGCCTCCGGCGGCGGGCAATCGGCGCTGGCCTCGCTGTCCGCCGCCTTTTATCCAACCCGCTGCCGCGCCAGCGGAGTGGGCGGCATGTACGGCGTCGGCCGCGGCGGCGCCATCTTCGGAGTGCTGGCCGGCGCCGAGCTGATGCGTCAGCAGGTGCGCCCGGACTGGATTTTCAGCATGCTGCTGTTGCCGGCCGCGCTCATCGCCGTCGCCCTCTTGTTCAAACGGCGAAGCTACGCCCCAGGCCCGGGCCGCGAGACTTGAACGGGCCCTACTCGGCCGGCGCCGCGCCGCCGGCCTTCAAGTCCTCCTCGTTGAAACTCATTTCCATCATCTCCCCGGCGGCGTCCCGGCACCCCACCGCGAAATCGGGCCGTTCCGGGCTCTTGCTCCCCGGATGAATCCGGACGGAGACCACCTCCATGCAGTGCCGCGCCAGCGTCGCCCGGCGCCCCACCTCCGCCAGCTCCGGCGCCCAGCGGCAAAAAGCGCCGGCAGCGAAAGCCTCGCCGCCGCACAGCTCCTCCTTGGCCTGCTCCGCGCCCGGCAACACCACGCCGGCGATTTCCCTCAGTTCCGCCTCGTTCCTGGCCTCGGCCTGCTGCTGGCTGGGCCAGACCATGTACGTCAAGCCCGCCGCGCCGGCCAGCAGGACGACGATCACCGCGCCCACATGCGCCCATTTGAGCCGGGACGCCGCTTCCGGCTCGCGCCGCGGCAACGGCTGCGGATACATTTCCTGATAAGGCGCCTGACACAGCGGGCAGGCGTAAGCCGGCGCCCGCCTATCGCGCGGCGCGTCGCCGCGCCAGTACCCGCAATGAAGACATTGTTTCTTTTCCATGGGCACAACTCCCCAGATTGAAGCCGACTGCGCTCTCCGGCGTTTCGGACCCGCTTCTCAAACGTTATTAGCGCCCGCATGCATATGTCCTCGCATGCTAACAAAAAAATGCCATTGCAGTTTCACACCGTAATCCCGGCCCGGGCACTAGCGCTTCGGTCAGGTGCATTCCGGCGGAATCCTGCGATCGACGCCTGCGGATCCGCCCAATCCGCTACGGCCTCGGCCCGCTGGCGAACGGGCGACTGACTCGCTCAATATTAAACCAATTGATTTAAACAAATATTTAACTTTGTTTCTAGCGAAACCTGTGCTAGCTTAATTTAAACAAACAAAAACAGTAGTTTTAACAAAACAAACAAAGTCAGCCGTATCAAGGCCATGGAATCGCTGCAATGGAGACAATATGTTTACTGTACTGACAATCTTTGGCACCCGTCCGGAGGCCATCAAGATGGTGCCCGTGATCCACGCGCTGCAAGACTGCCCGGGCGTGGCGTCAAAAGTGTGCGTGACCGGCCAGCACCGCGAGATGCTGGATCAGGTCTTGGATTTTTTCGAGATCAAGCCGGACTTCGACCTGAAGCTGATGCAACAGGCTCAGGGCTTGGCGTCTTTGACCGCCAGACTGGTGGAAACCGTCGACAAGGTGCTGGAGGAAGTCCAGCCCGACGTCGTGCTGGTGCACGGCGACACCGCCACCACGCTGGGCGCCAGCCTGGCGGCGTTTTACCGCAGGATTCCGATTGGACACGTGGAAGCGGGCTTGCGGACCGGAGACTTGTACTCCCCCTGGCCGGAGGAGATGAACCGCCGCGTCACCGATATTCTGGCGTCCTGGCATTTCGCCCCGACAGAGGAGTCTTGTCTCAATCTGCGCAATGAAAAGGTCGATCCCGAGCGGATCTTCATCACCGGCAACAGCGTCGTCGACACTCTGCTGCTGACGGTGAAGAAGCTGGAGCAGCAGCCGGAGCTCAAGGCCGGCGTCGCCGCCGCCTTCTCCTATCTGCGGCCGGAGGCGAGAGTGGTGCTGGTCACCGGCCACCGCCGGGAGAAGTTCGGCGAGAAGTTCGAAAGCTTCTGCCGCGCGCTGGTCCAATTGGCGGAACGCTACCCGGACGTGGACATCGTCTACCCGGTGCATTTGAATCCCAATGTTCGCCAACCGGTGTACGCGCTGCTGTCCCGGGTGCGCAACATTCACCTGATCGAGCCGCTGCAATACCTGCCCTTCGTCTACCTGATGGCCCGTTGCCACCTGATCATCACCGACTCCGGCGGCATACAGGAAGAGGCGCCGGCGCTGGGCAAACCGGTTCTGGTCACCCGGGACACCACGGAAAGGCCTGAAGCGCTCGCGGCCGGCACCGCCAAGCTGGTGGGCACCGAAACGGATCTTATCGTCCGCCACGCCAGCGCCTTGCTGGACGACCAGGCCGCTTACCAGCGCATGTCTCAAGCCCACAACCCCTATGGCGACGGCAGCGCCGGCAGACGCATCGCCGCCATTCTTTCCGCCTTGCCGCGCCCGCGGCAGGCCGCCAGCGCTCTCGCCTCCGCGCCGGGGAGATAGGAATGGCACCGCGAGCCCTGCTCTGGCTGATCCTGCTGATTTTCTGTTCGCCGGCCTGGTCCGCCAAGGAGCCGGCCGCCGCCGGCCATCACGCTTCCCGGCGCGGCGCGGCCGCGTCGTCGGAAAGCCGGGCCGCCATGGAGGCGCTGCCCATGGACCCGGACGCGCTCCCCGCCGCCGTCCGTCCCTCCGTCAGCATCAAGGGGGCGTCGGACAACGTCGACCTGCGCCATACCCAGCAACTGATCCTGGATCAGATCGAAGAAGCGCGCCGCCGCACGGTCAGCCAGGAGGACGACCCCCTGCTGCTGCGCGCCAGCGCCCAACCCTTCATCTGGCCCTTGCGCGCGCTGAACATGGTGCTGTATGGCGTGGTGCTCCTGATCATGGTGTACGCGGCGCGGCATATGGCCTTCACCTTGAACCGGCTGTTCGGCCATCAGCGTCATCCTTATCTGGACATTGAGACGGCGCATTGGCCCAAAGTCACGGTCTTCATCGCGGCGCACAACGAGGAGGCCGTGATCGCCGATGCGATGGAGGCCTTGCTCGAATCCGACTACCCGCCGGGGCAAATGATCATCATGCCGGTCAACGACCGCTCGACGGACGGCACCCGCGCCATCATAGACCGCATCGCGGCGCGCAGGCCGGACGTGATCAGGCCCTTCCACCGCAGCCAGGGCAAGCCCGGCAAGGCCGCGGCGCTGAAGGACGCGACGGCCTTGATCGACACCGAGCTGTTCATCGTCTTCGACGCCGATTACCTGCCAAGCCGCGGCTTGCTCAAGCAATTGATCGCGCCGTTTTTCGATCCCGAGGTCGGCGCGGTGATGGGCCGCGTGGTGCCCTTGAATCCGGGCGCCAATCTGCTGACCCGCATGCTGGACATGGAGCGCGCCGGCGGCTATCAGGTGGACCAGCAGGCCAGGATGAATATGAAACTGGTGCCGCAGTACGGCGGCACGGTCGGCGGCATCCGCGTCGCCGCGCTCAACAGCGTGGGCGGCTGGCACGACGACGTGCTGGCCGAAGACACCGATCTGACCTACCGGCTGCTGATCGGCGGCTGGCTCACGGTCTACACCAATCGCTCCGAGTGTTACGAGGAGGTGCCGGAAAGCTGGCCGGTGCGCATCCGGCAATTGATGCGCTGGACGCGCGGCCACAACCAGGCGCTGGCGCGGCACGTCGGCCGCCTGCTGAGCACCCGCGGGGTGCAAAAGCGGGAAAAACTGGACGGGCTCCTGCTGCTGGGCACTTACGCCATGTCCCCGCTCTTGCTGCTGGGCTGGGCCATTACCCTGCTGCTGTTCTTTTTCGACAGCATGTTGCCGTCTCCCGGCGTGTTGCTGATCCTGGCCCTGGTCTGCTACAGCGCGATGGGCAATTTCGCCGCCTTCTTCGAGATCGGCGTCGCCTGTTATCTGGACGGCAACGGCAAAAGGCTGCGCATTTTGCCTTTCGCCATTCTGGGTTTTCTCGTCAGCCTGGTCACCATTTCCCGCGCCACGCTGCAGCAGTCGCTGATCGAACCCTTCAAGAAAAACAGAACGCTGCATTGGGACAAAACCAAGCGTTATCGGAGGCAGCCGGGATGATGGCCTTGATCTATATCTTGGGCGTCGCGCCGCTGGTCGCCCTGCCGCTCTTGCCCGGCCTGCTGGAATTGCTGCGCAAGACCGACACCTCCGCGCTGGGCATCAACCGGCTGCATATCGGCACAGCCAACGTCTTCGCCCGCAACTATCGGCAGCGGCTGGACGCGCTGGACTCGGACGAATGGCGGCAAGACTGGAACGCCCGCCTGGAAGCCCTCGGACAAACACCCCGCCCCGTCGTGGACGAAGAAGTCTTGGCCGCGGGCGCGTTGCGCATCCCCGCCCACTTCAGCTTTCTGAAGGAAATCCATTGCGATGACGACATTGCCACCGGACCGGGCGCGATCCTGCGCAGCGTCCTGGCCGACGGCGAGCTGAGCCTGGGGCGAGGCAGCTCCATCCTGCGCTGGGCCGGCGCCCGGAACGTCCGCATCGAACCGGACAGCCAGCTGTTCGGACGGGCCGTGGCGGAGGAAACGCTGGACATTGCCGGCCCCATCCTGTTCCAGCGCATCCAAGCCGCAAACATACGCCTGGGAGACGCGCCGCCGCAGCAGGCCGCGGCCGGGCCGCTCAGGGAGGTGGACATCGGCGGCTTGCCCGCGGCCCATCCCTTTAACGCGGAAATGCGCCGGGCGGTGGTGGACGGCGATTTCCAGTTGCCGGCAAACAGCTTGTTGCGCGGCCACCTGGTGGTGCGCGGCGGCTTGCGCATCCGCGCCGGCTGCCGGATAGAAGGCAGCGTCAAGGCCAGCGGGCCGGTGCGCCTGGCCCGCGGTGTGGTCGTGACCGGCGCCGTCGTGTCCGACCACTCCATCATCTGCCGGGAACACTGCCAGCTGCTGGGCCCGGTCGTGGCGGACCGGCTCGTCGCCATCGGCGCCCATTCCGCGCTGGGCGCGCCGGACGCGCCCAACACCGTTTCTTCGCGCCGGGTCTTGCTGACGCCGCCTCTGCGCGCGCACGGCACCATCTGGGCCCGCGTCCGTGGCAAGGTGCGCGGATGATGAAGCGTCTCTATCTGCTGCTGGCCTTGTGCTGCGGGGCGGGACAGGCCGCAGCCGGCCTGCTCAGCTGGCCCGGCTATCAAGACGAGGACGGCGCCATCCTGCTGCAAGCGCATGGTCGCCATGTCGACCCTTATTTCGCGATGAAAGCCTTGCTGACGGCCGACGAGCTGGGCCTGTCCATCGCCTCCGCCGCGGACGCCTGGACGGCGTGGCTGGCGCCCAGACAGGAAAGCAACGGCAGTTTTCCCCGTTTCGAACGCCAGGCCGATGGCGTTTGGCGTCGGGCGGCCGACGCCGACGCCGACGACTCCACGCTGGCCATGTGGATTTCCTTGCTGAACCGACGCTACCGGCGACAAGAAATGCCGCCGGCCCTGCAGGCCTCGCTGGCGCGCGCCCGGCGCGCGCTGTGGCGGCTGAGGCAAGCGCGCAGCGGCGTTTACGATTACACAGCCGGCGCCAAGCTGGCTTACCTGATGGACAACGTCGAGGTCTACGCGGCGCTGCGCGACGACTGCGTCAACACCGGCGCCAGCTGCCGGAGGATGCGCCAGCTGGCCGCGGCGCTGCCCAAGACCTTTTGGGAGGCGAAAACCCGGCGTTGGCGCGTCGCCAGCCGCGACATCCCGCCCATCGCCTTCTACCCGGAAGCCGCCGCGCAACTCTTCCCCGACATGGCGGATTTGCCGGTGATGCCGGGGCAGGCCTCCTTCGACGCCTGGCTGCGCGGCGAAGGCCGGCCCTGGCTTGTCCAGGACAAGGCTCATCTGGACTTTCCCTGGGGCGTGCTGGCCCTGGCCGCGCTGAGAGGCGGCCGCGAGGACGCGGCGCGCGCCTGGCTGCGACAGGCGGCGCCGGCGCGCGGAACGCCGCGCTGGAACGTGCTGGAGGAAGCGGTTTTTCAAGGATTGACGCACCGCCTGGCGACAGCGGCGGAGCAAGAACAAAGGCAGGAAGAATGAACAAGATTCGATCATGTCCTCTTTGGGTGTTCATCATCCTATTGCTTGGACTATTGCTGGCGGCAAGCGCGATCTGGCACAAGCTGAGCGCAAGCCGGACGCCGCCGCCCAGGGCCTTCATCGCCCTATTGCTGCCCGACAAGCCGGCCAGCAACAAATACGCGCTGGCCTGGCAGGACGCGGCCAACGAAGGCGGCGTGGCGATGATGCAGATCACCGCCAGCCAATTGGTGGACATGGAGCCGGAACAACGCGCCCGCATCCGCGGCATCATCTTGCCGGACACCATTCACCGCCATGTCGACGCGGCGCTGGCCGGGGTGCTGGAGGAATACGTGCAGGCGGGCGGCGCCTTATGGATCAATTACGACGCCGCCAGCGAAAACGCTGGCGGCCGCTTTCTGGACAAGCCGACGCTCGCTCGCATGGTGGGCGTGGATTATCTGCTGTACCGGGAACTGGGCAAGCAGATGGTGCGCAGGGACCTGATGCTGATGTCGCCGTCCGCGGTGGCCGAACTCGGCATCACCCCCGGCCGCTTCCAGCCCTATGCCGGCGGCAAGCCCTCCTTGCTGCAGGCCTCGACCTACGGCTACGACCAGGCCGCCTTCAGTTATCTGGCGACCCGCGGTTCTTTCCAGGGACGGGTGCTGGCCGAAGGCCCGGACGGCACCTTGATTGCCGGCCTGCGGGATTACGGCCGCGGCAAAGTCTTGTTCGTCAATCTGCCGGTCACCTTTCTCAAGATACGCACCGACGGCCTGTGGCTGCAGTCCTATCTGAACTTTTTCAATACGCGAGTGCTGCATCTGCCTCAGCTCGCCTCGGTGCCGGACGGCGTCGGCGGCCTGGTGATGAACTGGCACGTGGACGACGCCAACGCCATCCCCTATCTGGACCTGCTGAAAAAACTGGGCTTTCTCGAGCAAGGCCCCTATTCCGTCCATTTCACCACCGGTCCGGACACCAATCAGCCCGGCGACCGCCGGGGCATGGACCTTGCCCATAACGCGCAAGCCCAGGACTGGGTTCGCCGCTTGCGGGCGCTGGGTTACGACATCGGCGCGCACGGCGGCTGGATGCACAACTACTTCGCCTTCAACATCAACGAGCACAACGGCAAGCAGTGGGCGTCCTATCTCGCCAACAACAAGCAAGACCTGGAAAACCTCACCCGGCAAGCGCTCACCGAGTATTCGGCGCCCAACGGCCACCATCCGGACTGGGTGACCGCCTGGCTGCGCCAACACGGGGTGCTGGCTTATTACTATGTGGGCGATCTGTCCATGGGCCCCACCCGGACCTATATCGACCCCGCCGACATGCATGGCCGGCCCTGGGCCTTTCCGGTATCGGCCAACGGCGGCATCGCCTCCTTCGAAGAAGCGGTGCGCAATAAGCTGCCCAGCGAGCAAATGACGCTTTGGCTGCAGGACATGACCCGCTTCGCCGTGCAACAGCGGGTGGCGCGCCTGGTCTATTTCCACCCGCCGGGCGTCTACTTCTATCAGCAGACGGTCAAGCAATGGCTGGCTCAAACCCGGGCGCTGCGCGACCAGGGCGTTTTTCACTGGTACACGATGACCCAGCTGTCCCGCTTCCTGTCCCAGCGCGAACTGACTCAATGGCAAGTCGCGCCGGCGGAAGGCCGGGACGCGTCCTGGGTCAGCGTGAGCGCGCACAACCCAGGCAGCCTGGCGCGGCAAAGCTGGCTGCTGCCCAAAAGCTCGGCAAGACCGGTGCTGCGCTCCGGCAAAGCGGAGATAGAAGCGCTGCCGGACGCCTGGCGCGTCAGCGCCCAATCCGGGCAGGACCTGCGCTTTGACTATCTGCAAACAACGAGCGACACGACGGAGACCCGCCATGCTCAGTAAACCACTCGCCCACCTCTGCCTATTGGCCTGCTGCCTTGCCGGCCAAGCCCGCGCCGACGAGGCCGCCGCCCCGGAGGCGGCCGAAGCCTCGCCGGCCGCCGCCGATGTCGAGACGGAAGCCTCGACGCCGGAGCCGTACTCCTGGGCGCGCAGCATCGAAGTCGGCGGACAGCATTCCAGCCTCACCGCAAACAATCCCGCCTGGAACGGCGTCTATCTGTCCGGGGTATGGCAAACCGACGCCGGCAACGTCTTCGACTGGATCGCGGAGCAGGACAGCCGTTTCGGCGAACACGGCATCGCCTTGAACGCGGGCTGGAACCACGACATCAACCCGGACTGGTACAGCCGGCTGGAATTGGGGCGCAGCAGCAGCGGCACCTTCTGGCCCGGCACCCATTACGGCGCCGCCCTCAACCGCAAATGGCTGCCCGGCCGCAATCTGGTCAGCACCTTCGGCCTGGCCTACAACGACAACCGCCAAGGCTATAGCGACCGCATTCTGACCCTGGGCATGGCTTATTACTTCGACTCGCCCTGGGTGGTGGAAGGCGGCGTGCACCGCACGCTGAGCAATCCCGGCAGCGTGAGTTCGATGCAGGCTTACGGCGCGGTGACCTATGGACGCGACCGCTGGCGCCTGATCACCCTGGCCGTCAACGCCGGCGGCGAGGGCTATATGCCCATCGGCGTCGACCAGCCCAAGCAAAGCTTCGACAGCCAGCTCTATCAACTGAGCTGGAGGGAATGGATAGGCCGGCATTGGGGCATCCATGTCGGGGTCGAGCGCTACCACAGCCCTTATTACGACCGCTCCGGCATCACCACCGCCGTGTTCTGGAACCTGCCATGAGCCTTCAAGAACGTCTGCAACACTTCAAGGCGGTCCGCCACACCGGTCACGGCGGCGAGCGCATCTCCCTGCACCGGGCCATGCGCACCGAGCCGTTCCGGCGTCTGCGCTGGCTGGAAATCCTCGGCTTGCCGCTGCTGTTCAATCTCTTGCTGCTCGCCTTCCTGCCGCAGACGCTCGCCTTTTGGCAGGCGGTTACAGAGTGGAGCATCGCGGCGACCGGCGTGCCCGCCCAGCTCTCCCGCCTGGAGATACTGGACGGGCGGATACCGGGTTTATGGCTGCCGTGGCTGGATCTGCCGGCCTCGGTGCCCTCGTTCTGGCAATGGTGGAGCAATGGGCTTGCCGGCTTGCTGCTGCTGTTGCTGTCGTTTTTGATCAGCCCGGAAAACATGCCGCTGCGCTATCTGCTGCGCTTGTTCGTCATCATCCAGGCTTGCGCCTGCGTGTACTTCGCCTTCTTGCCGGCGGCCTTCAGCCACTCGCTTCCCGAATATCACAGCTCCTGCCTGACCTTTGTGCTGACCTTGCTGTTCTTGATGCCCTGGGTGCACGCGCTGACCTTTCACGTGCTGGAAAAACCGCTCTGGCACAAGCTTGCCCTGAGCGGCGCGTCCCTCGCCTATCTGTTGCTGGAAGCGCCGCTGCATTATTTCGCCGCCGCCTTGGTGCTGCATTACGGCTCGCTGCTGTTCATGCCCCTGCTCTTCATACTGGGCAGCCTGATGATGGAAGTCATGATGATGATTGCGCTGTACGCCTGGGCGATGAGTTGGGAATAAGAACCTGTTTACGATCCGCTGCGCGTCGTGAAACGTGACACGGCGAGTACCGCTTCGAAATGCTCATGTACCACCTGTACATTCCGCTTTCTCAGCCGTTTTCGCCTCTAGCTCGCGAGATCGTAAACACGCTCTAAGAGCGGCATCGGCGCGAAACATCTCCGCCGCCCCTCATTCAAACCGCGCGGCGCGTGTATCCTGTGAGGTGGACCGCAATCAAGACCGGGAGGCCGCATGGGTTTCAGCACAAATGAAAAAGACAAGATGGTGGCTTTGAAAGGCGTGGGCGCCACCGTGGTTTCAAGGCTGGAGCAAATCGGCTTTTCTTCCTTGCCGCAACTGGCGGACCAGGACCCTGCCTTGCTGACCCGCCAGATCGCCGACATGATGGGCTCCAGCTGCTGGCACAACAGCCCGCAGGCCAGGGCCGCGATCCAGGCCGTCGTCGATCTGGCGCGAGCGGAGCGCGGCCAGGCCGCGGCGACGGACCTTGACCCGATCGCCAGATAGGCAGGCCGCCAAGCTAGCTGCGCACTTTTGCCCGATCCGGTATATTGATTCTCATGCTCCAACCGCCTCCCCGTTCGGCCCGCGCTCAAACGCGCGGACGCCGCCGGAGGCATCAAATAGCTGGCAAACCCTTTAAGGCCAGTGAAATCAAAGGTTTAAGCCAAACATGCTATTGATGATCGACAACTACGACTCCTTCACCTACAACCTGGTCCAGTACTTCGGCGAACTGGGCCAGGAGGTCAAGGTGTTCCGCAACGACGAAATCGGCTTGCAGCAAATCGAAGCGCTGCAGCCCAAATACCTGGTGATCTCCCCCGGCCCCTGCACACCCAACGAAGCCGGCGTATCGGTGCCGGCCATCCGGCACTTCGCCGGCAAACTGCCCATCATGGGCGTATGCCTGGGCCATCAGGGCATAGGCCAGGCTTTCGGCGGCCGCATCGTCCACGCCAAACAACTGATGCACGGCAAGGTGTCGCCGGTCAAACACCGCGATGTCGGCATGTTCCGCGGCCTGCCCAATCCCGTGACCTGCACCCGCTATCACTCGCTGGTGATCGAGCGCGAGACGCTGCCGGACTGCCTGGACGTCACCGCCTGGACCGACGACGGCGAAATCATGGGCGTGCGCCACAAGACGCTGCCGATCGAAGGCGTGCAGTTCCACCCGGAATCCATCCTCACCGATCACGGCCACGCGATGCTGGACAACTTCCTGAAAGAGTTCGCCTGATGAAGAGGATGTTGATGCTGAGCGCCGCACTGACTCTGTCCAGCGCGGCGCAGGCCGGCGCGCTGGACGACTGCATGCGGGCCGAGGCGCAAAGCCCGGCCGTGTCCGTCTGTCTGCAACAGCGCTTGAGCAAGGCCGAGGCCGAGCTGAGCCGCGGCGAGAACCAGGCCGCCGCGGCGATGCGCGAACTGGACCAGATCACCGGCAACCGCTACCGCGCCCGGCTGGCGCTCAGCCAATCCGGCCGCGCCTTCAAGACCTATCTGGACAAGCAGTGCCGCTGGGTGGCCAGCAGCTACGCCAGCGGCAACGGCGCGGATCAGGCGCGGACCGCCTGCCGCGTCGATCTGATCGAGCAGCGCCTCTCCCAACTGGCGGCGCACGCCGGCAATTGAATCACCGGACGGCGAGCCTTCGCGCGACGCCGCCCACGCAAGCAAAAGGACTCCCCCGATGATTACCCCGCAGGCCGCGCTGAACCGTCTGATCGACGGCAACGAGCTGTTCTATGACGAAATGCTGGACTTGATGCGCCAGATCATGCGCGGCGAACTGACGCCGGCGCAAACCGCGGCCATCCTGATCGGCCTGCGCGTCAAGGTGGAGTCGGTGCTGGAAATCGCCGCCGCCGCCACGGTGATGCGCGAGTTCGCCACCCCGGTGCCCATCAGCCAACGCGACCACCTGGTGGACACCTGCGGCACCGGCGGCGACAAATCGCATACCTTCAATATCTCCACCACCTCCGCCTTCGTCGCCGCGGCGGCCGGCGCCCGCGTGGCCAAGCACGGCGGCCGCTCGGTGTCGTCCAGCTCCGGCAGCGCCGACGTGCTGGAGTCGCTGGGCGTCAAGCTGAGCTTGAACGCCGAGCAAGTGGGCCGTTGCGTCGACGAAATCGGCATCGGCTTCATGTTCGCCCCCAACCACCACACCGCGATGCGCCACGTGGCCCCCATCCGCAAGGAGCTGGGCGCCCGCACCATCTTCAACATCCTGGGGCCGCTGACCAATCCGGCCGACGCCGAAAACCAGTTGATGGGCGTGTTCCACCCGGACCTGGTGGGCATCCAGGCGCGGGTGCTGAAACAGCTGGGCAGCCGCCACGCGCTGATCGTGCACGGCCTGGACGGCCTGGACGAGCTGACCCTATCCGGCCCCAGCATGGTGGCTGAACTAAAGAACGGGCAAATCGAAGAGTACGAGCTGGACCCGCGCGAACTGGGCCTGGACTTCGCCGAACTCAAGCAGTTGCGCGCGGACACCGCCGCCGCCTCGCGCGACATTCTGCTGTCGGTGCTTGACGGCCAAGCCGGCCCGGCGCGCGACATCGTCTGCCTCAACGCCGCCGCCGCCATCTACACGGCCGGCGTTTCCCCTACCCTGGCCGACGGTGTTACCATGGCGCGCGAAGCGCTCGACTCCGGACAGGCGCGCGCCAAGCTGGACCAATTGATCAGCCTGAGCGCCGCGCTGGCCGCCTGAGCCCCTAATTTCCGACGCGGAGCACCGCCGCTCCGCGCGCCTCTTTCATTTCGATTGCATAAGAACGCCATGAGCAAACTGTCCAAAGACATCTTCAAGGCCTATGACATCCGCGGCATCGTCGGCAAGACTCTGACCAATGAAGTCGCCCGCCAGATCGGCCAGGCCGTCGGGTCCGAAGCCAAGGCCCGCAAAGTGAAAACCGTTGTGGTCGGCCGCGACGGCCGCCTGTCCGGCCCGGACCTGTGCCAGGCGCTGGCCGAAGGCATCCAGGCCGCCGGCGTCGACGTGATCGACGTCGGCCGCGTCGCCACCCCCATGCTGTACTTCGCCGCTCACGAGCTGGGTTCGGTGTCCGGCGTCATGGTCACCGGCAGCCACAATCCGCCGGACTACAACGGCTTCAAGATGATGCTGGCCGGCAACACCCTGGCCGGCGACGACATCCAGAAGCTGTACCAGCGCATCGTCGACGGCGATCTCGCCAGCGGCGAGGGCGGCTACGGCACCCACGACATCGCGGAAGCCTATCTGGACCGCATCACCTCCGACATCAAGCTGGAGCGCCCGCTCAACATCGTGGTGGACTGCGGCAACGGCGTGCCCGGCGCTTTCGCCCCGGTGCTGTTCCGCCGCCTGGGCTGCCGCGTGCGCGAGCTGTTCTGCGACGTGGACGGCAATTTCCCCAATCACCACCCGGATCCGGCCAAGCCGGAAAACCTGCAGGACGTGATCGACGCGCTGCAGAAGACCGACGCCGAAATCGGCCTGGCCTTCGACGGCGACGGCGACCGCCTGGGCGTGGTGACCAAGGACGGCGCCATCATCTGGCCGGACCGCCAGCTGATGCTGTTCGCCGCCGACGTGCTGGAGCGCAACCCCAAGGCCAAGATCATCTACGACGTGAAATCCACCCGTCTGCTCAAGCCCTGGATCAAACAGAACGGCGGCGTGCCGGTGATGGCGCGCACCGGTCACAGCTTCATCAAGGCCAAGATCAAGGAAACCGGCGCGCTGCTGGCCGGCGAGATGAGCGGCCACGTCTTCTTCAAGGAGCGCTGGTACGGCTTCGACGACGGCATGTACGCCGGCGCCCGCCTGCTGGAAGTGCTGTCCCGTGTGGACGACCCGAGCGAACTGCTCAACGCGCTGCCCAATGCGGTGTCCACGCCGGAATTGAATCTGAAAATGGCCAAGGAAGGCGAAAACCACGCCTTGATCGCCAAGCTGCAGGCTTCCGCCCGCTTCGACGACGCCGAAGAGGTCAACACCCTGGACGGCCTGCGCGTGGAATACAAGGACGGCTTCGGCCTGGCGCGCGCCTCCAACACCACGCCGGTGATCGTGCTGCGCTTCGAGGCCGACAACGACGCGGCGCTGGAACGCATCAAGGGCGACTTCCGCCGCGTGCTGGGCACCGCCACCGACGCCAAGCTGCCGTTCTGACGCCGACGGCCCAGCCACATTGACCGCGCTCCGCGCGAGCGCGAACCCACACCGCCGGGGACATGGCCGCCGCCATGTCCCTGTTGTATTGAAAGGAAAACCATGTACGCCCAGGCTGCATCCAGCTTCAACACCTTGCGCGACCTGCTGCGTTTCGCCGTGTCCCGCTTCAACGACGCCGGCCTGTTCTACGGCCACGGCACCCAGAACGCCTACGACGAAGCCGCCTATCTGACGCTGTCCGCGCTCAAGCTGCCGGTGGACCAGCTCGAGCCCTTCCTGGACGCCAAGCTGCTGCCCACCGAGGTCAAGGACGTGATCGACATGATCGAGCGCCGCGCCGAACAGCGCGTGCCGGTGGCCTATCTGACCCACGAAGCCTGGCAGGGCGATTTCAACTTCTACGTGGACGAACGCGTGCTGGTGCCGCGCTCCTTCATCTACGAACTGCTGGGCGAGCCGCTGCAGCCGTGGATCGAACACCCGGAGCTGGTCCAACGCGCGCTGGATCTGTGCACCGGCTCCGGCTGCCTGGCGATTCAATTGGCTCACCACTACCCGGACGCGGAAATCGACGCGGTGGACATCTCGCTGGACGCGCTGGAAGTGGCGGCCATCAATGTGCAGAACTACGGCCTGGACGAGCGCGTGCAGCTCATCCACACCGATATGTTCGAGGGCATCGAGGACAAGTACGATCTGATCATCTCCAACCCGCCCTATGTCGACGCCGAATCGGTGGACGCCTTGCCGCCGGAATACCTGCACGAACCGGAACTGGCGCTGGGCTCCGGCGAAGACGGCCTGGACGCCACCCGCGAAATCCTGCGCCGCGCGCCGGACTTCCTGAACGACAAGGGCGTGCTGCTGGTGGAAATCGGCCACAACCGCGACATGCTGGAAGAGTGCTTCCCCACCCTGCCCTTCATGTGGATGGAAACCGAAAGCGGCGACGGCTTCGTCTTCCTGATCACCCGCGAGGATCTGGTGGCCGGCCTGGCCGCCGACGCGCAGTAAAAACGTGTCAAAGTCCGCTGCGCTCCAGCGGAATTGTTGGACAAGGGCGTGGATAACGCCAAGCTTCGGCTAGGAACCTGTTCATAGTCTGCTGTGCTTCGGCGATACGGCGTTGAAAACATCCTCAAAATGCTCATGTACCACTTGTACATTCCGCTTTTTCGCTTGTTTTCGCCTTGTCTCGCCATTGCTCGCGAGACTTTGAACAGGCTCTAAGGAGAAAACCGGCGACACCCTTGCGGATGTCGCCGGTTTTTTGCGACCGCTAGCCCTTGGACTGAACCGCGCCCGGATGCAGTTCGCGCCAGATCTGCTCGGCCCGCTCCGCCGCCGCGGCTTTCTGCCCGGCGTTCAACTGCCGGTAGTCCTTGGTGGTCAGAAACCAGTCCGCGCTCAGCGCGTCCCCGGCTCGCCGCGCCACCAGATTCCAGGCCGCGGCCTCCAAGGGCTGCCGCTCCAGCAGATAGCTCTCGGAGATCATCGCCGCCGCATGCCGGTTGCCCAGCCGATACGCTTGCTGCAAGGCGGCGCGCGCCTCCTCGCGGTAACGCATCTCCGGCTCGAAGCCCGGCCGCTGCGGCTTGCCGTCCAGCTCGAACAAATAGCGTTCGGCCAGATGGGTCAGGGCCTGGACATTGCCGGCGGCGGCCAGCTTGCGCAAGTCGGCCAGGGACATCCGGTAGAAGCGCTCGTCGATGGCATAGCCCAGCTGGCGCAAGGCCTGCTTGCGCTGGCGTTCGGCCTTGCTCTCCGGCAAGGGCTCCGCCGGGGCCGCGGCCGGCGGCGGGCCGTCGCCCACCGCGAAGCTCAGGCCCTGGTAAGCCCGCGCCGGACCGGCGCCCTTGGCCGGCGCGGCAGTCCCCGACTGAGCGGCGACAAAGGCCGCAGGAGCCTCCGGCGCCGGCTCGCTCAGACCCAGCCGCGCGCGGACCGGCTCAGGCAGGCTGAGCCAGGCCAAGCCCAGCAAGGCCAGCCCGCCGGCCAGCCCCCACGCTCGCTTGCCCATTATCGATCAGATCGAGTTCAGGCAAGCGTTGAGGCCGTTGGCGTGGCCGTAGCGCGAATAGTAATCGCGCTGCGACGGCGTGCCGTGCTCGCCGTAATCGGCGGCGTTGCGCGCCGAAGCCACCGCGTTCTCGATGAAGCTCGGATAACGCAGATTGGTTTCAGCGTACTTGGCGAAAGTGCCGCCCACGCAGTCGGCCTGCAGCTCCTGCATCGGCGCCTGACGGTAGATGTTATGGGTGAACTGGATGGAATGGCCCCATTCGTGCGCCAGGATGAACTTGGCCACATAGTTGCCATAGCTGTTTTCCTGCTGCTGCAGGAAGCCGGTGCCCACGCTGATGGTGTAAGGACCGCACGCCATCGCGCTGAGTTGAGGCTCGCGGCAGGCATACTGGTTGACGTAGACCGTCGGCCGCGCGTAGCCGCCGAGGAAGCCGCGGATCTCATTGGCGCTGGACTGGAGATAACTGTTGTTCACCGGGGCTGCCACCACCGGGGAAGACAGACCGCCCAACACGGAAACCGCCATCAGACTGGCTTGAATCAAAGCTTTCATGACTAACTCTCCTTATGTTGTTCACAACGGAGATTTAGTTATGGTAAATGATTTGGTATTTACAAAGTTATTTTGCAATTCCAAATGAATATTTACGCAGTGAAAAATTACCTTGTCACGACAAACCGCATATGAAAAAGTGACGGGTTGCCCAAAAGCAAGCCGTCACTTTCAAAAAAACGCGCGTCAAACGCCGTCTCAGCTGCTCAGGCCATCCCTTCAAAACCGTAATTGCGCAACAACATGAAGGCGGTGAACAACATCACCAGACCAATCACGCAATCCAGCACCCGCCAGCTTTGCGGCCGCTGGAACAAGGGGGCCAGCTTGCCGGCGAAGCAGCCGATGCCGCCGAACCACAGCACCGAGGCGCTGAGGCTGCCCAAGAGGAAGGACGGCGCGGCGCTCTCGCCGTAGATGGCGGACACGCCGCCGATCAACACCACGGTGTCCAGCCAGGTATAGGGATTGAGCAGGGTCACCGCCAGCACGGTGCGGATGGCGCGCTTGCGGTCCCGCTCCACGCCGCCGGCCAGCGACATCGCGCCCGGCGTCAGCGCGGAACGGAAGGCCTTGTAGCCCAGCCACAGGATGAAGCCCGCGCCCAGCCAGGTCACGGTGACGATGAAGCCGGGAATGGCGTTGAGCAGCTTGCCCACCCCCATCACCCCGCAGGCGATCAGAAACACGTCGGCGACGATGCAGATGACGATGATGGGCAGGATGTGGCTGCGGCCTATGCCCTGCCGCAGCACGAAGGCATTCTGCGGCCCAATGCCGACGATCTGCCCGATGGATAGCCCAAGGGCAGACAGATAAACGCTGAAGTTGAACACGTACCGCTCCCGGAAAGTTTGGACACAGACTAAGGGAGCGACGCATCAAAGTAAAACTAATAAAAATTATTATATATAAGCTGAATTAATACTTACCCGCCGCTCCCAGTCCGCGATCCACGCCGGCAAGTGCTTGGGGTCCACCGGAGGCGAAATCTCGTAGCCCTGCCCGTCCAGGCAGCCTATCTCCAGCAGACGGTCCCAGATCGCCCGGCTCTCCACGCCCTCCACCACCAGCTTGCGGCCGGTGTAATGGGCGAAGGACACCATGCTGCGGATGATGGCCTCGTTGCCCGGCGTATCCAGCAGCAGCCGGACAAAGCGCTGATCGATCTTGATGGTGTCGAAGGGCAGTTGCTGCAAATGCACCAGCGAAGACGCGCCGGTGCCGAAATCGTCCAAGGCGATGGACAGGCCCAGGTCGCGGCAATGCTCCAGCTTGGCGGTGATCTGCTCCGCCTCCTGCTGGGTCACGCTCTCCAGCACCTCCAGCTCCAGATAACCGGCCGGCAAGGGGTAGGCCTGCAACAAGGCCTGGATGCCGGGCACGAAGCCCTCGTGTTTCAAGGTGATGGCGGACAGATTGACGCTGACCGGAATATGGCGGCCGTCCGCCAGCCATTCGCCGGACTGGCGCAAGGCCTCGCGCAGCACCCACCAGTCCAGCTCCCGCATCAGATCGGTGTTTTCTATCGCCGGGAAGAAGGCGCCCGGCATTTCCAACCGGCCGTCCCGGCGCCAGCGCACCAGCGCTTCCACGCCCTCGATGCGGTTGTCGCGCAGATTGATCTTGGGCTGGTAGAACAGCGCCAGTTCATCGCGGGCGATGGCCACGGCGAAGGCGTTGCGCACCGCGTGCATGTGCTGGATTTCTTCGTCCATGGTCACATGGTAGTAACGGCAGTGGCCGCCGCCGGCTTCCTTGGCCCGGCTCAGCGCCAGCTCGCCGCGCCGCAGCAGCGCCGCGGCGTCGCTGCGCCCGTTCACCGGCTCCACCACGATGCCCATGCTGCAACGGGTGTGGATCACCACCCCCATGCAGTCCACCGGCTGCTGCAGACTGCCCATCAGGCTGTCCACCAATTGGTCCAGCTGCTCGTGACGGTCGCTGCAGGCGACAAAGCGCGAAGCGCCCACCCGGCCGACGTAGCCATAGGGATAGATGCAGCGCCGCAGCCGGTTGGCCACCTCGCACAGCACCGCGTCCCCGCCCTCGTGGCCCAGGCGGGCGTTGATTTCGTGAAAGCCCTCGATGGACAGCACCAGCACCGCCAGCCGCGCGTTGGCGCGGCGGATCTGCAGCTGCTTGTTGATGTGTTCCTTCATCAGGTGCCGGTTGGGCAGGCCGGTCAGCGGATCGTGGAAGGACAGGAAGGCCAGTTCGGATTCGGCGCGATGGCTGCGCTCCAGCGCGTCCTGGCGCTCCAGCGCGCGGCTGATCTCCCGCGCCATGGTGTCCACCAGCGCCACCTTGGTGTCGTCGAAAAACCCCGGCTGGCCGGAGTAAAGCGACAAGGTGCCGATCACCTGCTCGCGCAGCGTCAGCGGCGCCACCAGCGCGCTGCGCACATTCCTGGCGTTGAGCACCCGCATCCACGGCTGCATCGACGGGTCTTCGCCGCAATCATTGACCACCTGGACCGCCAGGCCGCGGATGGCCCGGCCGCTGGGGCCGCGGCCATGCAGGCTTTCGGACAGCGCGGAGACTTGCAGCCGGGGAATGAAGGCTTCGGCGTGAACGCCGGCCATCGCCGCCGGACGCACGCACTGGGAGTCGGCGTCCAAGAGGCCCACCCAGGCATGGGAGAAATCGCCCTCGCGGACGCAGACGTCGCAAATCGCCTGGAACAGTTCGCGGCGCTCAGAGCAGCGCACCAGGGCCATGCTGACCCCGCTGAGAGTGGCGTACAGGCCGGACATGGTCTGCAAATGGCGGTGCTTGCTGTCCACCGCCTCCTGCAAGGACTGCTGGTGGCCGTGCAATTGCAGCATCTGGTCCAGCAGAATGCGCTTGCGCAAGAGCCGCGACAGCGCGGCAAGCTCGTCCAGGGCCAGCCCGGCCTCGGTCAAGCGCGCCAGGAAATGCGCCTGGCAGCGCTCGTAAGCGCCCACCACCCACATCAGGCCCACGCCCAGCTGGCGCATCAAACGCCCTTGCTCCACCACGCGCCGGGCAGCGCGTCCGTTGACCGGGCGGGTCAGCATCCGCTCGCAATACTGCAATAAGGCGTCCACCAGCGAATCGATGCCGCCCGGCAGGCGCTCGCTCAGCAGCGCCAGCGTGTCCGGGCATTTCAACGCATACCAGTAGAACTCCTTGCCCAAGGCCTCCTTGCGCGACAACAACAACGGAGCATGGGCGCTGAGCGTCGCCATATGATCCGCCCGAACTCCGATAAAACGGCACATGCCATCCAATAGTGCCTTATTATCTGCTTGCATCTTCAACATGCCTGTCATTGGCCATGAGCCGCCGGCGCCAGCCGATCAGAACCGTCGCCGCCAGCCGCTCTAATTATTTTTATGCCGCCACCGCGTGCAGGCAAACCTTTGCACCGTCCGTGTTCGGACGAAGCAGCACAACATGCCATAGGTGGCGGCGATAAGGCAAGAAACACCGTGGAATTATCACGGCAAGGACGTAAAAACATGCTTGATCCGAAACAACTGGAAACCTTATCGGCCGTCGCCGAAACCGGAGGCTTCGACAAGGCGGCCAAAAAGCTGTTCCTGACCCAGTCCGCCATTTCTCAACGCATCCGCCAGCTGGAAGAACAACTGGGCCAGCCGGTGCTGACCCGCACCATCCCGGCCGAACCCACCGAGGCCGGCCGCCAGCTGCTGCAATACTTCCGCCAGATCAGCCTGATGGAAAACCAGCTGATGAACACCCTGCTGCCCAGCGGGCCGCGGCCTGAGTTCACCACCCTCGCCATCGCCGTCAACGCCGACAGCCTGGCCACCTGGTTCTTGCAGGCGGTGCAGCCGGTGCTGGACAGCCAGCCGGTGCTGCTGGACATCATGGTGGACGATCAGGATTACACCCATGAGTTGATGCGCGCCGGCCACGTGGTCGGCTGCGTCAGCACCCGGCCGCAGCCTATCCAGGGCGGCGACAGTCTGTTCCTGGGCCATATGCGCTATCTATGCGTCGCCACCCGCGATTTCGCCCGCCGCTACTTTCCGGACGGCGTCACCGAAACGGCGCTGGCCGCCGCGCCCACCATTCTGTACAGCCGCAAGGACGACGTGCATCGCGAATTTCTGCTGCACACCGTGTCCTATCACGGCGGCTTCCCCTATCTGACGGTGCCCACGCCGCAGGGCTTCGTCGAAATCACCCGCCAGGGCCTGGCCTACAGCCTGCTGCCCGAACTGATGCTGGAAGACGACATCGCCTCCGGCCGGCTGATCGATCTGTTTCCGCAGCAGCATCTGGACATTCCGCTGTATTGGCACCACTGGCGGGTGGAGTCGGCCTTGTCGCAGGCGCTGGCCGATGCGATGGCGCGGCATTGCCGGGACCACCTGCGCCAATGACCAGTCGGCGCGGCTTGCGCCGGAACGGACGCCTCTGCTGTACTGAAGCCGGACGCGCGCGCCGCGGCGGGATATTGACAGCCCGGCCGCGCGCGGCGCAACATGCCACGCCAACCGCAACGGAGGCAATATGACCGGCAACACACCCAACAACGAGCAATGGGCCGAGTTGGAAATGGCCGCCCGCCTGGCGGCTCGCCAGGCTTATGTCCCTTACAGCAAGTTCGCCGTCGGCGCCGCCATTCTGGACGGCGCCGGCAAGATCCACATTGGCTGCAATGTGGAAAACGCCTCCTACGGCCTGACCAATTGCGCCGAGCGCACCGCGATCTACGCCGCGCGCGCCAACCACGGCATCCAGGATGTCCTGGCGGTCTGCATTTACACCCCCACCGCCACGCCTACGCCGCCCTGCGGCGCCTGCCGCCAGGTGCTGAACGAATTCGGCCCGTCCATGCGCGTGCGCGCCATCTGCGACGGCGAGGATCAGATAGACACCACGCTGAAAGTGCTGCTGCCGGGCGCTTTCGGACCCAAGAACCTCAAGGACGCGAGCTAAAGCCCGCTCACGGCGCGCGCGGCGCGCGCGGCGCCGGCCTCAGCTGGTAGCCGCGCTGCCGCAGCTGGCGCACCAAGCCCTGGGGGCCGGCCAGATGCAGCGCGCCCACCGCCACGAACAGCCGCTTTGAGGCCGCCCAGTCGTCTATGCGGCGCGCCATCGCCAGATTGCGGCGGTCCAGCATTTCATGCTGGGTCCAGGCGCTGAGCCGCGGATAGCCGGGCAGCGCCACCAAGGCCTGCAAGGCGTCCAGATCGCCGCGCTCCCAAGCTGAAATCAAATCCCGGTAATAACGATCCGCCTCCTCCGCGCCCTGCCATTCGGCGCTCTGGCACACCCATTCGCGCAGCGCCGGCGCCGGCATCTCAAACAATAAACGGCTCTGCTGGCCGGCCGTTTCCAGGGCCAGCACCGGCCGCCTGGCCGCGCGCGCCATCTCCAGCAACATCGCTTCGCGGCTGTGCTGCGCCTGCTGCCCCATGCGCTGGTATTCCCGCAGCGCCAGCTGCATCAGCCACAGGCTGGGCGCCAGGCCGCGCGCCTGCTCGCGCGCCACGCCCATCTGATCCAACTGGCTCAACAAGGAGTCCCGGCTGGCGGCGTCCAGCTGCCGCCACTGCCTGGGCGCAGCGGCGCCGGCCAGCGCCGTCACCTCGGCCACCGCCGCCTCCACCGTCGGGTCCAATTCCAGCACCAGCGCGTCGCTGGCGCTCAGCGCCTGTTTCAAGCCCCAGTCCGGCGCGTCGGAACCCGGCCGGCCCACATGCATGGTGCCGTACAGATAATGGGTGCGGCCCTGCTTGCTGAAGGTGAACAAGGGGCCGTAGGCCGGCGCCGCCAAGGCCGCCGGCAGAAGCCAGCACAGCGCCAGCCAGACGCCCCAAAGGCAATGCCATCGTTTCATGTCTGCGATCCAAATCAAAACCGGTCAAGGATACCAGCTTGGCGCCTTCCTACCGGAGCGCTTTCAAGCCCTTGCCGCGCCAAAGCCCGGCCACTTGCAAGCGGCGCTTCAAATAAGTAATTGCCCCGAGGCAAAAACTGTTCTTTAGGACAGTTCGAAAGCTTTGCGGTTTGCTAATCCGAATACACCGCCTCACCGCCAGCCTTAGCCACTCCCGCCTCGGCCGCGCCGGAACGGCGTTCGCATCGAGGAGAACGACATGGCTCGCGTCCGCAAAGACATCTTGAAAATGAGCAATCCCTGGGACCCCACCGTGCTGTGGTACGCGCGGGCGGTGCGGGAAATGCAGAAACGCCCGATCAAGGACCCCACCAGCTGGCGTTACCTGGCCGCCATCCACGGCTTCGATTCCCAGCTCTGGCAACAACACGGTTATCTGCAAGCCGGCGAAGCGCTGCCCAGCGCCGCCGATCAGAACACCTACTGGCGACAATGCCAGCACCAGAGCTGGTATTTCATGCCCTGGCACCGCGGCTATCTGGCGGCCTTCGAAGCCATTGTGCTGGCGGAGATCGTCAAGCTGGGCGGCCCCGCCGACTGGGCCTTGCCCTATTGGAACTACAGCGACGGCGCCAACGCCAAGGCGCGCGACCTGCCCACCTGTTTCCAGTCCAAGACCTTGCCGGACGGCGGCGCCAATCCCTTGTGGCTGGCCCAACGCTACGGCTGGAACAACCAGCCCAATCACATCACGCTGCGCCCGGAAACCGTGCAGCTCACCGCCTTGAAGGACGCGCAGTTCATCGGCACCGCCAACGGCATTCCGCCGGGCTACGGCGGGCCGCAAACGCCGTTCTGGCACGGCGGCGGCAATAGCGGCGGGCTGGAAAACCTGCCGCACAATCCGGTGCACACCAATATCGGCGGCCGCAACGGCCTGATGTCGGACCCGGACCTCGCCGGCCTGGACCCGGTGTTCTGGATCCACCACTCCAATATCGACCGGCTGTGGCAGGTATGGCTCAATCGCAATCCCGGCCACAAAAACCCCAGCAACGACAATTGGCTGGAAGGCCCGGTCAACCGCAAGTTCGCGATGCCGCGCCCCAACGGCAGCGGCTACACCTTTGTCGCCAAGGACATGCTCAACACCCAGGCGCCGAACCTGAACTACGTCTACCAGGACGTATCGGACCCTCTCGGCGGCGCCAGCCGTGTCGCGCAGCGCATGCAGACGCTGGCGGCCATCCATCCCGACACCGCGGCGGCAAACACCATGGCGAACAATCCGAAAACCGAACTGCTGGGCGCCAACGCCGCGGCGATCAAACTGGGCAACAACACCGTCCACGCGCAGATGCAGCTGGACGACGACGCCAAGAACAAGGTGCTGAGCAGCTTCCAGGCCAGCCAGGCCGCCGCCCGCCAGTTCAAGGCCCAGCCAGACACCGCGCCGCAAGAGCCGGACCGCGTCTTTCTCAGCCTGGAGAACATCCGCTGCAAAGTGGACGGCGGCACGTTCAACGTCTACGTCGGCCTGCCCCAGGGCGCCGACCCGGCGCAACACCCGCAGAACCTGGCCGGCACCATCGCGCTGTTCGGCGCGCGCAAGGCCTCGCTGGCCGAGCACGGCGGCAACGGCGTCAGCCAGACGCTGGAGATCACCGACATCGTGGACCGCATGTGTCAAAGCCAGACGCTGGACACGGCGCCGATGGGGGTGCAATTGGTGCCGGTGTCCGACATCGAGGACGACGACGAGGTGACGATAGGCCGCATCAGCGTCTACCGCCACGGCCAGTAAGCGTCCATGCCGGTCAAGACCCTGATCGCCGCGCTGCGGGACACGCCCTGGCCGCTGCGCTGCGCCAGCCTCTTGGGCTGGCTCGGCCTGATCGCCCTGGAGCGGCGGCTGACCGCGCCGGGTTATTGCGGCGCCTGGGTTCTGGAGCGTCCCGGCGGCGGCTGGGACGCGCTGACCGGCGCGCTGTGGCTGAACCCGCCGGCGCAATGGCTGCCGTCCTGGCTGTTGATGCTGCTGGCGATGATGGCGCCGCTGCTGGCCGACCCGCTGCGGCAACTGTGGCTGCGCAGCCTGGCGCGCAAGCGCCCGCTGGCGCTGGCCATGTTCTGCTGCGGCTATCTACTGCCCTGGCTCGTCGCCGGCCTGCTGCTGCACCTGCTCGGCCTGGCGCTGCTGACCTTCAGCGCCACGCCGTGGCAGGCCTTCGTCGTCGCCTGCGGCGTCGCGGGGCTCTGGCAGGCGGCGCCGCAGCGGCTGCGCTGCCTGCAAGCCTGCCACCGCCAGCCCAGGCTGTCGCCGTTCGGCTGGCCGGCCGCGCTGTCGGCGCTGCGCGCCGGCCTCGCCGCCGGCGTCTGGTGCGCGGGCGCCTGCTGGGCCTGGATGTTGCCGCCTTTGCTCGCGGGGCCAGGGCATCTGCCCTTGATGGCGGCGATCGGCCTGTGGCTGCTGCTGGAACGCCGCCGGCCGGAGGGCGCGCCGCCCTTGTTGTCCATCCCCAAAGCTTTGCGCCCAGGCGGGCGCGAGCGCCCGGCCGGCGGCGTGAAAGGCCATGCGGCGGAAAACCCCTAGCGCCAAAGACAACGGCCCGCGATTGCGGGCCGTTTCAGCGCGTCCTCAGCCAAGCGGCGGATTCAAGACACTGCGGCAATGATCCCTAAACGCCTTCCTTAACGGCGCTCCGCCGCGATGGCCTGCGCCACCGCCTCCGCCACCTTGATGCCGTCCACCCCGGCGGACAGAATCCCCCCGGCGTAGCCGGCGCCCTCGCCGGCCGGGTACAGGCCGCGCACGTTCAAGCTCTGGCAATCCTCGCCGCGGGTGATGCGCAGCGGCGAGCTGGTGCGGGTTTCCACCCCGGTCAGCACCGCGTCGTGCATATCGTAACCGCGGATTTTCTTGCCGAACTCCGGCAGCGCCTCGCGCATCGCCGCGATGCAATAATCCGGCAAGGCCGCGGCCAGATCAGTCCAGTGCACGCCGGGTTGATAGGACGGCGGCACCGAGCCCACCTGGGTGGACGGCTTGCCGGCCAGGAAATCGCCCACCAGCTGCGCCGGCGCTTCGTAAGTGCCGCCGCCCAGCACATAGGCGCGGCTTTCCAGCTCGCGCTGGAAGGCGATGCCGGCCAGCGGATCGCCCGGATAATCGTCCGGACCGATGCTGACCACCAGGCCGGAATTGGCGTTGCGCTCGGCGCGCGAGTATTGGCTCATGCCGTTGGTCACCACGCGGCCCTCTTCCGAGGTGGCGGCCACCACCTGGCCGCCCGGGCACATGCAGAAGCTGTACACCGCCCGGCCGTTGCCGGCGTGGTGCACCAGCTTGTAATCCGCCGCGCCCAAGAGCGGGTGGCCGGCGTATTTGCCCCAGCGCGCCTTGTCGATCAGCGTCTGCGGGTGTTCGATGCGGAAGCCCACCGAGAACGGCTTGGCTTCCATATACACGCCGTGGCCGTGCAGCATCTCGAAACTGTCGCGCGCGCTGTGGCCCAGGGCCAGCACGATGTGATCGGCGCGGATCTGCTCGCCGCTGGCCAAGGTCAGGCCGCGCGCCACTTTGCGCCCGTCCGGACCGTCTTCCAGATGAATGTCGGCGACGCGCTGCTGGAAGCGGATTTCGCCGCCCAGCTCCTCGATCTCGGCGCGCATTTTTTCCACCATGCTCACCAGGCGGAAGGTGCCGATATGCGGCTTGGCCACGTAGAGGATTTCCTCCGGCGCGCCGGCTTTGACGAACTCGGTCAGCACCTTGCGGCCCAGATGACGCGGGTCCTTGATCTGGCTGTACAGTTTGCCGTCGGAGAAGGTGCCGGCGCCGCCTTCGCCGAATTGCACATTGGACTCGGGGTTCAAGACCTTGTTGCGCCACAGGCCCCAGGTGTCCTTGGTGCGCTCGCGCACCTTCTTGCCGCGCTCCAGCACGATGGGCTTGAAGCCCATCTGCGCCAGCAGCAGCGCGGCGAAGATGCCACAGGGGCCGAACCCCACCACCACCGGGCGGCGCTCCAGGTTTTCCGGCGCCTGCCCCACATAGTGATATTGGGTGTCCGGCGTCGGCATCACGTGCTTGTCGGCCTTGAAGCGGGCCAGCAGACGGGCCTCGTTGGCCACGTCGATGTCGACGATGTAGGCCAGGTTCATCATGCCCTTGCGCGCGTCGTAGCTGCGCTTGAAGACGACGACCTGGCGGATGTCCTGCTCCGGCACGCCCAGATAAGCCGCGATCGCGGCGTTCAGTTCTTCCGGGGCGTGTTCCAGCGGCAGTTTCAATTCGGTAATGCGCAACATCTTGAATTCCAGTACGGGTTGGTGTCTATTCAACGAGGCGGTATTGTAGCGGCAAACCGCTCTTAACCCTATCGCCAAGTCGCAAACTTCCCGTAAGAATCTGTTCGCCGGCCTGCCGCGCGCCGTCTACCGCGCTACACCTGGAATCCGGCCACCGTCTGCCGCAGGCCGCCGGTCACCTCGTCCATGCTCTGAATGCCGCTGGACGCCTGGGTGGCGGCGGCGGCGTTGCCGGCGGCCACCTGGGCGATCTGCTCCACGTGGCGGGCGATGTCCTGGCTGGCCACGCCTTGCTCCTGCAGCGCGTGGGAGATATCGCGCACCACTTGCACCACCTGGCCGGCGCTGCCGCGGATTTGCTGAATCATCTCCCCGCCCTGCTCGGCCAGCGCCAGCCCGGCGCGCACCCGCTCCACGGTCTGGCTCATATTGGCGCGCGACTGATCGGAGCTGAGCTGGATCTCGTCTATCATGCCGGCGATCTCCTCGGTGGCCTGCGCGGTGCGTTCGGACAGTTTGCGCACCTCGTCCGCCACCACCGCGAAACCGCGGCCGGTTTCGCCGGCGCGCGCCGCCTCGATCGCCGCGTTCAGCGCCAGGAGATTGGTCTGATCGGCAATGTCCTTGATCACCTGCATGATGCTGGAGATGGTGGCGGTCTTGTCCGCCAGCGCCGAGATCGCCCCGGCGGTGAGGTCCACCGTCTCGCTGATGCCCTTCATCTCCGCCACGGCCTTGGCGATCACTTCGCCGCCCTCGTCCGACAAACTGCCGGACTGCTGCGACACCTGGCGCGCGTCCTGCGCGTATTGGGAGATGTGGTTGATGCTCACCGTCAGCTCTTCGATCGACGCCGCCATCGAAGTGGCGCTCTCGCTTTGCTGCTGGGAGTTGTCCGCCACCGCCTGCGCGCCGGTCACCACCTCCTCGCTCAGCCGCCCCAGTTCGCCGGCGCTGGCCACGATGTCGGCCACCATCTGCCGCAAAGCCTGCTGCATATGGGCGATATTGGCCATCAGGCTGTCCGCGTCGCCCGCCCGCACCGGCACCGGCACATCCAGCCGCCCGCCGGCGATTTCCCGCACCACGGCCGCGGTCTGCGCCGGCTCCGCGCCCAATTGCCGCATCACGCTGCGGAACAGCCACCAGCCCAGGCCGCCGCACACCGCGGCGATCAGCAGCACCTGGACCGCCACGCCCAGCAATTGCACGCGCAAGGCCGCCCAGACGTCGTCCATATACAGGCCGGTGCCCACCACCCAGCCCCAGCGCGGGCTGGACTGCAAATACGCCAGCTTGGGCTGGGGCTCCGCCGAGCCGGGCTTGTCCCAGACGAATTCCGCGAAGCCCTTGCCCTGCCCCTGCCTCAGGGTCTGGTCGAACTTGTCGCCCAGGCTGCTGCCGCTGGAATCCTTGACCGCGTGCATGTCCTTGCCCACCAGCTTGGGGTTGACCCCGTGCGCCAGCCAGACCAGCCCCTTGTCCAGGGTGAAAAAATACTCCTTGCCGGCGAAACGCAGCCGGGTCAGCGCCAGCAGCGCCTGGCGCTGCGCCTCCGCCTCCGGCATGGCGCCGGCCGCCGCCCGCTCCTCGTAATTGGCCACCAGGCTCAAGGCGTTCTCCACCTGGCCGCGGATCAGATCCTGCCGGTCCGCCATCATTTGCTGATGCATGCTGCGCAGCACCAGGCCGCCCAGCAGACAAGTCAACGCGATCACGCTAAAAATCAATAACAACAAACGCTGCTTCAAGGAAAGGCCCGCTTGCATGATGTCTCCAAAAATCGCTGACGAGGCGGCAAACCGGGTCGCAGGCATGCCGCGGCGGTCCGGTTTATTCGCTGGTTTTATTAAGCAAACCCAAATAATACACCCGTCATTAATCAGCTGACCATGATTAATGACATATGCTTGATTTGCGTCAGTCGCAAGCGGCCCGGCCAGGCGCATGACTTGGCCGCTTCGCGATACCGCATCGATTTTATATTTTACAAATGTAATATCTACAAATAAAATATACACAGATGTAAAACATGGATAGACAGATGAAGCCGTTTTCCGCCACCCTCGCCCTTGCCGGCGCGCTCCTGCTCAGCGCCTGCGCCCAAATGGACGCCGTCAAACCGCAGTCCCAGCTCAAAACGCCGCCCGCCGTGAACGCACCCTGGGCCGGCATGCCCGCGGCGGCCTGGTGGCGGCAATGGCGGGATCCCCAGCTGGAGCGGCTGATCCACCAGGCCTTGCAGGACAACCCCGGCCTGCGCGGGGCCGAGGCGCGGCTGCGCCAGGCTCAGGCACTGAGCGAGGTCAGCGCCGCCGCCTCCCAGCCGCAAATCAACGCGCAATGGCAAAGCACCCGGCAGCTGCACGCGGAGAAAAACCTGGTGGCGCCGGCGGGTCACGGCAACTACGACTGGCAGACCCGCGCCGCCGTCAACCTCAGCTACGATCTGGACGCCTGGGGGCGCGAACGCCAGGCGCTGTCCGCCTCGCTGAGCGACGCCCAGATGGCCGCGGCCGACGCCCGGCTAAGCGCGCTGAACCTGGAGAGCGCCATCATCCGCGGCTATCTGCAGCTGGCCGAGCAATATCAGCAGCGAGATCTGGCGGCGGCGGAACTGGAACAGCAGCAGGCGCTGCTGGACCTCAGCCTGCGCCGCAAGGCCGCCGGGCTGGCCGCCCAGCCGGAGGTGGAACAGCAGCGCGGCAGGCTGCCGGCCGGCCGCGTCCAGCTGGCTCAAATCGACGAACGCATCGCCACCCTGGGCAATCAGCTGGCCGCGCTCAGCGGGCAAGCGCCCGACGCCGGAAACCGGCCGACGCGCCCCGCGCTGCGTCTGGACCAGGCGCTGGACCCGCTCGCCGCGGTGCCGGCCCAATTGCTGGGCCGGCGGCCGGACCTGAGCGCGCAACGCTGGCGGGTGGAGGCCGAGGCCGCGCGCATCAAGGTCGCCCGCGCCGCCTTCTATCCCAATATCAATCTCAGCGCCTTCGCCGGCTATCAGGCGATAGGCTTCGCCGACTTGCTGTCCCCGGCCGCCGCTCTGCGCGGCTTCGCCCCGGCGATCAGCCTGCCGATATTCGAAGGCGGCCGCCTGCGCGGCCAGCTGCGCGCCCAAACCGCCGCCTACGATCAGGCGGTGGAAAGCTACAACGCCGCCTTGATCAACGCCCTGAGCGAAACCGCCAGCGCCATCGTCCGCGCCCGCTCCGCGGACCAGCAAAGCCGGCAGGCCGAACAGGCGCTGGACGCCGCCAGCCGCGAACGGGCGCTGGCCGAACAGGCTTACCGCGCCGGCCTCAGCGATCAGAGCGCGGTGCGCCAGCTGCGGCTGAACGAGCTGTCCGCCCGGCAAAAGCGCGCTCAGGCCCAAGCCCAGCGCCTGGACAGCTACGCCGCGCTGATGGCCGCGCTGGGCGGCGGCGTCGAATCCCCCAATCCCATCGTCGGCGGAGAAAACCCATGAGCCACTTCGAAGAAACCCGCAAACGCCTGCTCCGCGTCAAGACCAGAATTCCGGAATTTCCGCTGGCGCTGCTGACCTTGACGCGGCTGAACTACCATGTGCAAAAACGCCTGCAGGACCTGACCAACGCCGCCCTGCGCAAACACGGGCTGACCGAGAGCAGCTATCTGGTGCTGGCGGTGCTCTACGGCTCCGAGCAAGAGACGACGACGCCCGGCTCTCTGGCGGAAACCTGCTCGCAAAAACCGGCCAATATGACCCGCATCTGCAACGACCTGGAAAAGCAGGGCCTGATCCGTCGCGGCGGCCTCAGCGACGATCGCCGCGCGGTCGCCGTCACCCTCAGCGACGCCGGCCGCGAACGCATCCGCAAGCTGCTGCCCGATGTCTGGGGCAATCTGGGCAATACCTTCGCCGGCTTCAGCGCCGAGGAAATGCAGCAGCAGGAACAGTTCTACCTGCGCCAGCTCAGCAATTTGAACCAGGCGGCGCCCAACGATGAGCACGACTAGCCTCGCCGCCCGGCGCCGCTGGCTGGGCCGGGCGCTGCGCGGCGCCGGACAGGACTGGCTGCGGCAGGAGGGCGAGCGCTGGATCTTCATCCTCAAGACGCTGCTGGCCTGCTTCGCCGCGCTGTGGCTGGCCTTCCGCCTGGGCTTCGATTCGCCGGGCACCGCGCTGATCACCGTGCTCATCGTCGGTTCGCCGCAAAGCGGCCTGGTGCTGGAAAAAGGCTTTTACCGGCTCCTGGGCACGCTGGCCGGCTGCGCGGCGGCCTTGATCCTGGTCGGCATGCTGGCCTCGCAGCCGGTCTTGCTGCTGGCGGCGCTGTCGCTCTGGATAGGCCTGTGCGCCGGCTGCGCCACCTTGTACCGCAACTCGCGCTCCTACGGTTTCGTGCTGGCCGGCTACACCGCCTGCATCATCGCGCTGCCGGCCATCGGCCGCCCGCTGACGGTGTTCGACCTGGCGGTGACCCGGGTCTCGGAAATCTCGCTGGGCCTGATCTGCAGCGCGGTGGTCTACGACATCGTGTTTCCGCGCTACCAGGCGGAGCTGGTGGTCAGCAATGTGCGCGGCCGCTATCTGCGCTTCATCCTGCTGTGCCAGGACGCGCTGGCGCAGAAGCTGCACGCCAGCGATCTGGAGCAGGCCCAGCTCAAGTTCGCCGCCGACATCGCCGCGCTGGAGGCCGGCCGCGCCACCGCCTTTTTCGAAGCCGGACACGTGCGTTCGCGCAGCAATCAGCTGCACGCCTTCAACGCCACCTTCATGGCCGCGCTGACCACCTTCCACACCCTGCACCGGCAAATGGAACGGCTGCGCCGCGACGCGGACTCCCCGCTGCCCGGCCTGCTGCTGCCGTTGTTCTCCGAGGTGGCCGCCGTGCTCAGCGGCGTCGACGGCCCGGCGCGCAACGCCGCGGAAGCCCGGGACACCGAGGCGCAGCTGGGCCGGCTCCGCGCCGGCTGGCCGCGCCGCATAGACGCCGCCCGCGCCTTGCTGCCGGGCGGCGAGCGGGCCGAGCACTGGCGGATAGACTTCGACACCGCCACCGAGCTGCTGAGCCGCTTCATCGAGGAAATGCACGCCTTCGTCGGCGTCTACCACGGCTTCGCCAGCAAAACGCCGCAGCAGATCGACGCGCTGGCCGCCTATGTGCCGGGCACGCCGCTGCCGGTGGCCGTCGCCGGCGGCGTGCGCGCGGCGCTGACCCTGGGCACCCTGTCCGTCGCCTGGTATTGGCTGGCCTGGCCCAGCGCGCTGGAGGCGGTGCTGCTGGCCACCGTGCTCTGCGGTCTCGCCGCCTCCTCGCCGCGGCCGGTGCTGATGGTCAAACAATTCCTGACCGGCTTCGCGCTGGGCACGCCGCTGGCCTATGTCAGCCTGTTCTGGCTGCTGAGCGAGGGCAACGGCTTCCCGATACTGATGCTGGGCCTGCTGCCCTTCCTGGCGCTGGGCAGCTATCTGAAATGCCTGCCCAAATACGCCGGCGTCGGCGCCGGCATGACCATCGTGCTGGCCAGCGCCGTCAACCCGCAAAACCCGATGAATTACGACATCGTGGCCTTTCTCAACAACGGCATCGCCCGCATCCTCGGGCTGGCGCTGGCGGCGGCCTTCTTCCAGCTGGTGCTGCCCGAGCACACCATGGGTTCGCCGCGCCACATCGCCGCCGCCTTGTGGCGGGAAGCGCGCCGCGCCTGCGACGCCAAGCTGCCCCACTTGAAGCAGCGCTACGAGAACCGCATCCGCGACCTGCTCAATCTGCTGAACACGCTGAGCCCGGCCCAGGCCGAACTGAAACAGGCGATCACCGCCCAGGCCATCACCTTGCTGGAGCTGGGCCTGGCGGTGATCAATCTGCGCGCGCTGACCGCGGAATCGCCGTCGCCGCAGTTGCGCGCCGATCTGGAACACACGGTGGCGCAGCTGGAACGCTATTTCGCCGCGCCGTCGCCGGAACGGCTGCAACAGGCCATCGCCACCATGCGCGCGGCCGGGCCGGCGCTGCGCGCCCATCTGGCGCTGGCGGAACCCGAACGCGCCGCGCGCATCCAGCAGGCGCTGACCGATCTGCACCTGATCCACACCTCATTGCTGGACGTGGCCGAAGCCGCCGCAACCGCTGCGCAAGGAACTGAGCATGACTCGTGAAATCGCCGTATTCGGCATCCTGATCCCCACCCTGCTGCCGCTGTTCCTGTTCAGCCTGCTGTGCCAGGCAGGGCTGGACTGGCTGCTGGGCCGGGCCGGTCTTTACCGCCGGGTCTGGCACCCGGCCTTGTTCCGCCTCAGCCTGCTGATCTGCGTGTTCAGCGGCCTGGCTCTGCTGCTGTACTGAATACGCCTCCGGCCCACCCCGAACACCCTTCCGGATAATCAATATGCGAATCAACACTCTCATCCGCTACCTGATCACCTTGCTGCTGCTGGCGCTCGCCGTCTGGCTGGGCAAGGCGCTGTGGGACCACTACATGCACTCGCCGTGGACCCGCGACGGCCGCGTTCGCGCCGACGTGATCACGCTCTCCGCCGACGTGGCCGGCCTGGTGACCCAGGTGGCGGTCAAAGACAACCAGCCGGTGCGCAAGGGCGACGTGCTCTTCGTCGTCGACCGCAGCCGCTACGCGGCGGCGCTGACCCAGGCCGAGGCCGCGCTGGAGGGGCAGCGCACCGAGAAAAACCGCCGCGGCAAGGAGGCGGCGCGTCGCGACGGCCTGGACAGCGCCGTGGTGTCCGCCGAAAACCGCGAAACCGCGGCCTTCGCCGCCGCCGCGGCCGGCTCCCAATACCAGGCGGCGCTGGCGGCGCGCGATCTGGCCCGGCTCAATCTGGAACGCACCGTGGTGCGCGCCCCGGTGGACGGCTATGTGACCAATCTCAATGTCCATGCCGGCGACTTCGCCGCCGTCGGCGCGCCCAAGCTGGCGCTGATAGACCGCAACTCCTATCGCGTGGAAGGCTATTTCGAGGAAACCAAGCTGCCGATGCTCAAACCCGGCGCCAAGGTGGAGATCACCCTGCTCAGCGGCGGCCCGACCTTGAGCGGCCGCGTCGCCAGCATCGCCCGCGGCATCACCGACCGCGACGCCGGCACCGGCCGCGAACTGCTGGCCGACGTCAATCCCACTTTCAACTGGGTGCGGCTGGCGCAGCGGGTGCCGGTGCGCATCGAGCTGGACGCGCTGCCGGCCGGACAGCTGCTGGTGGCCGGCACCACCTGCACCGTGGTGGTGCGCTAGCTCCGCGACAAGCATGAAAAATGGGGCCGTTGGCCCCATTTTTCATTTCCCCACTGAGCCGCTGTTACAGCCGCCGCGCGCGGAAAGTGTCGCACTGCGCCATGTCGCCGCTGTCGAAGCCGCGGCGGAACCAGCGTACCCTTTGCTCGCCGCTGCCGTGAGTGAAGGAGTCCGGCACCACTTCGCGGCCGGCCGAACGCTGCAAGGCGTCGTCGCCTATCCTGGCCGCGGCGGTCAGCGCCGTTTCCAGATCGCCCGGCTCCAGAATCCTCCTCGCCTGATCGGCGTGATGCCCCCATACCCCGGCCAGGCAATCCGCCTGCAGCTCCTGCCGCACCGACAAGGCATTGGCCCGACTCTCGCTGCTGCGCGCCATTTCCTCGTCCACCTTGGCGGAAATGCCGAGCTGATGCTGAACATGGTGGCCGACTTCATGCGCTATCACATACGCCTGGGCGAATTCGCCCGGCGCGCCCAACTCTCGGCCCAGGGTCTGGAAGAAAGACAGATCGATGTAGATTTTCTCGTCGCCGGGGCAATAGAAGGGACCGATGGCCGCGTCGCCGCGGCCGCAAGCCGTCGGCGTCGCGCCGGTGAACATCACCAGCTTGGGCGGCCGGTAACGCTCGCCTTGCGCCTGGAGCAAGGGCCGCCACACGTCTTCGGTGTCCGCCAGCATCACGCGGATGAACTTGGCGTCGCGGTCGTCCGGCGCGCTGACCCTGGCCGGCGCCTGCTGTTCGGCCGCCGGCTCCATCTCGCTGATCAGATTGATCACCGTTATCGGATTGACGTCGAACACCAGCCAGGCCACCAGGCCGATCAAGACCGAGCCGATGCCGAGCGCCCCGCCGCCGCCCCCGCCGCTTTCGCCGCGGCGGTCTTCCACATTATCGCTTTCCCGGTTCCCATCCCAACGCATGCCTACCCCCCCCAAGTCCATTCTCGCCCGCTCAGGCCGCTTCGCCGCGGCGCCTTAGAACAAGGACATCAAAAAGTTCCGCATGGTACGCATTTGACTTGAAACCGGCCAGACCCACCCGGCGAACGCAGCGGACCTTGAACCCGTTCTTACAGCAGACGCCAAATGCCCCACTGCACCGCCAGCGCGAACAAGGCCGCCAGCAAATCGTCCACCATCACGCCGAAACCGCCGCCCACATGACGGTCCAGCCAGCGGATAGGCCAGGGCTTGAGAATGTCGAAAAAGCGGAACAAGACAAAGGCCAGCAACCAGGCCAAGGGCGTGGCCGGCGCGAAGGCCAGCACCAGCAACATGGCGACGATCTCGTCCCAGACGATGCCGCCGTAATCGTGCACGCCCAGCGCCCGGCCGCTGTAGCCACAGATCCAGATCCCGGCGATGAACAGCGGCAGGCACAGCGCCGCCAGCGCCAGTCCCTGCACTCCCAGCGCGTTCAACACAAAGAACAAGGGATAGGCGGCCACCGTGCCCCAGGTGCCGGGCGCCTTGCGCGCCAGGCCGCTGCCGAAGCCGAAGGCCAGGAAATGGGCAGGATGACTCAGGACGAAGCGCCAGTCCGGCTGCAGTTTCAGGGTTTCGGTCTCATTTGAAATGGTCATAGCCGGTGCTTTCCAGTTGAATGATGTTGCCCTCGCCGTCCAGCAGGCTGACGCCCTGGCCGGCAACGATGCGGCCGATGCGGCTGAGACGGCAGCCCGCCGTCGCGGCGCAGGCCTCGATCTGCGCCCGGCGCTCGGCCGGCGCGGTGAATACCAGTTCGTAATCGTCGCCGCCCGCGGCCAGGCAATCCAGCCATTGCCCGCGCGCGGCCTCCGCCAGCGGGTGGGACGGCAAGGCCTCGGCCCAGACTTCCGCGCCCATCTGGGAGGCGGCGGCGATATGGCCGAGATCCGACAGCAGGCCGTCGGACACGTCGGCGGCGGCGTGCGCCAAGGGCAGCAAAGCCCGCCCCAGGGCAATGCGCGGCTCCGGGTATTCCAGCTTGCGCCAGGCCGCCTCGCGCAAACCGTCCGGCAAGGGCGCGAGCTTGCCCAGCCGGCTGCGCACCGCCATCGCGCCCAGACCCAGCTCGCCGCTGACCCAGACATCGTCGCCCGCGCGGGCGGCGGCGCGGCGCAGCGCCTGACCGCCCGGCGTCTCCCCGCCCACGGTCACCGACAGCGTCAAGGGGCCGCGCGTGGTGTCGCCGCCTATCACGTCAACGCCGTAACGCTCCGCCAATGCGAAGAATCCTTGGGAAAACCCGGCGGCCCAGGCCTCGTCCATCGCCGGCAAGGCCAGCGACAGCACCACCCAGCGCGGCGCGGCGCCCATTGCCGCCATATCGGACAAGTTCACCGCCAGCGTCTTATGGCCCAAGGCCTCCGGCGCGACGTCGGCGAAAAAATGCCGCCCTTCCACCAGCATGTCCACTGAGACATGCAGATCGCAGCCCGGCGTCGGCCGCAGGATGGCGGCGTCGTCGCCGACGCCCAGGACCGCGCCGCCGGCCGGCCGCGTGAAATAACGGCGGATCAATTCAAATTCATTCATCACGATCTTTCTGCCCGGCCGATATGAAAACACCCGCGGCAGCGGGTGTGTTCTGGTCTGACGGCGCCGGCGACAAGGCCTTAGTTCTGACGACGCGCCTTCTGCGACGCCACTTCGTCGGCGCGCACTTCGGCGGCCAGCTTGTCCAGCACGCCGTTGACGAACTTATGACCGTCGGTGCCGCCGAAGGTCTTGGTGATTTCAATGGCTTCGTTGATGATCACCGGATACGGGGTTTCCGGATGCTGGGTCAGTTCCAGCGCGGCCATCAACAGCACGGCGCGTTCCACCGGGCTGACTTCGTCTTCGGCGCGTTCGTAATAGTGGCCGATCTGCTTGGACAGCGCGCCCACGTCTTTCAGCACGCCGTACAGGATTTCGCGGAACAGGGCTTCATCGGCCTTGGCGAAGTATTCATTCTCGCGCAGATGCTTTTCGATCAGGGAGGCCGGACGATCCGGGTTCAGCTCCCATTCGTAAATGCCTTGGATGGCAAATTCGCGGGCGCGGCGGCGAGCGGTTTTCATAGAGGTTCCTTGTAAAGAGCGGTGAGCCGGGCACGCCCGGCTCCGGTATCTTGGCGGGAGCCGATCAGCCGCGCTGGATGCGCTTGCGCAGATTCGCCATCTCCACCGCCACGGCAGCGGCCTCGCGGCCTTTGACTTCCATGCGCACTTCGGCCTGCTCGTCGGTTTCGGTGGTCAGAATCGCGTTGGCGATCGGGATGTCGAAGTCCAGGCCGACGCGGGTCACGCCCGCGCCGGATTCGTTCGACACCAGTTCGAAATGGTAGGTTTCGCCGCGGATCACCGCTCCCAGCGCCACCAGCGCGTCGAAGCGGCCGCTCTTGGCCATGGTCTGCAACACCAGCGGCGCTTCCAGCGCGCCCGGCACCGTGGCCAGGGTCACGTCCTCGGCGGCCACGCCCAGCCGGGCCAGCTCGCCCAAGCAGGCGTCGCGCAAGCCTTCGCAAACCGGGGTGTTGAAACGCGACATCACAACGCCGATTTTCAGGCCCTTGCCCGTCAGATCGGGTTCTATACGCTGGATAGCTTGAAGCATCTTGTTCCTCGCGGCGGAATCACTACGGAAAACCGGAGATTCTACCTCAATCCCCGGGCCTTAGCCATTGCGCAGCCGCTCATTCTTCATCCACGTGGAAGGCGCTCGGCTGGCAAAAGCCGGTCACTTCCAGGTCGAAGCCGGTCATAGACGGCAGGCTGACCGGAGCGGTCATCAGCTTCATCTTGCCCACGCCCAGCGCCTTGAGCATTTGCGCGCCGATGCCGAAGGTCTTGCTGTCCCAACGCTGCTTCTGCTGCTCCTGGCCCAGCGCGCGCTGCGCCAGCGCCTCGCCGGTTTCGTCGCGATACAAGAGCACCACCACGCCGTGACCGGCCTCCTCGATCATTTCCAAGGCATTGGGCACAGTCCAGGAGTGCTGGCTGCACAAGGGCGCCAGCACGTCGATCACCGACAAGGGCTCGTGCACGCGCACCAGAGTTTCGCGCTGCGACTGGATCTCGCCCTTGACCAGGGCCAGATGGGTGGCGCGGGTGGTGATGTCGCGGAACACGTGCAGCTCGAATGCGCCGAACGGCGTATCCACCGGCCGCTGGCCCACTTTTTCCACCAGCGATTCGGTGCGGCTGCGGTACTGGATCAGGTCGGCGATGGTGCCCACCTTCAAACCGTGCTCGCCGGCGAACTCCACCAGTTCCGGCAAGCGCGCCATGGTGCCGTCGTCGTTCATGATTTCGCAGATCACGCCGGCCGGCTCCAGGCCGGCCAGCATCGCCAGATCGCAACCGGCCTCGGTGTGGCCGGCGCGGATCAGCACGCCGCCTTTTTGCGCCTTCAGCGGGAAGATGTGGCCCGGCTGCACCAGGTCCGCCGGCTTGGCCAGCCGCGCCACCGCGGCCTGCACGGTGCGAGCGCGGTCCGCGGCGGAAATGCCGGTGGTCACGCCTTCGGCAGCTTCGATGGACACGGTGAAGTTGGTGCTGTACGGAGTGCCGTTATTGCTGACCATCAGCGGCAGGTTCAATTGCTGGCAACGCTCCTCGGTCAAGGTCAGACAGATCAGCCCGCGGCCGTGCTTGGCCATGAAGTTGATCGCCTCCGGGGTGACGAACTCCGCCGCCATCACCAGATCGCCTTCGTTCTCACGGTCTTCGGCGTCCACCAGCACCACCATCTTGCCGGCCTTGATGTCGGCGATAACGTCCTGAATCGGGGAAATAGTCATACCGTCTTCCTTCGTAAGCACTTGTTTTTGGCGCGGGCCGCCGCCCGCCCGAATTCATTATCAGTACCTGTTCAAAGTCTCGCGGGCCAAGGCGAAAACAACTGAAGAGCGTATACGGCGCATCGGCATTCTGCAGCGCTAACTCGCCGTGCCGCGCCCTCGCGAAGCGCAACAGACTTTGAACAGTTTCTCAGCCGGGCAACAGGTCCAGGCTGACATAATCTCCATGGCGATGGATGTCGCCGTCGCGCAAACGCAAGGGCCGCGCGAACAAGGGCCCGTCCGTCGCCAATGTGTGAAACTCGCCGGCCTCGGCGCAAGGGTCCAAACCTTCCGCCAACATCCGGTCCACCACCTCGCGGCTCAACTCGCGACCCAGCCACTCTTCGCTCGCCAGCCGGGTGTTCACCACCACGATGCGGGCGCGAAAGCCCGCGTCGATGAATTCGCGCACCAGCTCGGCGCGCGGCTGCTGCCACAACGGCAGCCAAGCTTGCAGGCCGGCGGCGGCGCAAACCTTCTCCTCCCACTCGCGATGGGCGTCCAGATCGATGTCGCCGAACACCGCGGCCTCGCAGCCGTCGGCGCGCGCCTCTTCCAGCCGGGCGATAAACTCGGCCTCATAACCGTCCCAGCTCGCGCGGCCCACCCGCAAGGGCAGGCCCAGCGCCGCGGCTTGCAGCGCCAGCACTTCCGGACGCACCCCATGCGAGCGCGAGCGCCGGCCACCCTCGTCCATCATGGTCAGCAAGGCCTGCGGGCTGGCGCCGGCGCTCACCGCGCGCCACAAGGCCAGGCAAGAATCCTTGCCGCCGCTCCAGGAGGCCAGCACGCGCCGGCCGGCTCTGTTCACTCAGCGGCTCCGCGCTGGGCCAGCACCCGTTCCACCGTTTCCACGATGGCCTGGGTTTGCGGATCCACTTCGATATTGATCAGATCGCCCACTTTGCGCGACTTGATGATGGTGCGCTCCAGAGTTTCCGGAATCAGATGCACGCAGAAACGGTTGTCCGTCACCTCGCCTATGGTCAGGCTGATGCCGTCAATACCGATATAGCCCTTGGCGAACACGTATTTGATGTGTTCCGCCGGCAATTCGAACCAAACGGTGCGATTATTGGGCAGATCGATCACTCGGGACACCTTGGCCAGGCACAAGATATGGCCGGACATCGCGTGGCCGCCGATTTCATCGCCGAAACGCGCGGCGCGCTCGATATTGACCAGATCGCCCGCTTGCAGCAGGCCAAGATTGGTGACGCGCAGGGTTTCGCGCATCAGGTCGAAGGAAACTTGATCGCCGTTGATGGCGGTGACGGTAAGGCAGCAGCCGTTGTGGGCCACCGAGGCGCCCAGTTCCAGACCGGGCAACAGCGCGTCGGGCAAGCGCAGCGTATGAGTGCGGAAGTCCTGCTTCTCCGTGATGGCGATCACTTCCGCCACCCCTTGGACGATACCGGTAAACACGAAGACGCTCCTTTGCTAGGGATTCGGAGCGCCATTGTAACGCAAGGAGGGGCGCGCGGCCCCTCCTGGTCTTAAATCGGACTCAAGCTGTTTCCCGGCATTTAGAAACGCCAGGACACGCTGGTGCGGATCGCGCGCCCCATGCCCTCGGCGCCCTCGGTCAGATAGGGCTCGTATTGGACATTGAACAGATTGTCCACCGCCAAGCGCGCCTCAAAGCCCTTGAGACTGCCCTTGGGCTGCCAGCCCAGAGACAGGCCGAACAGCGAATAGCCGTGCTGCGCCGGATAGGCGTAGGGCGAGTCGACCAAGACACGGTCCTGCTTGCGCACGAACTTGCCCTGCCCGCTCAGGGACAGGCCGATCTTGTTCCAGCGATAGCCGAGATTGGCCACCGCCTTGCGCGGCGGAATATTGGTGATGGGCTCGTCCTTGCCCCATGGGTCCATCAGGCTATGGTTGCGCTCGCCCTTGGTGGATGACAGAGACAGGCTGCCGAACCAGCCTCCGGCCTGATAACGCCCTTCCAATTCGAAGCCCTGGATCACGTAGCCGGGCATATTGCGATAGAAACCGATCACCGGCGGCAAGGGCGCGCCCGGCGCGTCTCCCCGGTTTGGCCCCAGGCGCTGCGCGATGTCGTTTTTGACGGTTTGGCGATACCAGGTCACCGCCGCCGACAGATTGTCCCCGGACGTCAACACATTGCCGCGCTCGTACTCCAGGCCCAGCTTGACCGCGTTCAGCGTTTCCGGCCGCAGCTGGCGGCTGCTTGCCGTCGTGCTGCCCAAAGTCTGGGTATCGTACATTTCGTCCACCGACGGCGCCCGCCAGGTGCGGGTATAGCCCGCATCCAGCGTCCAGCCCGGGCGGAAGTTCCAACGCGCGCCCAGCCGCGGCGACCAACCGGAATAAGCCAGACCGCTGTAATCATGCCCCTTGGCCGGATCGTTATACGCGGAAGCCAGATTCTCCCGCCCCTGTATCCACACATGGTCGTAGCGCAGCGACGGGGTCAGCGTCAGGCTGTCCAAGGGCTGCCATTGATGCACCCAGTAGGCGGATCGCACGGTTTCTTCGCCCGGCGGCTGGTAGCGCGGATTCAAATAGCCGTAGTTGTAAGCCGGATCCTTCACCTTGTCCGGGCGATAGAACAAGGCATCCAGCGTTTTGTGCGCCCAGCTGACGCCCATCGTGACTTCCTGACGCGCCCAGCCGGAACCAAAGCGGGCGGTATTGCGCAACTCCAGACGCCGGTCGCGCTGAGTCACCCAGCTCTCGTTCCCGAACAAGGAGGAAAAAGCGTAGATGCTGGCCGTCGGCGGCCGGGTATCGTGCTGGTAACGCCGCGACTGGGCGTAACTCAGCTGCAGATCCAGCCACGGCGAATCGCTGACAAAAGTCCAGTCCGCGCTCACCGTCTCGTTTTGCTGTTCGCGCCACACGCTCTGACGCAACCAAGCGCCTTCCCAGCCGTACTTCTTGATATCGGCCGCGCTTGGCGCGGGAATATCGCCGCGCTTAGCCGCCCACGGCGTGCGCCGCTCCTCCTCCTGGCTCACCCAGCCCAGGCGCAGCCTGTGGCCGGGCGCCGGACGCCAAGCCAGTTTCAGCATGCCGCCCTCCAGATCGTTGCCGGAAAACATCGTGCTGGAGCCGTCGCCCTTTTTGCCGTCCCCGGCGCGCGAGCGCGTCACATAGGCCAGGATGTCGGCCTTGCTGCCCGGGCCGCCGGCGTAGGCGGCCAGCGACTGGCCGAACTGATTGCCGTTGTCCTGGTACATCAGCTTGGCGAAGCCGCCCACCGATTTGCCCGGCTGCAGCAACTCCGCCACGGTCTTGGTTTCCGCCTTGACCACGGCGCCAAACGCGCCGTTGCCGTAAAACGGAGAATGCCCCCCCTTCATCACTTCCACCGATCCCAATAATTCCGGGTCGATGAAAGACGTCCCCTGCTGGTATTTGTCGAAGCCTTGCGGCGCGCCGTCCAGGGACACTTGCACATGCTCGACCGACTCGAAGCCCCAGACATTGATGGTCTGGCCTCCGGGGCGCTGCGAGCCTCCGGCGTTGACGCCGGGCAGAGCGTCCAGCACTTCGGCCAGCGAACGGGCTTGCGGCCGCTCGATTTCTTCGCGGTCCAGCTTATTGCTGCCCACCCGCGCCTGCGGGCCGTCGGCGGTGACGTGGACGGTGTCCAGGCGCGCCGGCGCCTCGGCGGCCCAGACGCCGGGCGCGGCCAGGCAAGCCAGGCTGAGCACGAGCGCCTTGGGGCGGAAACGCGGCGGATTTTGAGCGGGGGAAATGGAATCGGGGCAAGACGAGAAAAGGTAGCAGCCAGGCATCACGGTTTTGTTATATTAATGATAATCATTCTCAATATTAACATAAAACTTCCACCTTAAGGCAAGTCCGGTAAAATAGCCGGCTTTATCGAATTCCAATACAAGCATCCCCATGTCCGCCGAACTCGCCCGCATCGCCGAAGAAGTGTCCCACCGCCGCACCTTCGCCATCATTTCCCACCCTGACGCCGGTAAGACCACGCTGACCGAAAAGCTGCTGCTGTTCTCCGGCGCCATCCAGATGGCCGGCACCGTCAAGGGCAAGAAAGGCGGCAAGTTCGCCACCTCCGACTGGATGGAGATCGAGAAGCAGCGCGGCATCTCGGTGGCGTCCTCGGTGATGCAGTTCGAGTACCGCGACCACACCGTCAACCTGCTGGACACCCCGGGCCACCAGGACTTCTCCGAAGACACCTACCGCGTGCTGACGGCGGTGGACAGCGCTCTGATGGTGATAGACGCGGCCAAGGGCGTGGAGGAGCAGACCATCAAGCTGCTGAACGTCTGCCGCCTGCGCAGCACGCCCATCGTCACCTTCATGAACAAATACGACCGCGAGGTGCGCGACAGCCTGGAGCTGCTGGACGAGGTGGAAAACGTGCTGAAGATCCGCTGCGCGCCCATCACCTGGCCCATCGGCATGGGCAAGGCTTTCCGCGGCGTCTACAGCCTGTTGAACGATGAAGTCATCCTGTTCGAACCGGGCGCGGAAAAACTGATCACCGACGTGGAAGTGATCAAGGGCATAGACAATCCCCGCCTGGATCAGCTGTTCCCGCTGGAAATGGAACAACTGCGCATGGAGATCGAACTGGTCAAGGGCGCGTCCAACGAGTGGAATCTGGACCAGTTCCTGGCCGGCGAACTGACGCCGGTGTTCTTCGGCTCCGCCATCAACAACTTCGGCGTGCGCGAAATCCTGGACGCGCTGATCAACTGGGCGCCGGCGCCGCAGCTGCGGGACGCCACCGTGCGCGATGTCGCGCCCACCGAAGGCAAGTTCTCCGGCTTCGTGTTCAAGATCCAGGCCAATATGGATCCCAAGCACCGCGACCGCATCGCCTTCCTGCGCGTGTGTTCCGGCCAGTTCGAGCGCGGCATGAAGATGAAGCATCTGCGCCTGAACCGCGACATCGCCGCCTCCAGCGTGGTGACCTTCATGTCTCACGACCGCGAGATCGTGGAAGAAGCGTTTGCCGGCGACATCATCGGCATCCCCAACCACGGCAATATCCAGATCGGCGACAGCTTCTCCGAAGGCGAGGAACTGACCTTTACCGGCATTCCCTTCTTCGCGCCGGAACTGTTTCGCGGCGTGCGCATCAAAAACCCTTTGAAGCTGAAACAGTTGCAAAAAGGTCTGCAGCAACTGGGCGAGGAAGGCGCGGTGCAAGTATTCAAGCCGCACAGCGGCGGCGACCTGATTCTGGGCGCGGTGGGCGTGCTGCAGTTTGAAGTGGTGGCCTCGCGCCTGGCCGCCGAATACGGCGTGGACGCGATGTTCGAATCCGCCAGCATCTGGTCCGCGCGCTGGTTCAGCTGCGAGGACCGCAAAAAGCTGGACGAATTCGTCAAGGCGCTGCAGATCAACATCGCCACCGACGCCGGCGGCAACCTCGCCTACCTGGCCCCCAACCGCGTCAACCTGCAACTGACCCAGGAACGCTGGCCGGACATCGTATTCCACGAAACCCGCGAACACGCGGTCAAACTCAACGACTGAAGCTGAAACCGACGCCCGACATGGAGCCCAAGGCCACCCTATTCGACTTGATAGGCTATCTGCGCGACAACTACTCGCACGAGATAGCGCGCTCGCTGATCCTGATCGCCGCCCTGCTGATCATCCGCCTGGTGATGGACCGGCTGCTGGCGGCCAACAACAGCATAGCGATCGAGTCGAAACGGCGCTGGTCGGTGAACACCCGCAACATCCTGTTCATCTCCGGCCTGGCGGGCATCGGCCTGATCTGGGCCAGCGAGCTGCAAACCATCGCGGTGTCGATGCTGGCCTTCGCCGCCGCGCTGATCCTGGCCACCAAGGAGCTGATCATGTGCCTGTCCGGCGGCCTGGTGCGCCAGACCTCCAACAGCTACAGCCTGGGCGACCACATCGAAGTGGGCGCGGTGCGCGGCCGGGTGGTGGACATCGGCCTGCTGTCCACCACGGTGATGGAGATCGGACCCAATCACAGCTCGCACCAGATGACCGGGCGCGCGCTGACCTTCCCCAACAGCCTGCTGCTGTCCACGCCGGTGATCCGCGAAAACTATATGGGCGACTATGTGATGCACATCGTCAACGTGCCCATGGCCTACACCGTGCCGCCCATCCGCGCCGAACGCCTCTTGATGGCGGCGGCGGAAGAATCCTGCCAGCCCCACCTGGAAGTGGCGCGTCAGCACATGGAAGACATGGCCAAACGCAACCTGGTGGACATTCCGTCGGTGGAGCCGCGCATCGCCTTGCAGCCGGTGGATGAAAAACGCTATCAGTTGATCTTGCGCATCGCCATTCCGGCCCGAGACCGGCATCGTATCGAACAAACCATCCTGCACAGTTTTCTGGCGCAATGCTTTCCGGAGCAGAACGACGCCGCCCCGGCCTGAAGCGAAGGCGTATCGCGCGCAAATAATTAGAGCAAGAACTCCAAATTTGCGTTAGAATGGCGCATCGCGAATGTCATTGAACAGCCCAAGCGCATCATGAGCAAAAACAGAATCAAAACCTACGACCGCATCATCCAGGAGAGCCTCAAGCTGTTCAACGAACAGGGCGAGCGCAGCATCACCACCAATCACATCGCCGCGCATCTGGGCATCAGTCCGGGCAATCTGTACTACCACTTCCGCAACAAGGAAGAAATCGTCTACCAGATCTTCCTGATGTACCGCGAGTTCATCAACCAGCGTCTGGCGGTGCCGGAAAACCGCGAAATGACGGTGGACGATCTGGTCAACTACCTGGACACCGCCTTCCTGGCGATGTGGCAGTTCCGCTTCATGTTCTACGACCTGCCGGGCATGCTGGCGCGCAACCCTCAGATGCAGTCGGAGTACCACCAGTTCGTCAACACCGAGCTGAAAAACATCCTGGCCGAGCACTTTCGCGAATTCATCCGCCTGGGCCTGCTGGAAATGGACGAGGAAGACATCGAACCGGTCAGCATCAATATCTGGCTGGTGGTGAAGTTCTGGTTCGCCTTTGAACAGACCGCGCGCCCCAAGGCGCCGATCACCGAGGAATCCGGCCACCGCGGCGTGCTGCAGGTGCTGGCCCTGCTCAAGCCCTATGTGCAGGATCAGTATATGGGCGCCTTCCAGGCGCTGTGCGAGCGCCACAAAGTGTGACGCCCCGCCTCCGCGAAAAGAGCAAAGCCGCGTAATCGCGGCTTTTTTCATGCGTCGGCGCTTCTAAAGCGGATTACAGGCTACGCCCCAAGGCCGCCGCCAAGGGCCGCAACTCCGCCATCAGGGCGGCCAAGCCGTCCGGCGTCAGCGCCTGATCGGCCTCGCACAAGGCGGCTTCCGGCTGCGGATGCATGTCCAGCAGCAAGCCGTCCGCGCCGGCGGCCAGGGCCGCCTTGGCCAGAGCGGGCACCAGCCAGGCTTTGCCGGCGGCGTGGCTGGGATCGACGATCACCGGCAAATGGGTCTCGCGCTTGAGCAGGGGAATCGCGCTGACGTCCAGCGTGGCGCGGTAGGCCGGCTCGAAGCTGCGAATGCCGCGCTCGCAGAACACGATGTTGTGGTTGCCGCCGGCGGCGATGTATTCGGCCGCCATCAGCCAGTCGCCCAAGGTCGCGGCGACGCCGCGCTTGAGGATGACCGGTTTGTTCAAACGCCCCACTTCCTTCAACAACTCCACGTTCTGCATGCTGCGCGAGCCGATCTGGATGATGTCCACGCCCTGCTCCAGAAACACGTCCAGCATGCGCACGTCGGCCAATTCGGACACCACCGGCAAACCTTCGGCGCGGCCGGCGGCGATCAACTGCTCGATGCCCTCCACGCCCAAGCCCTGGAAGCCGTAAGGGCTGGGATGCTGCTTGAACACCCCGCCGTGCAGCAGCCGGCAGCCGGCGGCCCGCGCCGCGGTCGCGGCCTGAGCGATTTGCGACGCCGACTCCACGGCCGACGGACCGGCGATCACCTGCAAGGCCTCGCCGCCGAAAGCCAGGCCTCGCGCCTGCACCACGCTGTTCTGCGGATGGGTTTCCCGCGACACGATGCGGTATTCCCGCACCACTCGCATCGCCCGCTCCACGCCAGGCATGGATTCAAACATTTCCGGCGACAGGCTGCGCTCGTCGCCCACCGCGCCGATGATGGTGCGTTCCGCGCCGCGCGACACATGCTCGCTGAGTCCCGCCCCGCGGATCTTGGCCACCACGGCCGCCACTTCGCTTTCCGGCGCCAGCCGGTTCATGATGATGATCATCCGCTACCCCGTTCAAAACCCTTCATCGCCGCCAGCGCCGGGCCAAACGCCGTCCCAGCCGCGACCAGAACGACAGACGCTGCGCGCCGCGCCGGAAAAAGCCGGCCAGCGCATGCGCCAGCCGCCACGGCGCCGAAGCATGCAAGCGTTCGAAAATGCGCCCGCGCCAGTAAACGAAGCCATTATACAGCCGCAGGAACCAGGCCACCCGCATCAGCGCCAGCCGGGTCAGCGCAAACAGCCGCGCCGCCAGCGCGGTGCCGCCCAGCTTGGCCAGCAGAATGATCAGCAAGCCCAGCAGCGCGTGACCGCGTCCGATCAGGAACAGCGCCGCCAGCTTGACCGGCAGCAGCAAGGCGGCCGGCAACGCGAACATCGCCAAGGCCGCCCACGGCGGCAAGGCGGCGATGCGCCGCTCCAGCGCCGCCAGCGGCGGCCAGGTCGCCAAGCGTCCCAGCGCCGCGGACAACTCGTCCCAGGCGTATTCCTCGAACAGGATGATCAAGGCCGCCAGCAAGGCCGGCGGCCAGGTCAACACCCGTTTCAGCCGGCGCCAGCCCAGCGCCGCCGTTTCCTTTGCGCGCATCTCGGTTTCAGCGCCGGCTCAGGCCTTGGCCAGGTCCAGCCACTTGGCCACCTCTTGCGGCCGGTAGGCGCGCATCTCCGTCAGCAGCGTGGGCAGGTCCTCGCCGATGCGGAACAGGTCCATATTGCCGGGACGGGCGAAGCCTTCGGCCACCGCGTGCTCCATCATCCGGTGCAAGGGCTGGTAATAGCCGGCGGCGTCGAGCAGGCCTACCGGCTTGCCGTGCAAGGACAGCTGGCCCCAGGTCAGGATCTCGAACAATTCGTCGAAGGTGCCGAAGCCGCCCGGCAAGGCGATGAAGCCGTCGGACAACTCCGCCATCAGCGCCTTGCGCTGATGCATGGTTTCGGTGACATGAATCTCCGTCAGGCCGGTATGCGCCACTTCCTTGGCCTTGAGAAACTCCGGAATCACGCCGACGACCTTGCCGCCGGCCGCCAGCGCGGCGTCCGCCGCCACGCCCATCAGGCCGACCTTGCCGGCGCCGTAAACCAGGGTCACACCCTGCTCGGCCAAGGTGCGGCCAAAATCGCGCGCGGCCGCTTCGTATTCGGGCTTGGCGCCCTTATTGGAGCCGCAAAACAGACAGATGGCTTTCATTTTTATTTTTCCCCTATTGAAACATCAGCGTCAAAAACACAACGGGCCGCTGCGCGGCCCGCTTGCATCCCCCTCCGGCGCTCAAAGCACCGCGAGCGGATAAGAACCCAACACCTTGACGAAGGAAGTGCACTCGGCGAGGCCGGCCAAGGCCTGACGCACATTGGCGTCGTCTCTATGCCCCTCCATATCGATGAAGAACACATAGTCCCACAGCCCGGCCCGCGAGGGCCGCGACTCGAACTTGCTCATGGACACGCCATTGCCGGCGATGGGCGCCAGCAGATGGTGCACCGCGCCTGGGCGGTTGGGCGCGGACACCACGACCGAAGTCTTGTCCTGACCGGTCACGCCCACGTCCTGCAGCCCCAGCACCAGGAAACGAGTGGTGTTGTTGGGCTCGTCCTCGATATTGGACGCCAGCTTCAGCAAGGCGTAGCGCTCGGCCGCGGCCTGACCGGCGATCGCCGCCGCGCCCTCGTCTTCGGCCGCCAGCCGCGCCGCTTCGGCGTTGCTGGCCACCGACACCCGCTCCACCGCCTCCGGCAGATTCTTGTTCAGCCACTCGTGACACTGCGCCAGCGCCTGGGCGTGGGCGTACACGCGGCGGATGCCATCCAGGCCCTCCACCTTGCGCAGCAAATGGTGATGGATGCGCAGCACCACTTCGCCGCAAATCTTCAGCGGGCTGGTCACCATCAGGTCCAACGTGCGGCCCACCGCGCCTTCGGTGGAGTTTTCCACCGGCGCCACCACGTAATCCAGGCCGCGCGACTCCACCAGGCGGAAGGCCTCGTCGATCGAGCTACAGGCCACGGTGCGCGCCGCGTGGCCGAAATGCTTGAGCGTGGCCAGCTGGCTGAACGTGCCTTCCGGCCCCAGATAGGCGATGGACAAGGGCTTTTCCAGCGCCAGGCATTCGGACATCACCTCGCGGAACAAGCGCGCCACCGACTCGCCCGGCAAGGGGCCGGGATTCAGCTCTTTGACGCGGCGCAGCACCTGCGCCTCGCGCTCGGGCCGATAAATGATGCCGCCGCCCTTGATCTCGCCGATTTCGCGCGCATGGGTGGCGCGCTGGTTCAGCAGATTGAGGATTTCCACATCGATGTTGTCGATGGCGTCGCGGTGCTGTTTAAGTAAATGTTCCGACACGGCTTCCAGTCTTTCTCTATTGCACACATCCTGTGAAGACGCGCCGCCCGGCTTGGCCGCGAGCGCGTCTCTAAACACTCAGTTTCCGCGAGATGAGCCAGGCTCGCAAGCCTTTGTCGCGAGAAAACCCAAGAGACCGGCCCGCGCTTAGAACGTGTTTACGATCTTGCGAGCTAGAGCGAGACAAGGCGAAAACGACGGAGAAAGCGGAGTGCGCCGGCATTCCAAAGACACTCTCAACACCGTATCGCCGAAACGCCGCGGACCTTGAACCGCTTCCTAGCCAAAGCAGGTCCACACCCGGTTGGCCAGATCCACCACGAAATCCGCGCGCAGATACATCCCGGTCAGCCAGGCCAGCAGCAAGACCGCGCCGATGGAAAACAACCAGGTTCTCACGCGTCCTCCTTGGCGAAACTGGCCGACGGGGTTTCCCGCACCGGCAGATTGGCGGCGGCGGCCAGCAAGCCCAGCGCTATCGCCAGCATCCACACCAGATCGTAGTTGCCGAGCAGATCGTAAAGCGCCCCGCCCAGCCACACCCCCAGAAAGCTGCCCACCTGATGCGAGAAAAACACCGCGCCGGACAACATGCCCAGATGACGCACGCCAAACATGCCGGCGATCACCCCATTGGTCAGCGGCACCGTGGACAGCCACAGAAAGCCCATCGCCGCGGCGAACACCGCCACCGAAACGCCGCTGAGCGGCAGCAGAAGGAAGACCGCGATCACCACGCTGCGCGCCAGGTAAATGAAACTGAGCAGGCCGGGCTTGGACCAGCGGCTGCCCAGTTCGCCAAAAGCCATGGTGCCGAAAATGTTGAACAGGCCGATCAAGGCCAGCGCCAGGCTGGCGACGCCGCCGCCCAGGCCGTGGTCGCGCAGATAGGCCGGCAGATGCACGCCGATGAACACCACCTGGAAGCCGCAGACGAAATAACCGGCCATCAAGAGGCGGAAACCGCGCTCCGCCCAGGCGGCGGCGAAGGTATCGGCCATGCTGCGCAACAAATGCGCGCTCGCAGCGCTTTGCGCCGGCCGGTCCTCGCGCGCCAGCCAGCCGGACAAGGGCAGCATCAAGGCCGCGCAGCCGGCCAGAATCAGCAAGGCCGGCAACCAGCCCAGGCCGTCGATCAAGCCCTGCTCCACCGGAATCATCGCGAACTGGCCGAAAGAGCCCGCCGCCGCGACGATGCCCATCGCCCGCGAGCGATAGGCCGGCGGCACGCTGCGCGCCACCACGCCGAAAATCACGCTGTAGGTGACACAGGACAAGGCCAGGCCGAGCAGCACGCCGGCCGACAGCGAAAACAGCAAGGGCGTGCCGGACACCGTCATCAAAGCCAGGCCGACGACGTAAAGCAAGGCCCCGCCCAGCAACACCTTGCCGGAGCCGTGCCTATCCGCCAGCGCGCCGGCGAAGGGCTGCGCCAGGCCCCAGACCAGGTTTTGCAGGCCCAGCGCGAAGGCGAAGGCTTCCCGGCTCCAGCCGAAGGCCTGGGTCATCGGCGGCATGAAAAAGCCGAAGCCATGGCGTATGCCCATGGCCAGCGACACGATCAGGCCGCCGGTCAGCAATAATCGCTTGATGGAATCGTTCATCGCTTGTCTCCATGCGAAAGATGAGCCTGTTCAAAATCTCGCGCACCAGGGCGAGGCAAGGCCTTGCGGCTGAAAAAGCGATGAGCGGGTTTTCAACACCCCTTTAACCATCCGTCTCGCTCTACGCGGCGGACTTTGAACAAGGACTAACAACGGCGCGGCTGTCGTGATCAGTTGTGATCATAGGGCAAAACCAGGACGGCAAAAACAAAACCGGCCAGCGCTGGCGCCGGCCGGTGTTCGCTTCAAACCGTCAAGGACCGCGATTTAGCGCGCGGGCACCGCCGCCAGCACCGCCTTCAGCAAATGCCAGGCCTTGCCCACCGACTCCACTTCCACGCGCTCGCCCGGCGCGTGCGCGCCGCGGATATTGGGGCCGAAGGACACCATGTCCATGCCCGGATACTTGGAGCCCAGGATGCCGCACTCCAGGCCGGCGTGGATCACCTGCACCTGGGCCTCGCCGCCGAACTCGCTGGCGTAGACTTGCTGGAACAGGGCCAGCAGCTTGGATTGCGGATTAGGCGCCCAGCCCGGGTAGCCGCCTTCCATGTCCACCTGGCAGCCGGCCAGCAGGAACAGGCTTTCCACTTCGCGCGCCAGCATCCAGGTGCCGGAATCCAGCAAGGAGCGCACCATCAGGTTGGCGAACAGCTTGCCGTCCTCCAGCACCACCACGCCCAGATTGTTGGAGGTTTCCACCACGCCCTCGACGCGCTGGCTCATGCGCTTGACGCCATGCGGCGCCGCGTGCAGCGCGGCGAAGATGGCGCCTTGGTCGGCGCGCGCCAGCACCTTGTCCAGCTCAATCCGCTCCTGCACCACGGTGACGCCTTCGTCGACGCCGGCCAGCTCGAAACGCAGCAGGCTTTGGAAGGCGTCCAGCTTGGCCGCCACCTTGGCCGCGTCGGCGGCCGGGAAGGCCACGGCGGCGAAAGCCTCGCGCGACAAGGCGTTGCGCGCGGTGCCGCCCTTGAACGAGGCCACGCGCAGATCGGTTTCCGCTTCCAGTTCGCGAATCAGGCGGATCAGAATCTTGTTGGCGTTGCCGCGTCCCAGGTGGATGTCGGCGCCGGAATGGCCGCCGCGCAGCCCCTTGATCACCAGGCTGGCGGCCTGGTAACCGGCGGGCAGCGTCTCGCTCGCGTAGCCGCGGCTGACGTTGACGTCCACGCCGCCGGCGCAGCCCATATAGAACTCGCCCCACTCCTCGGTATCGATATTGATCAGGTACTGGCCTTGCAGCAGGCCGGTGCCCAGACCCAGCGCGCCGCCCATGCCGGCTTCCTCGTCCAGCGTCAAGAGCACCTCGATCGGACCGTGCGGCACCTCCTCGCTATTGAGCACCGCCATGCCCAGCGCCACGCCTATGCCGTTGTCGGCGCCCAGCGTGGTGTTTTCCGCCACCAGCCAGCCGTCTTGCAGCGTCGGGCGGATCGGGTCTTTGAAGAAGTCGTGCTCGGTGCCGGTGTTCGCCTGGCACACCATGTCCAGATGGCCTTGCAGCACCACGCCGACGCGGTTTTCGTAGCCCGGGGTCGCCGGCTTGCGAATAATCAGGTTGCCCACCTCGTCCACCACGGTGTCCAGGCCGCGCAGCTCCGCCCAGCCTTTCAGGTAGTCGCGCAATTGCTGCTCATGCTTGGACGGACGCGGGATTTCACACAGGGTCTGGAAGTGCTCCCAGACGACTTTGGGTTCTAGTTCTGCAATTCGGGTCACGGAAAGTCCTCTAAATCATCAAGATGCGATAGCGGTTCGGGCTATGGCCGAACGCGCCGCGCCAGGCGCGGCGACGTTGGAATTCAGACTGTCCACTTTATCACGCCCGCATGCGCCGCGTCATGTGGGAAACTCATGCCAAAAGCGTCTAATCCGCTGAATCGCTTGACCGAAGTCATGAGTCCGCCTGCAAGCGCCGCCATGCTATTTGCCAGCTGTGACAAAGCCGCTATCCTCCGACACTGAATAATCCCCGCATCTGTTTGTCAGAGCCTGTTCAAAGGCTGGCGAGCTGGAGCGCCGCAGACTTGAACAGCATCTAAAGAAAGGCCCGCCATGCACCGTTACCCCGATCAAGACATCGCCGCCATTTACCGGGTGATAGAGCAGCGGCGCGATATGCGCCATTTTCTGCCGGACCCGGTGGACCCGGCGCTGCTGCGCCGCCTCTTGGAAGCCGCCCACCACGCGCCCAGCGTCGGCTATATGCAGCCGTGGCGCTTCATCCGCATCGCGGACCGCGGCCTGCGCGAAAAAATAGGCGCGCTGGTGGACGCGGAGCGCTTGCGCACCGCGGATCAACTGGGCGAGCGCCAGGCGGAATTCCTGCGCCTGAAAGTGGAAGGCATCCGCGACTGCGGCGAGGTGCTGGTGGCCGCCCTGATGGACGGCCGCGAACGCCATGTGTTCGGCCGCCGCACCTTGCCGGAGATGGATCTGGCCTCGGTGGCCTGCGCCATCCAGAACCTGTGGCTGGCGGCGCGCGCCGAAGGCCTGGGCATGGGCTGGGTGTCCCTGTTCGACCCCGTCGCGCTCTCCGCGCTGCTGGGCATGCCGGAAGGCGCCAAGCCCATCGCCGTGCTCTGCCTCGGCCATGTCTCCGAGTTCTACGCCCAACCGATGCTGGAACAGGAAAAGTGGGCCAGCCGCCAGCCGCTGGAGCAATTGGTGTTCGAAGACCGCTGGCGCGACCATTGAGCCCCCCCGCGTCGCCATGCTAGCCTGAGGCGATGGAACACGCTCTGTACGACTTTCTCGATCAGCACCAGATCCGCCATCAGCGCTTCGACCACCCGCCGGTCTATACCTGCGAAGAAGCCGCGCGCCTGACGCCGGGCCTGCCCGGCGCGGAATGCAAAAACCTGTTTCTATGCGACGCCAAGGGCCGCCAGCACGTGTTGCTGGCGGTGCCGGCCGACGCCGGCGTCGACATCAAGGCTCTGGGCGAGCAACTGGAGCTCAAAGGCCTGCGCTTCGCCTCGCCGGAGCGCCTGCAGCGTTATCTGGGCCTGACGCCGGGCGCGGTGACGCTATTGGCCGCCTTCAACGACCGCGACCGCCAGGTCGCCATCGTCGTTGATCAGGACTTGAGCCGCCGGGACGCCATCCTCTGCCATCCCCTGGTCAATACCAGCACGCTGGCGCTGCCGATGGCGGAGCTGATGCGCTTCCTGGAGCTGACCGGCCACGCGCCGCGCATCGTCGAGGTGCCGCGCCGGCAGGAGCAAGCCGGCCGGCCCTGAGCGCCGCGGCTTGTCAAGGCCACGGCAGTTCCTGCATGATGGTCGTTTCTTTCGATTCGCCCGGATTGCAGACCCAAGCATGTCAGACATACTCAACACCATCATCGCCACCAAGCGTGAAGAAATCGCCGCCGCCTTGCGCCAGCAATCGCTGAGCGCGGTCCGCGCCGCCGCGGAAGCGCGCAGCGGCGATCGTCGCGATTTTGTCGCCGCGCTGCGCGCCAAACACGCGCTGGGCCAGGCCGCGGTCATCGCCGAGATCAAAAAAGCCAGCCCGAGCAAGGGCGTGATCCGCGAGGACTTCCGTCCGGCCGACATCGCCGCCAGCTACGCCGAACACGGCGCGGCCTGCCTGTCGGTGCTGACCGACCGCCAGTATTTCCAGGGCGACGCCGCCTATCTGCAGGCCGCCCGCGCCGCCTGCCGGCTGCCGGTGCTGCGCAAGGACTTCATCGTCGACCCCTACCAGGTATACGAAGCCCGCGCGATGGGGGCCGATTGCATTCTGCTGATCGCCGCCGCGCTGGAACTACCGCTGATGCGCGAACTGGAGGCCTTGGCGATGGAGCTGGGCATGGCGGTGCTGGCCGAGGTGCACGACGCCGAGGAACTGGAACAGGCGCTGCAACTCCAAACCGAGCTGATCGGCGTCAACAACCGCAATCTGCGCAGCTTCGAAGTCAGCCTGGCCACCACGCTGAAGCTGCTGCCGCAAATCGAGAACGGCCGCATCGCCATCACCGAAAGCGGCATCGCCACCGTCGACGACGTGAGGCTGATGCGCAGCCACGAGGTGCACACCTTCCTGGTGGGCGAAGCCTTCATGCGCGAAAAAGAGCCGGGAGAAGGACTCTCCCGGCTGTTTCGAAACCCGACGGACCGCTAAAACATTGCCGGCTATTGCGGCGGGAGGAAAGCGTCCAGCCGCAATTGCTCCTGCGCATTGAAGCGTTGGACGCGCAAGGCGGTCAGCGCCTGCTGTCTTTGCGCGGCGTCCAGGCCGGGCGCCGCCCGCAAGCGCTGCGCCTCCCGTCGGTAGCCGTCTATGCGCGCCTGCCACTGAGCCTGTTCACGATCCAGCTGCGACAAACGGTCGGCGGCGGCCTGCCCCACCATGCCGGCGCGCAAGGCGTACAACTCCTGCTCGCCGCCGCCCTTCTTCCTCAAAGCCGCCTCCGCCTCCGCCAGCGCCAGATGCTTGACCGGCTCCTGCCGCGCCGCGCGCAGCTCGGCCGGCAAAGCCGCCTCCAAGGCCTTGAGCCTAGCCGCCTTCTGCTCCGCGCTCAAACCGGCGTCGGCGGCGATGCGCAGCCGCTGGACGGTGAAGTCGTCGTAGACGTCCTCATCGCCAAACAAGCCCGCCACCTCGCTTGCGGACAAGAATTGCAGACGCAACGCCCTCATCCGCTGCAAACCCGCGGCCGCGTTTCCCGCCGCCAGCTTGGTCTCGCTCAAGGCTCGCCGATAGGCGACGTAACGGTCGAACAAGGCCAAAGCCTGCCCCAAGGCCGCGGCGCCCAATTGCGATTGCAAGGCCTGCTGCACCGCCTTGCGCACCGCCGGCAAGTCCCGCTCCCCCAGCGTCGCCAACTGGTAATCGAACAAGCGCCGCAGCTCCGCGTCCACTCTCAGCGCCCCGCTCGCCTCCACGCGCGCTTGGCCATCCGCCTGGGTGCCGCGCAAGGACGGCGCCGCCGCCGGCGCGGCGACTCCGGTTTGCGCCGCCGCGTCGTCGGCTCCGGACACGCACAGCCAGCCCAGCGCGGCCAGCAGCAGCGCGCAGCCCCACCCCATCCAGGCCCGCAGCATCACAGACCCGTGTTCTTCAGGCGATTGGCCTGCTGCCGGTACAAGCTCACCGGGCTGACCTCGAACAGGCTGACCAGACCAAAGCTCTGATTGATCTCGTTGACGTGGTTCATCCGGTAGTTATCGCGGATCACCTGACCCAGATGCGCGGAGCAGGCGCTGACCAGGCCATCGGTGGGTGTGGAGCCGAAGGCCAGGCCCAGCACGCCCATCGGCACCGACAGCGGATCCAGCACATTGGTGACGGTGGCCGAACCGGTCCATGAATAGTAGCGGATGCCGTTGACCTGATAATCGCCCTCGCCGCAAGCGCTGGTCGGCACCCCTTGCGGGAATTTGGCGCTGAAGGCGGAGGCTCCCGCCGTGGTCAGGGAATCCAACGCGCCCACCGGATATTGCGGCTGCCCGGTGGTGCCGGCGAAGAACTGCATCACCGCGGTCAAGGCCTTGGCCACCGCGGACGCCACCGCCTCGGACACCGATCCCGGAGGCGCGACGCCGCGCACGATGTCGGCCACCGCCGACCCCTTGTTGACCCCGCCCACCGAAGTGACCGAAGCCACCAGGTCCGGCCGCACCCCGGCCACGTAGCGCGCCGTGGGCGCGCCCTGGCTATGGCCGATCAGATTGACCTTGGCGGCGCCGGTGATGGCGATGATTTTTTGCACCTGCTGCAGCAACTGCTCGCCGCGCGCCTCATTGCTGTTCAGCGCGGACACCTCGGCCACGAACACCTGCGCGCCGTCGGCGCGCAAGGCCGCCGGCACTTGATAAAAATAATCCACTCCCAGCAACTGACCGAAACCGAACAAGCCATGCACCAGCACGATGGGGTAGCGCGTCTGGGTATAGCCGCTGGCGGCGTGGGCGGCGGACAGGGGCAACAGCAGGCCCAGACACAGCAATGCTCCGTGTAACAACTTCTTCATGGTGTTTCTCCTCTAGTTGATCAATGCGGGCTGAGTAATTGCTCTTATTTGCATGCCCAAGATTGGTAATAGGAGAAAGCGGCCCAAAACACCAGAATTATTCAAACGTTTGTATTTTTACGTCACATATCAACAACAGAAAATACAAGAACTTAAAATTCAACCGTCCGAAAGATCGATAAGCGTGGGCCAGAGCAGCCGTTCGCTCCCACTAGGCCAATAAAAAAAAAACGCTATATGGCGGCTGCCATATAGCGTTTTTAGTTTGATGAGCCTCAGGCCCAAGCCACAATCGACTCAGTAGTCGGACCCCAGATACAGATAGGCGGTGGGTTTGCCGCCCTTGGCGGTGCCAACGCCAAGGAAGAACGGCCCGATGATGGTGTCCGCGGCGAGGAAGACCGATCCGGCGGGAATCCAATCAGTGTTTTGCGATACCGAGTCGTCAAAGCTGAAACGCCCCCAAATCTTGCCCAGCTCCATCGAAACGCCGGCGTAGACGCCGGAACCAATCGCCGACGGTAGGCTGGACGCTCGCCAATACAGCATCGAGCGGAACAGCGACGAGCGAATGCCCACCAATTCGGAATCCTGATAACCGCTCAGATTCAAAAAGCCGCCCAGCGATCTGGGCAAGGTCTGGGTATCCTCTCTGTTGTCGAGATTCAAAGCGCCCTTGTTCTTGGCGGTCAAGCGCATCGTCACGCTGCCCAGTGTCTTGACATACTCCATGGCCGTATCGTAGTTGGTCAGATTGACATCGCTGCCCCAGGACGGAATGCTCTTGGTCACCCGGCCGCTAAAGAAATAACCGGCACGCGGCCAGCGCGGATTGTCGAACTGATCCACCACCAGGCTAGTGCTGATCCCGGTATCCCTATAATTGAACGGCGCCACGCCAGAAGCCCATGTCACTCGCGAGCCAAAGTGATTATCGTCCCGGTACGCGCCAATCCGCCACTCGCCGTAACGCCCCAAGGCCACGCCGCCATCCAGACGCACGCTGCCCACATCATTGTTCCACGCCATATTCAGCGTATGGTCAGCGTTATAAATCGACAAAAAATCCTGTCGATACCCAAAGGACGCCGCGCCGAACACCGGGCTGCCCTCGTACAGCGGCTGGTACCACTCAGTCTTGAACAGCTTGTTCTGGCCGATGGACACATCGTTGCGCCAGGCGCCGCCGGCGCTATTGGCGTTGCGCCATTCATGCGAAGCCAAAAAGTTGAAATTGCTCTCGCCCGGCGTCGCGCTGCTCAGGTTCAGGCCGAAGCGCAGGAAGTTAGGGCCTATGCTGCGCTCCAGCGGCGACACCGTCATCACATTGCGGCCGGACACACTGTCCACGCGGTAGGTCAGCCGGTCGTAGTCGCCGCCGGCGAACACGCCGCGCAGACGGGTCTGAGCGCTGCTGATCGGCTCCACCACTGAGGAGAAAGCCAGCGATTTGGCCAGTTGCTCCGGCTTGGTGAACTGGCCGGGCTTGCCTTCCACCTGAATCTTGTCGATCAAGGGGAAGTGCGGCCGCTCCAAACGGCGCTTCCACGCCGCGTACTCTTCTTCCGACACCGAATAGGCCGACAGCTGCTTGGCCAGAGCCTTGGCCGCCTCCTCGCCGCGCTGGGTGATTGCCTGGTGTTCGCTGAAAGAGGCCGCGGTATAGCCGCTCAAATCCGGCTTGATCACCAGATCGCGCTTGTCCAACCTCCGCAATTGCTCCTTGGCGTTGCGGCTGACCATCAGATTGGAAGTCTGCGCCACCACATCGAACAGGCTGTTGATCTCTTTCGCCTTCATCAGCGGCGTGGACACGTCGACGACGATCACCCGATCGGCGCAGCGGCCTTTGACATCCTGAATCGGCAGATTGCGCGCCAGGCCGCCGTCCACCAGCAGGCGGCCATCGTCGTCTTCTATCAGATCGAACAAGCCCGGCACCGCCATGCTGGCGCGCAGCGCGCGCGCCAGCGAGCCCTGCTCGAACACCACCGGTTCGCCGGTGGCCAGATCGGTGGCCACCGCGCGAAACGGGATCGGCAACTGGTCGAAACTGCCCACCACGCGATCACGCGTCAGCTTGTGGATGTACAGCTCGATTTCCTGCGAATTGATCGCGCTGCGCGGCACTTTCAGGCCGTCCTTCTTCAAGCCGAAGGTAACGTCCAGATAGTTCTTGTAATCGTCGCGCTTGCGATCGTAGGGCACGTCCGCCCGCGTCGGCTTGCCGGAGAGCAAGGCGTCCCAATCGGCGGCGTCGAACTCGTGCTCCATCTGCGCCAAAGGCAAGCCATTCGCATAAATACCACCAATCAGGGCGCCGGCGCTGGTCCCCGCGATACAGGCGATGGGAATCCGCAAACGCTCCAGTTCCTTTAGCACCCCCAGGTGGGCGAAACCGCGCGCGCCGCCGCCGCCCAGCACCAAACCCACGCCTTGCGGCGGATACGCGCCAAGCTCTTCCCCGTTGCCTGCCCAGGCCGTTTGCGACAAAACCCCGAGCAACAGCAGCGATGTCAGCCGCTGTCGCCGATTCCAGCGATTGTTATTTGTAAGCATATGGGTAAATAATGAGAATTACCGTTTCACCCACGCCTGTGCGTGGCGTAAGATATAGCGATATGCCAATGAAAACATAATTTCCTATAAAGCCGGGCTAAATGTTTGACTTCAAATCACTAGTCAGTTCCCTACTGAACAAAAACACGACTGCCTCCGAAGTGGCGCAGTCTGCAACGCTATTAGTGCGCGACCTGCCTGAAACCGAGTATTTCGGCGCCTTGGTGGAAATCATCAAAGCCGTCGCCAAAATCAATACCGACACCGATATCTCGCTGAAAGAGCGCGTCAAGACCCTGGTCTACGTCGACGACAAGGCCAACAACATCCACCGCCAGCTGTGCCGGGACTATTTGCAGTCCAAAGGCGGCAGCAAAGGCTATCTGCCCACCATCCTCGCCTACTGGCACGAGCTGTCCTCCGCCTACCAGATCTGCCTGAGACTGTACAAAAGCCATCCCAACGCGGTGCCGGAAGACGAAATCCGCATCGTCACCATCCGCGGCCTGCATCACCAGATGCGGCTGATCGCCTGGAACTCCCTGCGCTATCTGAAGCCGGAAGGCGCCGCCTGGCAAAACGGTTTCCGCTTTTTCAGCCAGGCAGAGGAAAGCGGTTTTTCCCGGCACCCGATCAAGCTTTATCTGAACAGCCCGGACGAATTCAGCTGTGAACAACTGCTGATCCAGGCCGGCATGCTCTTCCTGGCGCAGACCGACAATATGCTGCACAAGGAGATCATCGCGGTAGACCAGTTGCTGATGATGCTAAGCCAGAGCATTCCGCTGGACAAACAGCCGCCGGTGGAAGAGCCCATCTTCGTCTACAACCTGTCGATGCCCGAACCGCCGCAAGCCATGCTGCGCGGCATGGCCGGCAAATGGCACCGCTACTGGTCCGCTTACGAAATCACCAGCCGCCTGGCGGATCTGATGTTCGATCTGGACAGGCGGATCCCTCCCGCCCTGGCGGCCATGGACGGCGGGCTGGAGCGCGAGGAATGGGCCATTCTATGCGAAAAACTGGCCATTCGCTGGTCTACCGACGGCGGCAAATCGCTGCGCAAGTCGGAGCGCTCGCTGCACGCGTCCAACGCCCACGTCAGCATAGGCTTCGAACGCGTCGCCTATCAGGTCAAGGTTCAGGACGTGCCGACGCAGGATCCCGAGCGCGCCAGCGATTGGCGCATCAACGACATCAGTTCCACCGGCATGGGCCTCACCTTCATCGGCAAGGCGGTGGAACAGCTGGCCATCGGCCGCGTCATCCTGGTCAAAGCGGACAATCACCCGCAGCTGCTGGGCGTGATCCGCCGCATCCTGCGCCAAAGCAACGGCACCAAGGTGGGCATAGAAATCCTCGGGCAAAACCCCGTCGGCGTATCGCTGCTGGACCCCGAGCACTCGGAATCCCCGCCCTCCACCGCCATCTACATCACCCAGCCCAATTCCCGCAAAGGCCAGCGCTACTTCCTGATGCCCAAGGCCCTGACACTGCCGGACAAGCAATTGGTGCTGGCGGCGCAAGGCAAGTCCTACCAGATTCGCCTCAAAACCCCGCAGCACGAATACGAGGACTGCAGCCACAGCGACTTCGACACGCTGTCCAAGGTGGACTAAGCCCCGCCCCCCGCCGCGCGGCGGGCAATAAAAAACCGGCTCGCCATGGCGAGCCGGTTTTTTTACGCGAGAACCGTCCCGCTTACAAGACTTCGATGATGCCGGCGGCGCCCATGCCGGTGCCGATGCACATAGTCACCATGCCGTAGCCCTTCTGGCCGGCGTCGCGCATGCCATGCACCAGAGTGGCGGTGCGGATGGCGCCGGTGGCGCCCAGAGGGTGACCCAGAGCGATGGCGCCGCCATGCGGGTTGACCTTGGAGGTATCCAGCTCCAGATCGCGGATCACCGCCAAAGCCTGTGCCGCAAACGCCTCGTTCAGTTCGATCCACTTCAGGTCGTCCTGCTTCAGGCCCGCCTGGCTCAAAGCGGCCGGGATCGCCTCTTTCGGACCAATGCCCATGATTTCCGGCGGCACGCCCTTGACCGCGAAAGTGACGTAGCGGCCCAGCGGAGTCAGATTGAACTCCTTGAGCACGCGCTCGGACACCAGAATCACCGCGCCGGCGCCGTCGGACATCTGCGAGGAATTGCCGGCGGTGACCGAACCCTTGGCGTCGAACACCGTTTTCAGCTTGGCCAGGCCCTCCAGCGTGGTCTCGCGGCGCGGGCCTTCGTCGGTGTCCAGCACGCGGGTCTTGACCGCCACTTCGCCGGTTTCCAGATTGGGCGTGCGGTAGGTCGCCTCCAGCGGCGTGATCTCGCTCTTGAACTTGCCGCCGTCGATCGCGGCCAGCGCGCGGCGGTGCGATTCCACCGCGAACGCGTCCTGGTCTTCGCGCGACACGCCCCACTGCTGCGCCACTTTTTCGGCGGTCAGGCCCATGCCGTAAGCGATGCCGTAGTTTTCATCCTTGGCGAAGATTTCCGGGTTCAGCGACACCTTGTTGCCCATCATAGGCACCAGCGACATCGACTCGGCGCCCGCGGCGATCACCACGTCGGCCTCGCCCAGGCGGATACGGTCGGCAGCCATCTGCACCGCGTTGATACCCGACGAGCAGTAACGGTTGATGGTGATGCCGCCCACGGTATTGGGCAGGCCGGCCAGCAACACGCCGATGCGCGCCATGTTCAGACCCTGTTCCGCTTCCGGGAAGGCGCAGCCCACCACGCAGTCGGAAATCAGCTTCGGATCCAGATTAGGCACCTGGGCCAGCGCGCCGGTGATCACGTGCGCCAGCATATCGTCCGGACGCACATGACGCATCATGCCGCGCGGCGCCTTGCCCACCGGCGTGCGGGTGACGGCGACGATGTAAGCTTCTTGTACTTGTTTGCTCATTTTGATTCTCCTGTCGGCGGCCTGACCCGCGCTCCGGCGATCAGGCTGCCTTTCATCTGGCTATTGGCCGTGCTTGCGGGAGGATTCGTCGCGAGCGGGCCGAGATCGAAGCGAGAAGCGCAGCCGTACATGCGGTACGGCGAGCATCGCAGCATTCGATATCGGCGCGCGCAGCAGAATCACCCCCAAGCACTTAGTTGCGCAGCGGCTTGCCGGTGGTCAACATATTGGCGATGCGATCCTGGGTCTTGGAGTTTTTCAGCAAGGTCATGAAGGCCTTGCGCTCCAGATCCAGAATCCACTGCTCATTGACCAGGGTGCCGGCTTCGACGTCGCCGCCGGTCATCACGTCGGCGATCAGGCCGGCGATGAAGAAGTCATGCTTGGAAATGAAGTTGCCTTCCAGCATGTTCACCAACTGGCCCTTGATGGACGCGGCGCCGCTGCGGCCGGCCACCGGGAAGCCCTTGACCTTGAGCGGCGGACGGTAGCCGGCCTCGGCCAGCGCGATCGCCTGCTGTTTGGCCACGTGCAACAGCTCGTAAGCGTTGAACACCACCGGGTCGCCGTTGCGGAAGAAGCCGATTTCCTGCGCTTCGAAGCCGCTGGTGGCCACTTTGGCGGTGGCGATGGCCATGAAGTAGTCCTTCAGCGCGGCCAGCACGTCGCCGCGCGCCTCCTGAGCGGCGCGCAGGGCGAATTCTTTGCAGCCGCCGCCGCCCGGCAGCAGGCCGACGCCCACTTCCACCAGGCCGACATAGGACTCCAGCGCCGCCACGGTCTTGTCGCAGTGCATGGCGAATTCGCAGCCGCCGCCGAACACATAGCCCTGGGTCGCCGCCACCGTCGGCACCTGGCAATAGCGCAGGCGCATCGAGGTTTCCTGGAAGCGGCGCACCGTCGCGTCGATCGCGTCCCAATCGCCCATCATGAAGGCCGGCATCATAGACTGCAGATCGGCGCCGACGGAGAACGGCTCCTCGGTCTGCCAGATCACCAGGCCCTTGAAGCGGTCTTCGGCGATGTCGACGGCCTTGTTCAGACCCTCGATCACGGCCGGGCCGATCGCATGCGCCTTGGACTTAAACGACACCACCAACACTTCGTCGCCAGTAGTGAAAGCGCGCACGCCCTCGTTTTCGAACACGGTTTCGCCCAGCGGCGCCGAGGCCTCGCCCAGCACCTTGGCCGGCGCCAGCTGACGCTGGTACACGTCCAGCGTGGAGCGGCCCACCAGCTTGTTGCCGGCCGGATCGTAAGAACCTTCGGCGAAGTGCACGCCGGCGCGGTCGCCCTGCAGCACCCAGGCCGGCAGCGCGGCGGCGCTCAGCGCCTTGCCGGCTTTCACGTCCTCGTCCAGCCACTTGGCCACTTGCTGCCAGCCGGCGGCCTGCCAGGTTTCAAACGGACCCACGCTCCAGCCGAAGCCCCAGCGGATGGCGAAGTCGACGTCGCGCGCGCTATTGGCGATATCGGCCAGATGGTGGGAAATGTAATGGAACACATCGCGGAAACATGCCCACAGGAATTGCGCCTGCGGATGGCTGCTCTCGCGCAGTTTCTGGAATTTTTCCGCCGGATTGGCGATCTTCAGGATTTCCTTGACCGCGTCGTCGCCCTTCTCGCCGGAGCCGACGTACTCGCCCTTGGCCGGGTCCAGCACCAACATGCGCTTGCCGTCTTTCTTATAGATGCCGGCCTTGGTCTTGGCGCCCAGCGCGCCGGCGGCGATCAGCTTCTGCATCCATTCCGGAGTCTGGAACAGGCCGTGCCACGGGTCTTGCGGCAGGGTGTCCTGCATGGTTTTGACCACGTGGGCGAAAGTGTCCAGGCCCACCACGTCGGCGGTGCGGAAGGTGGCCGATTTAGGGCGGCCCAGACGCGGACCGGTCAGGTCGTCCACCACGTCGAAGCGGATGCCGAACTTGTCGGCGTTGGCGATGGTGGCCAACATCGAGAATACGCCGATGCGGTTGGCGACGAAGTTGGGGGTGTCCTTGGCGCGAACCACGCCCTTGCCCAGGCTGGACACCAGGAAGCGCTCCAGATTATCCAGGATGTGCGCGTCCGAGGTCAGGCAGGGAATGATTTCCACCAGATGCATATAGCGCGGCGGATTGAAGAAGTGCACGCCGCAGAAACGCGGGCGCACATTGTCCGGGCAGCTTTGCGCCAGCGTGTTGATCGACAGGCCGGACGTATTGGTGGCGAAAATGGTGTGTTCGCCCAGGTGCGGAGCCACTTTGTGGTACAGATCCGCTTTCCAGTCCATGCGCTCGGCGATGGCTTCGATCACCAAGTCGCAATCCTTCAAGAGGTGCAGGTGGTCGTCGTAGTTGGCCGGCTGAATGTGGTTGACGGCATCCTTATTGGCTAAGGGAGCCGGCTTCTGCTTTTTCAAGCCTTCCAGCGCCTTGAGCACGATGCCGTTCTTGTCGCCTTCCTTGGCGGGCAAGTCGAACAGGATGGTCGGAACTTTGGCATTCACCAGATGGGCGGCGATTTGAGCCCCCATCACGCCAGCGCCTAACACGGCTACCTTGCGTACGTTGAACTTGGTTTGAGACATGGTTTCCTCGTTTTGTTGAAACACAACATGAGACAGGCCCCTCTCGCCTGCTCAGCCTGCCTCAAGGACGGGCGTTGTTCGTCCTTGCGCTGAGTCGGCGGCGCGCCGCCGCTGCAGCCGGCACAACTCGGCCGGCCGGGAGAATGATTATGATGAAGCCCGGCCCGCCCGGAAGCCTGGCGAGAGATGGTTTTCCCACCGCCGCGGACATCCGTCAATCTACTGAAAAACCGCGCCGGCAGCCACTATTGCGGCGGATCAAGCGCAGCTGGAAAAGATCTGCATTGAAAAATATCAAACACTCGCTTTTCTCTCAAATAAGTCTAACCCAATTTGGGCAAAAAAACAGGGGGTTCATGGAAAAATAGAGAGAGAAAACAAGCGAAAAAACCGGCGCGGCGCAGACGCAAAAACCGGGCGAGCGCCACCGCGCCCGCCCGACCCGAAATCCGCGCGCCCAGCGGCGCCGATTCAATTAAAACCGGTAGTTGTACTGCAAGCCGATCAGCTGCAGATAGGTCTTGTAGCTGCCTTTGACCGTGCCGCCGTTGCCAGTACACGCCGCGCCGGTAGTCGGGCTATTTCCCGAAGGGCTGCAACCATCGGTGTAGTTCACATTGGCATTAGCGAAATTGATGAAGCTATAGGCGAAGTCGACCGAGCTCTGCTTGTTGATCTTGTAGTTGGCGCCCAGCGACAGCCACAGACGGTCACTATCGGGGATTGCAGGGTGACGCTCATTGTCCGAGCGCAATGGAGACTGCTCCCAGGCCACACCACCGCGGAACAACCAAGCATCATTGTATTGGTAGTTGGCACCAAGAGACACGCGCCAAGTATCGCGCCAGTTCTGATGGATGGTGATATCACCTTGCGAGACACCATTCACAGTAGCCTGCTTGATAACGATGTCTTTCATTTGTGAGTTGGCCACCCAGGTCACATCGCCCATCACCGCCCATTTCGGATTCAGCTGATGAAAGAAGTTGGCGGAAGCCGTCTCTGGCGTTGTCACATCAACGGTTGCACTGGTATCAGGATGCTTGGTCCCACTCAAATACGCTTGAAGGTTGGGAACACCAAGAGCAGCCAAGTTACCCTTCACGTTAGAAAAGTCCCAATCTGCCGTGCCCTCAAGTTTCTGTTTGATTGCCGAACGGTAAGCCAAACCAAAGCGAGTATTTTCATTCAGCGTAAACATATAGCCGATGTTCCAGCCAAACCCCCAGTCATCACCAGAGATCCTTGCCGTACCATCACCAGATACACCCAGTGCATTCAACTGCCCCTGAATCCCCGCCCCACCAATGATGGCGGGGTTCATCGGATTAAGCCCCAGTTTTTTAGCAGCCAACTGCGCAATACCAGTACGCACGTCAGCAGCCTGCTGCAAAGTAGCATCCAGATATTGGGCCGAGAGACCAAAACCAAACGCATGACGGTCATCCAACTTGAATGACATGCTAGGATTAATATTGAAGGACTTTAGGTCAACGTTTTGCAAGGCATAGCGTCCGGCCCAGCCACTGTCATAATCTAACTTGGCACCATACGGAACAAAGACGCCCACGCCCAAGTTAATCTTGTCGTTCAGCTTGTGCGACAAATAAAAGTTAGGCGCAACTACCACCGAAGGCGCAAAAGAGCCCCCATTACCACCGCCGGTAGGTTGATTGGCAAAATTGGTGGAACCATTGTCGGTATATTCGGAATGTGGCACCACAAAGGTTAAGCCACCGGAAAACTGCGTGCCCTCCAGCCGGGACAGACCGGCCGGGTTGGCGAAAATAGTGGAAGGATCGTTGGCCTCGGCGCCGTTGGCATGCGCCGTGCCCTGGCCGGACACGTTCTGCGAACCAAACTGATAACCCGAGGCCACGGCCTGGGTGGACATTAGACCGAATGTTGCGCCCATGACCATCACGGACAGGCTGAGGTGCTTGAGTTTCATGTTCTCCCTCTCTCTTTGGCGTTGCTATAGTGTTCTTAGGTGTTAGATGACCAATAACAAGCACTGGTCATATTTGATGCTACCAGAGAATTAGAGCAATTCCACAAGGTTTTGGAGTGTTTGTTCCAAACAAACGTTTAATGAGACATTTCTGCAACAAGCACGCAAAAAAGCATGGAAATGAGCTAAATATCACCTAAAAGACGCGATTTTCCATCGCAATCCACCGCCACATAGGTAGCCACCACTTCGGTGATCGCCTCGTGCGAGCCATCGATGCGCTCCGCTTCGACAGTGATTTTCAGGGTGATGGATTTCTGGCCTATTCTCAGCCGTTCCACATAAAGGTCCACCACGTCGCCCAGCAGGATGGGCGCGGCGAATTGAAAGGTGTTGACCGCCACCGTGGTCACCGGGCCGCGCGACAGGCGCTCGGCGTCAAGGCTGCCGGCCATGTCGATCTGATTCATCAGCCAACCGGCCTGGACTCGGCCGTAAGCATTGGTGCTGGTTGGCAGCGCGCGCACGCGCAGCGTGGGAATCCGGACTTCAGGGCGGTCCATGCTCACTCCTTTGTTCTTGTTCATCGCTCGATCTTGGCGACTTTTCATCATTTCACGCCAGCGGCCGTCTGCCAGCCGCTGGCGTGAAATGCCGGGACGGATCCCGGCAAATCTTACCCCTTACGCTCAGAAGATCAAGCGTTGCAGCAGCTTATCGTCATGTTGCTCCAGCATCTTGTCGAAATCGTCCACCATGATCACGTCGCGCTTGAGCTTGCGCGCGCGGCTGACGGCGTCGAACTCGGCCTGATTGAGCAAACCGGCCGCCAAGGCTTCCGCCAGGCGCTCGCGCGCGGTCACCGACACGAACTTGCCGTCGCGCGCCAGCTTGCGCAGCTTCTGCTCCAGCGGCTCGGTGGCCAGCACGGCTTCCAGCGCGTGCGCCAGCACGCCGACCGCATCGGTTTCCTCCTTGGGCAGATACATGCCGCGCGTCAGCCGCTCTCGGGTCGCGCCCGGCTCCATCATCGCGCGCGCCACCTGGGTGCCGACGCGGTCGGACGCCGGCTTGAGCGTCAGGCCCCACGGGAAGATCAGCTTGCGCAGCACCGCCGCCAGCATGCGGCTGGGCAAGTTGGCCAGGAAGCCGTCCATCGCCTGCTGCACATCGTACAAGGCGTTTTCCACCGACCATTGCAACACCGCCAGGTCTTCCTTGGGCGCGCCGTCGCGCTCGAAGCGCTTCAGGCAGGCGGAGGCGATGTAAAGACCGGACAGCATGTCGCCCAGACGCGCGGACAGCTTCTCGCGGAACTTCAGGCTGCCGCCCAAGCTGAACATCGCCATATCGGACAGCAAGGCGAAGGCGCTGGAGAAACGGGTCAGCCGGCGATAGTAGGCGCCGACTTCGCCGCCGCGCGGCGCGCCGACGAAACGGGCGCCGCTCAGACCCAGCCACAGCGAACGCACCACATTGCTGATCACGAAGTTGATGTGACCGGTAATGGCGGCGTCGAATTCCTTGCCGTCGTCGGTCATCGCCGCCTTCATTTCGCGCAGCACGAAGGGATGGCAGCGGATCGCGCCCTGGCCGTAGATGATCATCGAACGGGTCAGGATGTTGGCGCCTTCCACGGTGATGCCGATCGGAATCGCCTGATAGGCGCGCGCCAGATAGTTGCGTGGCCCCAGCACCACGGCCTTGCCGCCATGGATGTCCATCGCGTCGTTGATGGCTTTGCGCATGCGCTCGGTGTTGTGGTACTTGAGGATGGCGGACAGCACCGACGGCTTCTCGCCGGTATCGAGACCGGTCAAGGCCAGGTCCTGCGAGGCCTCCATCTGATAGGTGTAGCCGCCGATGCGCGCCATCGCCTCGTCCACGCCCTCGAACTTGCCGATGGGCAAACCGAACTGATCGCGGATGCGCGCGTAAGCGCCGGTGACGAAGGTGCTCATCTTGCCGGAAGCCACCGACATCGCCGGCAGGGAAATGCAGCGGCCCACCGACAAGCACTCAACCAGCATGCGCCAGCCCTGGCCGGCGAACTCGCGGCCGCCGATGATCCAGTCCAGCGGAATGAACACATCCTTGCCCCAAGTCGGGCCGTTCATGAAGGCGGCGCCGCCCGGGAAATGGCGACGGCCGATGGCCACGCCCTCGTGTTCGGTGGGCACCAGCGCGCAGGTGATGCCCAGGTCTTCTTTATCGCCCAGCAGATGCTCGGGATCGTACATCTTGAACGCCAGGCCCAGGATGGTGGCCACCGGGGCCAAGGTGATCCAGCGCTTTTCCCAGCTGACGCGCAGGCCCAGCACGTCGTCGAAACGCTCGCCGGTGCGCGGATGGGTGTAGGAACCGCGGCAGACGATGCCGTAGTCGGGAATGCTGCCGGCGTCCGAGCCCGCATAGGGGCTGGTCAGCGCGAAGCAGGGAATCTCCAGACCCTTGGCCAGGCGCGGCAGATAATAATCCTTCTGCTCCTCGGTGCCGTAGTGCTGCAGCAATTCGCCCGGGCCCAGAGAGTTGGGCACCATCACCGATACCGCGGCGGTGCCGCCGCGGGTGGCGATCTTGGTGACCACTTTGGCGTGAGCGTAGTTGGAGAACTCCAGACCGCCGTACTGCTTTTTGACGATCATGCCCAGGAAGCCGTTGTCCTTGATGAATTGCCACACTTCCGGCGGCAGATCCTTCAGCTCGTGGGTGATCTTCCAATCGTCAATCATCGCGCACAGCTGTTCGGTGGGGCCGTCGATGAAGGCCTGTTCTTCCGGCGTCAGCTTGGGATCGGGAAAGGACAGCAGGCGGTTCCAGTCCGGCTTGCCGGAGAACAGGTCGCGATCCCACCAGACCGTGCCGGCGTTGATGGCTTCCTGCTCGGTCTGGGACATCGCCGGCGTGATTTTCTTGAACACGCCGAACACCGGGCCGGTGAACACGGCGCGGCGCAAGGGCGGAAGATTGAGAACGGCGGCGATCACCGCGAAAACAGCCCAGGCCGCCGGCGGCAGCGGGCAATGGAAGACGAACTGGAGCGCGGCTAGCCAGGCGGCCAGCCCCACGGTCCAGGCCAGAACAGGCGCGCGGAAATACGCCAGCGCGCCCAGCAGCACGACCAGAACAACGGCAGATATCATTTTGTTTTACCCTCGTGTTGACCCTTCCATTCCGGCGGCAACAGCAAGGGACGCGGCCTTGGTCGACGCGTCCTGCCCTGCGCTCCGGAATCAGCCTTCCATGGGCGCGACCAGGCCAGCCATGACAAAGGGCACGAGGTATTTGACGATCATGTCCGGATCCCGCGCGCTGACGATCTGACTGCGAGTGAAGATCTTCAGCACATCGTTGCCGGCGAAGGCATTGAACATGACGCTGAACGCAAGATGCATTCTCCAGGCCAACTGCTCCGTGTCCAGCAAGGGCAAGGCGCGCTGAAACGCGCGACTGTAACGCTGGACGAACACGCTGTACTGCTGGGAGATGGTTTCGCGCAACAGGCGGTGGTTCTCCACCAAGGTGCGCGACAACAGGCGCACGAACATCGCCCCGCCGCGCGACGGGTCCTTGGACAGCGACAGGCAGGGCCGTATGAACGACAGCACCAAGCCTTCCACCGACAGTTTCTCCTCCGAGGCCTCCGCCTCCAGCTTGTCCAGTTCCGCCAGGCAGTCCGCTATCAGCGGGGCCAGTCTGCGCATGAACACGGACTCGAACAACGCGTCCTTGGAGCCGAAGTGGTAATTCACCGCGGCCAGGTTTACCTCGGCTTGCTGGGTGATCATGCGCAGCGAGGTCGCTTCGAAACCGTGCTCCACAAACAAGCGTTCTGCAACGTCCAGAATGCGGGTGGCGGTATCGGGGCGGCTTGCTTCCATGTTCTCCAGTGCCTTTTTTGTATTTGCTGGTTTTATGGTCTTGCTCATTTCAGCTTTCGAACAAGCGTTTCAAACTTACGTTTTAATTTGACGAATGTCAAGACATGTCTCGACGGCGCTCGGGCCAAACTCTCAGGGCGGCAACAAAAGCGGCAGTCCGTATTTTAGACTGCCGTTTGAATGAAACACATGTTGAAAGCGTTTAGTCAAGGCCGCGCGCCAAATCCCGCTTCAGATCCTCGACATGCTCCAGGCCCACTGCCACCCGCAACAGGCCTTCGACGATGCCGGCCTTGGACCTGGCTTCCGGCGTGATGCGGGCGTGGGTGGTGGACGCGGGATGCGTAATGGTGGACTTGACGTCGCCCAGATTGGCGGTGCGGGAAATCAGCTGGACCCGGTCCACCACGCGCCAGGCCTCGGCCCTGCCCCCCTTGACCACGAAGGACACCACCGCGCCGCCGCCGCTTTGCTGACGCAAGGCCAGTTCATATTGCGGATGGCTGGCCAGCCCTGGATAAAACACCCGCTCCACCGCCGGCTGCGCTTCCAGCCAGCGCGCCAACTCCAGCGCGTTGGCGCTGTGCTTTTCCATCCGCAGATGCAGGGTTTCCATGCCAGAGAGCAAAGCCCAGGCGTTGAACGGCGCCAAGGTGGGGCCGGCGGTGCGCACGTGCAGGTAGATCTGCTCGATCAGCGCGTCGCTGCCCACCACCGCGCCGCCCATCACCCGGCCATGGCCGTCCAGGTATTTGGTGGCGGAGTGCATCACCAGGTCCGCGCCCAGTTTCAGCGGCTGCTGCAAGGCCGGGGAACAGAAGCTGTTGTCCACCACCAGCAGGGCCTCATGCTGATGGGCAATAGCCGCGATGGCGGCGATGTCGGCGATTTCCGTCAGCGGATTGGACGGCGTTTCCAGAAACAACAAACGGGTATTGGGCCGCGCCGCGTCGCGCCAGGCTTGCAGGTCGGTGGCGTCGACGAAGGTGGTTTCCACGCCGAACTTGGCCAATAGGCCGGCAAACAGATTGGTGGTGGAACCGAACAGGCTTTGCGAGGACAGGATGTGATCGCCGGCCTTGAGCAAGCTCATCATGATGGCCTGGATCGCCGCCATGCCGGTGGCGGTGGCGATGGCGCGCTCGCCGCCCTCCATCAGCGCCAGCCGCTGCTGAAAGGCCGCGACGGTGGGGTTGGTGAAGCGGGAATAGGTGTAGCCGTCCAGTTCGCCCAGGAACATGGCCGCGGCCTGTTCCGCCGAATCGTAGGTGAAGCTGGAAGTCAGATGCAGGCTTTGGCTGTGCTCGCGATAATCGCTGATTTCGCGGCCGCCGCGGATTGCCTGGGTTTCCGGGTGCCAACAGGCTTGTTCGATATTGTCGGATGCCATTGATGTTTCTCTGCGGGTGCTTCTAAGAATTTGTTCACGATCGGCTGCGCGTCATGAGACCTGGCGCGGCGAATACTGCTTCGAAAGGCTCATGCGCCGTGCGCACACTCCGCTTTCCCAGCCGCAAGGCCTTGTCTCGCCTTGCCTCGCGGGAGCATGAACAGGCGCCAAGGATAAGGCCAACGGCCATATTGCCTGAAAATCCGCGGTTTGCTAAATGCCTGCCGGGCATAAAGCCGCCGGCCCGGCGGCATTAGCGCCAGCCGGCGACGGCGGCCGGCTCACTCGATCAGCAGCATATGCGCGCGCACCCAGTCGCGATCCGCCGCCTCGAAGTGCCACCACTCGGTGGCGATGCCGTTGAAGCCGGCCTGGCTCATGCAATGGCGCAACAGCTGACGGTTGGCCACTTGCGCCTCGCTCAGCCTGCCGGTCCGCAGCAGCTCCGCCTCGCGCTGCGGCTGCGCCCGTTCGGTGAAGTCGTCGAAACCGGTGCCCATGTCCAGTTCGCCCCCGTCGGCATCCTCCACGCTCAGGTCCACCGCCATGCCGAAGCTGTGGATCGAACCGCGCGCCGGGTCGGCGACGTAGATGCGCTGCGGCGTGTCCTTGACGATGTCCCACAGCACCCGCTGCACCCGCCCCGGCCTCAGCGCGTCGAAAACCAGCAAATGGAAGCCGGGACGCAGCCGGCGCAGCTCGCGCGCGGCCATGGTCAGGCCTTCGGCCGCGCGGCGGTGCAATAAGGCCGGCGCCGCCTCGCCGTAAAGGTTTCGCCCCACGAAATTGTTGGCGCAGGCATAGCGCAGGTCCAGTCTCACCCCGTCGATGTCCGCTATCGACAGGTATTCCGGATGCGCCGCCAAGTCCTCCATCCCGATCACCGCTTTCATGCTCGCCTCGCTTCCCTCGTCCATCCCCCGGTCCTCACTCCCCCGCCATCTCCCGCGCCATCTCCCGCGCCAGCCACTCGGCGCTGCCCAGGGCCAAGGTGAAGCCCAAGGCGCCGTGTCCCAGATTCAGCCACAGATTGGCCGGCCCCCCGGGCGCGCGGCCTATCATGGGCACCCCGTCCGGCGTGGCCGGCCTCAAACCGGCCCATTCCGCCGCCTGTTCCAGGCGGCCCGCCCGCGGCCAATCTCGCATCACCTGCCGGCGCAAGCCGGCCACGCGCCGCGGGTCCGGGCTTTCGTCATAGCCGACCAGGTCCGCCGCCGCCGCCACCCGCAGACGGCCGCCTATCGGCGCGTACAAGATCTTGCGCTCGAAATCGGTGACGCTGAGCGCGGGCAAACCCTCGCCCGCCGGCATGTCCAGGCTATAGCCCTTCAGCGGGTAGAGCGGCAGCCGCAGGCCCAGTTTGCGCGCCAGCCCCGCGCCGCCGACGCCGGCGGCCAACACCAGATGCCGACAAGGCAGAGCGCCTCCGGGCAGCCAAACTTGCCGCACCCGCCCCTGGGCCAGTTCGAAGCCTACGACCTCCTCGCCGAAGCGGAACTCTACGTCCAGACCCTCGTCGCGCATTCTTCGCTGCATGGCCAGGCAGAACAGCCGGCAATCCGCCACCTCCTCGTCCGGGGTATGCACCCCGCCGGCCAGCGGCCCGCTCAAGCCGGCCAAGGCCGGCTCCAGCGCGCGGCAGGCGTCCGCGTCCAGCAAGCGCTGGCACGCGCCCAGCTCGCTCAAGGCCGCCACGCCTTGTCCCGCATGCTCCAGCGCCGCCGCGCCGCGGTACAGCACCAGCTTGCCATTGCGCCGCCAGGCGAAACCGTCCAGGCCTTCCGCGCGCAGCGCGTCCAACTGCTGGCGGCTGCTTTGCGCCAACCGCCACAATTGGGCGCTGCCGGCGCGGTTGGCCTCGCGGTTGCAGGCGCGGTAGAAGCGCCACAGCCATTGCCACTGGGCCGCGTCCCAACGCGGGCGCAAACGCATCGGCGCGTCCGCGCTCAGCAGCCAGGCCAGCGCCTTGGCCGGCACCCCGGCGTCGGCCAGCGGCGCCACATAGCTGTAGCTTAGCTGGCCACCGTTGGCGTGGCTGGCGCCGGCCGCCGCCTCGCCGCGCCGTTCCAGCACCGTGACCGGCCAGCCCGCCCGCGCCAGCCGCCACGCACTGCACAGTCCAATCACGCCGGCGCCCACGATCAGCACCCTCGCTTCGTCCATTCCGCCCCCTCGCAAAGTCCATCAAACCCCGACGCCGGGAACCAATCGCCAAGACCTTGGACCGACAGCGGTAGATGACGGACAATTCGCCTGCCGCGAACAAGAACTCAGGATAGCGTAAATGACAAAATCGATCCTCTCCCTTTCCCTGCTGCTGGCCGGCGCGCTGCCCGCCGCCGCGCTGGCGGCCAAGCCCCTGGTCTTTTGCGCGGAAGCCGCGCCGGAAGGCTTCGACCCGGCGATGTGGGACACCGCCTCCACCTACAACATCGTCAAGCCCGTCTTTCAGGGTCTGACCGAATTCAAACGCGGCGGCGTGGCGCTGCGCCCTGGGCTGGCGGAAAGCTGGAGCGTATCGGCGGACGGGCTGGAATACACTTTCAAGCTGCGCCGCGGCGTCAAATTCCATCAAACCGATTACTTCAAGCCCAGCCGCGACTTCTCCGCCGACGACGTGGTTTTCACCGTCAACCGCTGGATCCGGCCGGAGCTGCCGTTCAACCAAGCGCTCAAGACCCCGCTGACCGGCCCGGACGGCTACGGCCTGGTCAAGCTGATAGACTCGGTGCAAAAGCTGGACCCGAACACCGTCAAGATCCGGCTGAAAGAACGCAACGCCACCTTCCTGACCTTCTTCGCGATGGGCTTCGCCGGCATGCAGTCGGCGGAGTACGCCCAGCAGTTGCTGCAGGCCGGCAAGCCCGCGCAGATCAATCTGCAGCCCATAGGCACCGGCCCCTACCGCTTCAAGAGCTACGCCAAGGACTCGACCGTGCGCTACGAGGCCAACCCCCAGTACTGGGGCGCGCCGCAGAAAACCCGCAGCCTGATTTTCGCCATCGTCACCGATCCTCAAGTGCGCATCCAGAAACTGAAAGCCAATGAATGCCAGGTGGCCGCGGCGGTGCGCGAGGCCGATCTGGACACCTTGAACGCCGACAAGAACATCAAGATCGCCGCCACCGGCGCCAGCAACATCTCCTATCTGGCCTACAATCTGAAACGGCCGCAATTCGCCAAGCGCGAAGTGCGCGTGGCGCTGGACATCGCCATCAACCGCGACGCCCTGTTCAAGACGATGTTCCCCAAGGGCGGCGCCACCCAGGCGGTCAACCCCTATCCGCCGTCCACCTGGAGCTGGAACGCCAAAACCCGCAATGAATACAACCCGGCCAAGGCCAAGGCGCTGCTGGCCCAGGCCGGCTACCCCAACGGCTTCGCCCTCGATCTGTGGGCGCTGCCGGTGCAAAGGCCGACCAACCCCAACGGCAAGCTGATGGCGCAGATGATCCAGCAGGACTGGGCCAGGATAGGCGTCAAGGCCAATATTCGATCCTACGAATGGGGCGAATACCTGAAACGCGCCGCCGCCGGCGAACACGATGTCTATATGTCCGGCCTGACCAGCAACTCCGGCGATCCGGACGATTTCCTGTGGAACTCGCTGTCCTGCAGCGTCAGCAAGGGCGGCCAGCGCTTTTGCAACCCCGAGTTCGACAAGCTGCTGCTGCTGGGCCGGCAGGCCACCGAGCAGAAGCAACGCGCCCAGTACTATTTGAAAGCCCAGGAGATTTTCAAATACGAACGTCCCTGGATCACCATGGCCCATTCCCGCATTTACATTCCGCTGCGCAACAATGTGCAGGGTTTCGTGATGAATCCCAACGGCTCTTTCGACTTCGAGGACGTATGGCTCAAATAAACCCAAGCTGGCCGCCCTATTTCGTCAGCCACCGCTATCAGGGCTTGCGGGCCGGCCCCCGCCTGATCGTCACCGCCGCCGTGCACGGCAACGAGGGCTGCGGCACGCTCGCCGTCCGCCGGCTGATGGCGGAGCTGGAACAAGGCGCGCTAGCCTTGCGCGCCGGCCGGCTGACCCTGGTCCCGGTGAGCAATCCGCTGGCCTTTCAGTTGGGCCAGCGCGGCGGTGAACGCAATCTGAACCGCCATCTCGCCCCCAGCGACGCGCCGCGCGATTACGAAGACCATGTCGCCAACTGGCTATGTCCGCTGCTGGCGGAGCACGAGGTTTTGCTGGACTTGCACTCCTTCCAGTCCCAGGGCCAGGCTTTCGTGTTCCTGGGACCGCGCGACAACGCCGGCGAGCTGGAGTCCTTCGCCCTGGCCGCGCAAGAAGAAGCGCTGGCGCAAAGGCTGGGCGTGGCCCGCGCGGTGGACGGCTGGCTCGCCACTTACGCGCTGGGCGTGAGCCGACGCGGCAAGGCCCCGGACGGCGACGTCCGCTACGGCGTCGGCACCACCGAGTACATGCGCCAACAAGGCGGCTGGGCGCTGACGCTGGAGTGCGGCCAGCACGACGACCCGGCCGCGCCGAGCGTCGCCTACCAGGCCATCGTCAACACCTTGGCTCATCTGGGCATGTTGGACGCGCCGCCGCCCGCGGCCGGCCCCTTGGAGGTGCTCAGCCTGTACGAGGTGGTGGACAAGCTCGACGACGGAGACCGCTTCGCCCGCGACTGGACCAGCTTCGACCCGGTGAGCCGAGGCGAGCTGATAGGCTGGCGCGCCGACGGCAGCCCAGTAACGGCGCTGGACGACGGCCGCGTCGTCTTCCCCAACCCCCGCAGCCCTAGCGGCCAGGAGTGGTTCTATCTGGCCCGGGCGTCCTCCCGCTTTTGAGAAGCTGTTGACGATCCGCCGCGCGCAGCGAGGCGCGGCCACCGCTTCGGAATGCTCATGCGCCGCATGAGCATTTCACTTTCCAAGACCGGCTCCCAGCGCCATTCTGCACGACTCAGCATTTCCACTTAAGTATTTGTTTTTCATAAAAACCGCCATTTAGGCCAGCACGCCCCCCATCCCAACTGCTACACCGATAAGCACTGCCGCGCGGCCGGCAGCCGCTACCGCGCCCGGTCGTCCCTGGCCGTGCGTCCACCTCAAATCATTCAGCGCAAGGAAGTGAACACCATGAGCCATCTTCCCACGCATCAAACGCTGCCTTATGGCGTCGCCATTCATCAGGCGATCGCCGAAGGCAACCTGGCGCAGATGAAAACCTTGCTGGAGCAAGGCGAGCAGCATCTGCACCAATACGGCGATCTGCACGCCGCCATTGAGCAATTGAAGCTGGAAATCACTCGTCTGGAACGGCGCTGAGCGCCGCGCAGCCCGAGGCATCCCTCACCTTTAGTTTTGGAGGTCTTATGTCAGGCAATACTCAGACTGAAATCGGATTGTTCCCCGTCAGCTACCTCATCGGCAACGATCTGGCGGGCGCGCCAACGCTGCTCTTGAACCTGCTGGTGGCGCCCCCCACCCACTCGGTGACCGGCAGCGCCCACGTCGTCAACCAAAGCCTCCACCCGCCGCTGAACCTGCACTCCCATGTTCACGGCCAATACGCCTACCTGGGCGTGGTGCCGACCAGCGAGGGCCGCATCCTGATCTCCGCCCAAGGCCACAACGGCAACACCACCAACTTCAAATTGCACCTGGTGCTTAGCCACGACTGGAAAAAGGGCATCGCCAATTACAGCTATCTCGACGGCTCCACATGGGTGGAAGTGGACAATGTGCCGGCCAAGCTGAACCCGGAACTGAAATCCCGCTATTTCCCGCTGCCGCTGGAACCCGGCCCGGTGATCCTGCCCAATCCGCCCATCATGGCCCTGTACGGCGTGCCGATCCAAAGCGCCATCGCCAGCGGCGACCTGGCCCATATGAAAACCCTGGCCGCTTACGCCAAACAGCAGCTGGACGCCCAGCCGCAACTGCGCAAGGAACTGGATGCGCTGAAGGCGGAAATCACCAAGCTGGACCGCAAATAAGCAGGCGCGCGCGCCGATACCTTCCCATTCGTCAAGGAGTGCTCCATGTCAGCAACAGGATTGTTCCATGTCCGTTACCTCATTTCCCAACCGGTGCTGGGCGCGCCGGTCCTGACCCTGGACTTGCTGGTCGACACGCCGCAGAAAAAGATCAGCGGCCACGCCAGCATCACCCAGAGCGTCAGTCCGCCGCTGCAGTTCCAGGCCAATGTCTGGGGCCATTACAGCCAGGCCAAGCTGGACCCGTCGGCCGAGCATCACATCGTGCTGTCGCTGGAGGGCAGCCCCAGTTCGCCCAATAGCCAGATCGCCGAAACCTTCCATCTGCAAGGCATCCTCGATCAGGACTGGCAGGACGGCCACGCCAGCTATCGCTTCTTCTACCAGGAAGCCTGGCACACCGTCGCGCACGCCATCGTCACCGAAGCGCCGGCCGTGCACCCGGAGCCGCGCGCCGGCAGCAAGCCCTATCCGCACCCCATCCCGCTGTACGCCGCCGCGCTGCAACAATCGCGCGTCAGCAGCAATCTGGCGCAGATGAAGTCCTTGGCCGGCCAGGCGGAAGAGCAGCTGAAGCAGCACGACAATATCGAGGCCGCGCTGAAGCAGCTGCATGCTGAAATCGCCCGCCTCGAAGGCAGGCACTAAACCGCCCCGCCTCATCCGCGCTTGTTCAAAGCCCAGGAGCGCCCGCCGGGCGCTCCTCGCCCTCTCTCAAGGACCCGCCCATGCTAGACGACAGCCCCGCCGTCCGCCCGGCACGCTATCTGGACGACGAAGACTTCAAGCGCTATGTCCCGGTGCACGTGGTTTGGGAAATCACCCTGGCCTGCGATCTGAAATGCCTGCACTGCGGCTCCCGCGCCGGCCACCGCCGCCCGAACGAGCTGTCCACCGCCGAATGCCTGGAAGTGATAGACGCGCTGGCGGCGCTGGGCACCCGCGAAATCACCTTGATCGGCGGCGAGGCCTATCTGCGCAAGGACTGGACCCAGCTGATCCGCGCCATCCGCGGCCACGGCATGTATTGCGCGATTCAGACCGGCGGCCGCAATCTGAACCCCGCCCGGCTGCAACAGGCGATAGACGCCGGCCTCAACGGCGTCGGCGTGTCGCTGGACGGCCTCGCGCCCCTGCACGACAAGGTGCGCAATGTGCCGGGCGCTTTCGACAAGGCGGTGGACGCCTTGCGCCGCGCCAAGGCCTCCGGCCTCGCCGTCAGCGTCAACACCCAGATCGGCGCGGCCACCATGCCGGACTTGCCGGCGCTGATGGATCAGATCATCGAGCTGGGCGCCACCCACTGGCAGATCCAGCTGACGGTGGCGATGGGCAATGCGGTGGACAACGACGAACTCTTGCTGCAGCCCTACCAATTGCTAGAGCTGATGCCCTTGCTGGCGCGGCTTTACCGCGAGGGGGTGGAACGCGGCCTGTTGATGAACGTGGGCAACAATATCGGCTACTACGGCCCTTACGAGCGGCTGTGGCGCGGCTTCGGCGACGAGCGGGTGCACTGGAGCGGCTGCGCCGCCGGCCAGACCGTGCTGGCGCTGGAGGCGGACGGCACCGTCAAGGGCTGTCCCTCGCTGGCCACCGTCGGCTTTTCCGGCGGCAATGTGCGCGATATGAGCCTGGACGACATCTGGCATCACAGCGAGGGCATCCATTTCGGCCGGCTGCGCTCGGTGGACGATTTATGGGGCTATTGCCGCGGCTGCTACTACAACGACGTCTGCCGCGGCGGCTGCACCTGGACCTCCCACTCGCTGCTGGGCAAGCCCGGCAACAATCCCTACTGCCATTACCGCGCGCTGGAACTGGAAAAACAGGGCCTGCGCGAGCGCATCGTCAAACTGCAGGACGCCGCGCCGGCCTCCTTCGCCGTCGGGCGTTTCGACCTGATCACCGAGGACATCGCCAGCGGCCAGGAAGTCGGCCGCATCAGCCGCAGCGGCCAGGTGATCGCGCTGACTTGGAAAAACAAGGGCAAGACCGCGCCGCGCGAAGGCCGGCCGCCGGCCAAGCTGGCGCTGTGCCGGCAGTGCCAGCAATACATCCACCCCGACGAGACCTGTTGTCCGCACTGCGCGGCCGACGTCGCCGCCGCCGAACGCGATTACCTGCAAGAACAGGCCAGACGCCAGCAGGTGATCAACAATCTGCGCCGCCTGCTGGGTTTGCCGGACGATTAAGGCGCCGCGCCGGCGCCGAAACGCGGTTTTATGCCAAAAAACTCGGCGCCGCCGCCACGGCCATCCACTGGCCATAGCTCATTTGACGAAAATCGGTCTACAATCGCGGCTTGCCTAGCCTCACCACGCCGCCATGGGAGCCCGATGCCCGCATGAACCGTTTCGCGCCGTTCGCCCTATCCCCGGAAGCCGTCGCTTCCGCCTTGCCGGGCCCGCGTCATGAGCGATAAGCCGCGCCGCCCGTCGCTGCAGGACATCGCCGACCGGGTAGGCACTTCCAAGATGACGGTCAGCCGTTATCTGCGCAACGCCAGCCTGGTGTCGGACGCCACCGGCCAGCGCATCGCCGGCGCGATGGAGCAACTGGGCTATATCCCCAACCGGGTGCCGGACCTGCTGGCCCGCGCCAAGAGCCGCGCCATCGGCGTGCTCTTGCCGTCCATGTCCAATCAGGTGTTCTCCAGCCTGGTGCACGGCGTCGAAGCCATGACCCGCGAGGCCGGCTACCACACGCTTTACGGCCATTACTGCTACGACATCGAACAGGAAACCCGGCAAGTGGAGCAGCTGCTGTCCTTCCAGGTGGACGGGCTGATCCTATGCGAAACCGTTCACTCCGAACGCACTTTGCGCATGCTGCAGGTGGCGGCCATCCCGGTGGTGGAAGTGATGGAGTTGCCGACCCAGCCCATAGACCTGGCCGTGGGCCTGGACCATCGGGCCGCCGCCGAGGACATGACCCGGGCCATGATCGCGCGCGGCAAGCGGCGCATCGCCTATCTGGCCGCCCGCCTCGACCGCCGCACCCGCTTGCGCGCCGCCGGCTACCGGGCGGCGATGGAGCAGGCCGGGCTGATCCCGCTGGAGATCCAGACCGAACAACATTCCAGCTTTCAGCTTGGCGGCGAAATGCTGCGCCAGGCCATGGCCTCCGCGCCGGATCTGGACGGCGTGTTCTGCACCAACGACGACATCGCCGCCGGCGCGCTGCTGGAGGCCCAGGCCATGGGCCTGGCGGTGCCGGAGCGCATCGCCGTCGCCGGCTTCAACGCGCTGGACATCGGCGCCGCGCTGCACCCGCGGCTGGCCAGCGTCGTCACGCCGCGCGAAGCGATAGGCCGGCTGGCGGCGCAACGCCTGCTCGGCCGCATCCACGGCCAGCGTTACGCCGATCCGGTCGTGGACCTGGGCTATACCCTGAGCCTGGGCGGCAGCGTCTAAGCCGGTGCCGGAATACGACACCGGCCTCCCCGTAAAATCCCTTAGCAATCAAGCCCTCAAGCAATGACGCCGGTTCCGGATCAAGCCCGGCGCTCAAAACGCTTGCCTGCTCGCCGCAAAGCCGACATATTGTCATCGGCATGATGTTACCGGTAACAATCACGATCCGCCTTCAAACGAAAGCGACAACTCATTGGAGTGGCTTCATGAATTCCACACCACATCAGGTTTACGTGCTGATGGGCGTCTCCGGCTGCGGCAAATCGGCGCTCGCCGCGCGGCTGGCCCAACACCTGACATGCGCCGTGCTGGACGGCGATTTCCTGCATCCGCGCGCCAATATCGACAAAATGGCCGCAGGAACGCCGCTGGACGACGCCGATAGGCTGCCCTGGCTTGCCGCGCTCAGCGACGCCGCCTACGCCATGCAACGCAGCAACGCGCTGTCCATCATCGTCTGCTCCGCGCTGAAACGGCGATACCGCGATCAGTTGCGCGCCGGCAACCCCCAGCTGTCCTTCCTCTACCTGAAAGGCGACTTCGACTTGATCCTGCAACGGCTTCAAGCCCGGCAAGGCCATTTCCAGAAGGCCGATATGCTGGCCTCTCAATTCGCCGCGCTGGAAGAGCCGGGGCCGGACGAGACCGACGTCCACGCCCTGGACATCCGACCCGAGCTGGACAGCGTCGTCGCCGGCGCGCTGCGCCTGATCCAGTCCCGCCAGGAGCGCTGACATGTCCATCGCAACCCTGGTATTGACCGCGCTGGGCTCGGTCGCTCTGTTGTTGTTGCTGGTGATGAAGGCGCGCCTGCACGCCTTCATCGCGCTGATGCTGGTCTCGATCGGAGCCGGCGTGGCCTCCGGCATGCCGGTGGAGAAAATCGCCGACACCATGCAAAAAGGCATGGCCGGCACGCTGGGTTTCCTCGCCGTGGTGGTGGCCTTGGGCGCCATGTTCGGCAAGATCCTGCACGAAACCGGCGCGCTCGATCAGATCGCCGACCGGCTGCTGAGCCGCTTCGGCGAACGACGCGCGCATTACGCGCTGGGCGTGGCCGGCCTGGTCTGCGCGTTGCCGCTGTTCTTCGACGTCGCCATCGTGCTGTTGATCGGCGTGGTGTTCGCGGTGGCGCGCCGCACCGGCGGCAATGTGGTCAAGCTGGCGGTGCCGCTGTTCGCCGGCGTGGCCGCGGCGGCGGCCTTCCTCTTGCCCGGCCCCACGCCCATGCTGCTGGCTTCGCAGATGCAGGCCGACTTCGGCTGGATGATTCTGATCGGGCTGGCGGCGGCGATTCCCGGCATGCTGCTGGCCGGACCGCTGTTCGGCAGCTTCATCAGCCGGCACGTCAGCCTGGCGCTGCCGGACGACATCAGCGAGCCGGCTCTGGACCGCGGCCGCATGCCCTCCTTCGCCTTCAGCCTGACCCTGGTGCTGTTCCCGCTGGTCATGGTGGCCTGCAAGACCCTGGGCAGCCATCTGGCCGCGCCGGGCTCGGCCGTCTACCACTGGCTGCAGTTCATCGGCCACCCGTTCAGCGCCATCCTGGCCGCCTGCCTGATCGCCATCTACGGCCTGGCGATCCGCCGCGGCATGGACGCGGAACAGGTCATGCGCGTCTGCAACGCCGCGCTGCAACCGGCCGGCATCATCCTATTGGTGACCGGCGCCGGCGGCGTGTTCAAGCAGGTGCTGGTGGATTCGGGCGTGGGGCCGGCGCTGGGCAACGCGCTGATCGGCGCCGGCCTGCCCATCGCCGTCGCCTGCTTCGCGCTGGCGGCCGCGGTCAGGGTCATACAGGGCTCGGCCACCGTCGCCTGCCTGACCACGGTGGGCCTGGTGCTGCCGGCCATCGAAACCATGGGCTTGTCCGGCGCGCAGCTGGCGGCGCTGTCCATCTGCATCGCCGGCGGCTCCATCGTGCTCAGCCACGTCAACGACTCCGGCTTCTGGCTGTTCGGCAAATTCACCGGCGCCGACGAGGCTCAGACGCTGAAAACCTGGTCGCTGATGGAGACCATACTGGGCACGACCGGCGCCCTGGTCGGCATGGCGGCCTTCGCCATGCTGTGACGCGCGGCATGCGCCTTGGCAAGCATGGCCGCCGGGTACGATACTCACTGAAACACGCTTGAGTAGCCCACCGCCATGACGGACCCCCTCTGCACCACCCTGCTTGCCTTGCTGGACGACAGCGCGGTCCTGATCGCGCTGTTCGACCCGCAAGACATGCTGCGCTACGCCAACACCGCCTTTCGCCAAAGCTTCTTCCTGTCCCAAGAAGAACACCTGAGTTGGGCGGAACTCATGCGACGAAACTACCGGCAGAAGCAAGGCTCGCGGATAGAAACCGACGATATCGAAGCCTGGCTGCGCTCCGCCTGTTCGCGCCGCGGCAAACTGCCTTACCGCGCATTCGAGGCCGATCTATGCGACGGCCGCTGGATGTGGATGACGGAAACCATGAGCGCGGACGGCTGGATGCTGTGCCAGGCCAGCGATATCACCGAACTGCGCGCCGACAAGCGCGAACTGCGCCAGGCCCGCGACGTGGCCGTGCGCGCCGCCCAGACCGACCCGATGACCGGCATCAGCAACCGCACCCATCTGATGCAGTTATTGCAACTGCTGTTGCAGCAGCGGCTTCAGCACGCGGCGCCGTCCTGTCTCGCCATTCTCGATCTCGACCACTTCAAGCGCATCAACGACCTGGAGGGCCATCCGGCCGGCGACCACGTCATCTGCGGCTTCGTCCAGACCGCGCGCGCTCAGTTGCGGCAAAGAGACGGCTTCGGCCGCTTGGGCGGCGAGGAATTCATGCTGCTGCTGCCGCAAACCTCGCTGCTGGAGGCCGAGCAATGCTGTGAACGGATTCTCGCCGCCGCGCGGCTGGACCGCCCCCTGGCGGCCAAGCCGGAGCTGGGCTACACCTGCTCGATCGGGCTGACCGAGCTGCGGCCCGACGACGACATCGCCAGCTGCTACGCGCGCGCCGACGAAGCGCTGTACCACGCCAAGGGCAGCGGGCGGGATTGCGTGAGCAGCGTGCGTTAAAACCGGCTCAGTCGGCCGTGGCCAACAGCTCGGACGCTTGCCAGCGCAGGAATCGCCGCTGCGCCGCCGCCACGCTGGACGCGGTCAGCGTCAGGCCGCCGCAAGCCGGCGCCCAGTCTTCCGCGCGCTCCGGCGCGTCGTCGAAGGCCAGCAAATGCGGCGCGCCGCCGGCCGCCATGCCTGCGCCCAGCAACACCGCGCCGTCCGGATTGCCGGCGCTTTCCACCAGGCCCACCCGCCCCTCGTTCAGCAGCATCGGGAAGCGATGGCTGGCCGCCACCGCCTGGCGCGCGTCGCGAGCGATCTGCAGCTTGTCCGCGTCGCCGGGCTCCAGCAATACCGGGCATGGCAGCGCCGAAGCCAGCTCCCGATGAATCTGACTCTCGATCACGGTGGGCGGCAGCAACACCGCGCTGACCAGATCGCTCAGATACGCCATCTCATTGGGCTGAATCAAGACATGCGCCAAGGGAACGCCCGCGACCAGGCATTGCAGATAAATCTTTCTTTGCTCCAACAGCGCTTGCCGTCCGCGCCCCGTCGTCGCGACGGCAAGCGGCTGGGCCAACACGCTCCAGCCCGCCTCCCGCGCCAGCCAGGCGCTCAGCTGTTCAGCCTGCTCCAGCAAGGCCGGCAGCGGCAAACGCAGCAACAGCAGGCGGCGCGTCCCCGCTCCGGCTATCGCGGCCTGAGTCAGGCGGCGGCCGCGCGCCACCGTCTCCCGCGCCCTGTCGTCCGCCATCGCGTCGGCCATCAGTTCCCGCGGCGAGGGCAAGCGCAGCAAGCCCATCGGCTCCGCCGCCTGCGCACTATCGGGAACACCGTCCATGCTGTCGCTGCCTTCAAAATACATTGTCGTTCTCCATCCTGCGCCTGCCATGCAAGCGGTTCAATTGGCGGCTACGATATTTTTATTGAGAATGATTGTCAATTGCGTTTTTACCAAAATTAGTCCAATCCCTCGGCATGAGACACCGCCTCCCGCCCTTGCGCCGCATGCCAAAAAGTAGCTGAGAACGGCCTCTGGCGCGCCTTTGAGATGACGTCAACATGAGGCGGCGCCGCCAAATCCGGACCTGCGCCTCCACGAAGTCCTAGAGCAAAAATGTGGAATCAATATCATCTGTACGCAATATCACCGTATTGCAATGGATAACGATTATCATTTATATTCGCCCTCGACGCTCAGACGAGCCATCCCCCACCTACCCAGTGGACTCAGGAATAGCGATGAACCAAACCTCACTCGACCCAGCCTATAGCGGCGAACACAATCTGTTGGCCGCCTACCAGGCCGATTCCGCCTTCTTCTTCGCCTCGCCATGCCACACCCTGCTGGCCGAAGGCATCCAGCAAGTGATCACCGACACCGATCCCAGCGCCGCCATCGCCGCCGCGCTGGCCGCCCAGCCGGACCCGGCTCAGGCCGTGGTCGTCGGCGCCATCCCCTTCATGCCGGAACAACAGCCGTGGTTGTTCGTGCCGCAACAAGTGCGCCGCGCCGACGCGCTGAGTCAGGAACAGCGCAGCGCCCTGCGCCAGCCCTTGCAAGCCGATTGCCAATTGACGCCGCAGCCGGCGCCGGCCGCTTACTGCCAGGGCGTCAGCGACGCGCTGGCCCGCATCGGCAGCGGCGCGCTGGACAAGGTGGTGCTGTCGCGCACCTTAGAGCTTTCCGCCAAGCAGGCCATAGACCAGCGTCAATTGCTGCTCAATCTGGCCAGCCAGAACCAGCACGGCTACACCTTCGCCGTGCAGCTGAGCGAAGACGGCGCGCCGCGCCGCGCGCTGATGGGCGCCAGCCCGGAACTGCTGCTGGCCCGCTACGGCCGGCAAGTGATCACCAATCCGCTGGCCGGCTCCGCCGCGCGCAGCCCGGACCCGGCGGAAGACCGCCGCCGCGCCGACGCGCTGCTGGAGTCCGGCAAGGACTTGTTCGAGCACAAGCTGGTGATCGACGCCGTGGTCGAGGCGCTGGCGCCGTACTGCCGCGATCTGCAAGTGCCGGCCGGTCCGTCCCTGGTGTCCACCGCCACCATGTGGCATCTGTCCACCCGCATCAGCGGCGAGCTGATCGATCCGGCGGTGGGCTCCTTCGAACTGGCGCGCGCGCTGCACCCCACCCCGGCGGTGTGCGGCTTCCCGGCGGACCCGGCGCGCAGCCTGATCCGCGAGATCGAGCCCTTCGACCGCGGCTTCTTCACCGGCATGGTGGGCTGGTGCGACGGCAAGGGCGACGGCGAATGGGCGGTCACCATCCGCTGCGCCGAAATCGCCGAACGCACGCTGCGCCTGTTCGCCGGCGCCGGCATCGTCACCGGCTCGCTGCCGGAAAGCGAATTGGCCGAAACCGCGGCCAAATTCCGCACCATGCTGCGCGCAATGGGCCTGGCCGACCTGGCGGAGGCGGCATGAGCGAGCAACAACTGGACTGGACGCCGTGGCCTGAAGATTTCGCCCGCCGCTACCGCGAGGCCGGTTATTGGCAAGGCCAGACCCTGTTTTCCATGCTGGCGGCCCAGGCCGAGCAGCAGCCGGAAAAGCTGGCGCTGGTGGCCGGCAAGCAGCGGCTGAACTACCGCGAGCTCAAGCTCTACGCCGAACGCCTGGCCGCCGGCCTGTACGCGCGCGGCCTGCGTCCCGGCCAGCGCGCCGTGGTGCAGCTGCCCAATTGCGCCGAATTCTTCATCGTCGCCTTCGCGCTGTTCCGCCTCGGCATGCTGCCGGTGTTCGCTTTGCCGGCGCACCGCCGCGCCGAAGTGTCCTACTTCTGCCAGCACACCGACGCCGCGGTCTATTTCTGCGCCGATCAGCACGCCGGCTTCGACTACCGCGCGCTGGCGGCCGAGCTGCTGCCGCTGGCGCCCTCGCTACAGCAGGTGATCGTGGCCGGCGACGCCGGCGACTACACCCCGCTCAACAGCCTCTATCTGATGGACCAGCCCTTGCCGGCGGAGCCGGACCCCAGCGGCCTGGCCTTCTTCCAGCTCTCCGGCGGCAGCACCGGCGTGCCCAAGCTGATTCCGCGCACCCATGACGACTATCTGTACAGCTTCGCCGCCAGCGCAGAGATCTGCGGCCTGAGCCGCGACAGCGTCTATCTGTGCGTGCTGCCGGCCGGCCACAACTTCCCGATGAGCTCGCCCGGCAGCTTCGGCGTCTTCCACGCCGGCGGCACCGTGGTGCTGGCCTCCGGCCCCAGCGTCGACGAATCCTTCGAGCTGATCGAGACCGAGGCCGTCACCATCGCCGCCCTGGTGCCGCCGCTGGTGCCGCTGTGGCTGGACGCCGCCGCCAAGCAGCCGGGCAAGCTGGCCAGCCTGCGCCTGCTGCAAGTGGGCGGCGCCAAGTTCGGCCCCGAGCTCGCCGCCCGCGTCGAGCCCGCGCTCGGCTGCAAGCTGCAGCAGGTCTTCGGCATGGCCGAAGGCCTGGTCAACTACACCCGGCTGGACGACGGCCCGGAACAGGTGCTGAACACACAAGGCCGGCCGATCAGCGCCGACGACGAAGTGCGCATCGTCGACGACGAGGACCAGCCGGTGGCGCCGGGCGAAGTCGGCCACCTGCTGACGCGCGGCCCCTACACCATCCGCGGCTACTGGCGCGCCGCCGACCACAATCAGCGCGCCTTCACCGCCGACGGCTTCTACCGCACCGGCGACCTGGTCAGTATGAACGCCGACGGCTATCTGACGGTGGAAGGCCGCGCCAAGGACCAGATCAACCGCGGCGGCGAGAAAATCTCCGCCGAGGAAGTGGAAAACCACCTGCTGGCCCACCCGCTGGTGCGCGACGTCGCCATCGTGGCGATGAGCGACCCCTATCTGGGCGAGCGCTCCTGCGCCTTCATCATCCCGCGCGAGCAACAGGCGATCCGCCTGCCCCAGGTGGCCGCCTTCCTGCGCGAGCGCGGCCTCGCCGCCTACAAGATTCCGGACCGGCTGGAGCTGGTCGACACCCTGCCGCAAACCAGCGTCGGCAAGGTCAGCAAGAAAACCCTGCGCCAGATGCTGGAACAGAAACTGGCCGCGCAGTCCACCCAAAGGTCACAAGCATGAGCATTCCCCGCATCGCCCCCTACGCCATCCCGTCGCAACTGCCGGACAACCGCGTCAACTGGACGGTGGCGCCGCAGCGCGCCGCGCTGCTGATCCACGACATGCAGGAATACTTCCTGGATTTCTATGACCGCGAGGCCGAGCCGGTGGCCACCGCGCTGCGCAATATCGCCGCCATCCGCGCGCGCTGCCGCGAGCTGAACATTCCGGTGTTCTACACCGCCCAGCCGGCGGAACAGGCCGACAGCGACCGCGGCCTGCTCAACGATATGTGGGGCCCCGGTCTGCCGGCGCGTCCGGAACGCCACCCCATCGTCGCCAGCCTGAGCCCGGCCGCCGACGACACCGTGCTGACCAAGTGGCGCTACAGCGCCTTCCAGCGCTCGCCCTTCCTCAACCTGCTGCGCCAGCAAGGCCGCGACCAGCTGATCATCTGCGGCATCTACGCCCACATCGGCTGCATGAGCACCGCGCTGGACGCCTTCATGTACGACATCCAGCCCTTCTTCGTCGCCGACGGCCTGGCCGACTTCTCCGCCGACCGCCACGCGATGGCGCTGGAATACGTGGCCCAGCGCTGCGGCGTGACCCTGGACAGCCAGCGTCTGCTGGGCCAGCTGGACCAGCAGGCCGCACCGGCCAGCGCCGCGCCCAGCGCGGAAGCGCTGCGCGCCGCCATCGCCGAACTGCTGCAACAGCCGGCCAGCGACATCGGCCTGGACGACAATCTGCTGGACTGGGGCCTGGACTCCATCCGCCTGATGAGCTTGCTGGAACAATGGCGCGCGCTGGGCGCGGAAATCGACTTCATCGAACTGGCGCAACAACCCACCGTCAACGCCTGGCAGGCGCTGCTGGCGCGCCAGCTGGACGGGGCCGCCGCATGAGCGCCAGCTACCCGGAATTCCACGGCCGGCTGGCCGTGGTCAGCGGCGCGGCCCAGGGCATAGGCGCGGCGCTGGCGCGCTCGCTGGCGGACCAGGGCTGCCGCGTGGCGGCGCTGGACCTGCGCGCCGACGGCCTGCAGCAGCTGGCGCTCCACGCGCCGGCCCACGCCGACGGCCGCATCATCCCGCTGCCGCTGGACATCCGCGACGGCGCGGCGGTGGAACAGGCGGTGGCCCGCATCGAGGACGAGATCGGCGCCATCGACATGCTGGCCAATGTCGCCGGCGTGCTGCGCCTGGGCACGGTGGAACAGCTCAGCGACGAGGACTGGCTGCAAAGCTTCGCCGTCAACACTCACGGTGTGTTCTTCCTCAGCCGCGCGGTGGCGCGGCGCATGCAGGCGCGCCGCCGGGGCGGCATCGTCACCGTGGGCTCCAACGCCGCCGAAGTGCCGCGCACCCAGATGGCGGCCTACGCCGCGTCCAAGGCCGCCACCACCCAGTTCAGCAAATGCCTGGGCCTGGAGCTGGCCGAGTTCGGCGTGCGTTGCAACATCGTGTCGCCCGGCTCCACCGACACTGCGATGCAGCGCCAGTTGTGGAGCGACGACGCCATCCCGCCGGCCATTCTGCAAGGCTCGCTGGAGCAGTACCGCACCGGCATCCCGCTGCAACGCATCGCCGCGCCGCAGGATGTGGCCAATGCCGCGCTGTTCCTGCTGTCGGATCAGGCGCGCCACATCACGCTGCATAATCTGTACGTGGACGGCGGCGCGACGCTGGGGATCTAAGCACCTATTCACGAGCCGCAAAGAAAAACGGGCAAGACCATTGGTCTTGCCCGTTGTCACGTCGCCGCGCCAAGCGCGGCGCGGCTCCGGCGGATCAGTTCACCGGGCAGCGGTTGGCGGCGCGGTAATCCACCACCTTGATCTTGCCGCTGACGATGTCCTTGCGCGCCTGCAGAATCTTCTTCTCCATCTCAGGCGTGATCAGCGAACGGTTGTGCGGGTCCAAGGCCCAGTCCACGCCGTTTTCCTTCAGGCCCATCAGCTTGACGTCCGGCTTCCACGCGCCGTTCTTGGCGTCGCGCATGGTTTCGTACACCGCGTTGTCCACGCGCTTGACCATGGAGGTCAGCACCACGCCAGGCTGCAGATAGTTCTGATTGCTGTCCACGCCGATGTAGAACTTCTTGGCGCCCTTGGCCGCCTGGATCACGCCCATATTCGACAGCGCCGCCGCGGCGAACACCACGTCCACGCCGCGATCGAACTGGCTCTTGGCCAATTCCCCGCCGCGCGCCGGGTCGTTGAAGGCGGCGTGGGTGGTGCCTATCATGTTCTGCATCACCACCGCCTTGGGATTGGCGTACTTGGCGCCCTGGGCGTAACCGCAGCCGAAGGCGCGGATCAGCGGCACGTCCATGCCGCCCAGATAGCCCACCTTGCCGCTCTTGGACTTGAGCGCGGCGGCCATGCCCACCAGGAAGGAGCCTTCCTGCTCCTTGAAGGCGATGCTCTGCACATTCGGGCCCTTGGCCACCGAATCCACCAGGGTGAACTTCACCTTGGGGAATTCCTTGGCCACGGTCTCGATGGACTGGGTGTAGGCGAAGCCCACCGCCACCACCAGGTCGGCGCCCTTGCGCGCCATATTGCGCAGCATCTGCTCTTTCTGAGCGTCGTTGCTGACCTGGCCTTCGCGGTAGTTGATGTGGAATTCTTTCTTGAAACGTTCGGCGCCGTTGAATGCCGCTTCATTGAAGCTCTTGTCGAACTTGCCCGCCTGATCGTAGATCACGGCGACAGTGAAATCCTTGGCTGCAACCGGGCCTGCCAGCAAGATGGCAGCGGTTGCGCCTGCGATGTGTTTCAGCGCAAACGTCATGTTTTATCTTTTCTATGTGGATTACAGGCGATGCGACAGCGCCGCGGGCGGCGTTGCCGGCGCTTCAAGCGAAAGACGGAGGGGGAAACCGAGTGGACCGCGGCTGCCGGAGCAGACGGGACGAAACAGAACCACGCCGCTGCGAACCGCAGCGGATACAACGCGCCAATTGAAGCTGCCGGATTGTAGGCAGCCCGCCGCCGGCTGTAAACCGGCGTGGCCGAATCCTGCAACAACAGGTCGAAAAACGGACAGCCCGCCGTAAGAACCTGTTCACGATCTTTTCAAACCGGAACGGAAGTATTGTTCAAAGCATTGAATCCGCTACGCGGATGATGATTTAGGGCCGGTTCCGCCCGGCGAACGGAAAGGGAGATTTGCGCGGCCAAATCTCCCTTTACCCTAAAGGCCGCCCTGCAAGCCTGGCCTGCGGCTACCCGTCGGGTCCCGTCAGGCCCGAGGCGCGGCTGAACTCGCAGCGCGCTAACGTCGCGCTGCTCGAACAAGCAGCCGCTTAAAACCTCGGGCCTGCCACCCGACGGCAGGCTTGAAGGGACCCGGGGCGCGTCGAATACATGGTTTCCTACGTATCTAGCAACGGTTAAACACATCTACAAAAGATCGTAAACAGGTTCTAAGATCTTGTTCAAAGTCCGCAGCGCCTCATGAGAGGTGACGGCTTCGAAATGCTCATATACCAAACGTACATTCCGCTTTCTCAGCCGCGGCACCTTGTCCCGCTCCCGCTCGCTAGACTTTGAACAGGCTCTGAAAACTAGGGCGACGGGCCGTCGGCAACGCTCAACACACGCTCAGAGCGGAAACAGCTGGCCGATGTCCTTGGCCTCCCAATGCGGGAAGTATTTGCGCACCAGCGCGTTCAACTCCAGCTCGAAGGCGCGCAAGCGCTGCAATTCGTCCTGCGGCGCGGCAGCCTGCTCCGTCCTGGCCGCCGTGATCATGCCGGCGCCGGCGGTGGCGTTGCTCAGCCGGTCGATCACGATGAAGCTGCCGGTGCCGCGGCAGGCGGCGTAGGCGTCTATCACCGCCGGCGCGTTCAGGCTGATCCGGCACAGCGCGATCTCGTTCAGGTGCAGCGCCTCGGCCGGCTTCTGCTCCAGCGTGTTGACGTCCACCTGGTGCAGGATGGCCTCCACCCGGCCGGTGACGAATTTGCCGGCCAGCTTGAAGCCGTACTCCTTGCCGGCGCGCAAGGGCGCGTCCTGCATCCACACCAGATGCGCGTCCAGGCTGGCCGCCACCGCCGGCGGCGGCTGGTCGGCGCGCACCAGCATATCGCCGCGCGACACGTCGATCTCGTCCTCCAGCGTCAATGTGATCGCCTCGCCGGCCCCGGCCGCGGCCAGTTCGCCCTCGTAAGCCACCACGGCCTTGACCTTGCTGCGGCGGCCGGACGGCAGCGCCAGCACCTCGTCGCCGGGGCGGATCTCGCCGGCGGCGATGGTGCCGCAGAAGCCGCGGAAGTCCAGATTGGGCCGGTTCACGTACTGCACCGGCAGGCGGAAGCCTTCCAGCGCCGCGTCGCTGCGCACTTCCACCGTTTCCAGCAACTGCATCAGCGTCGGCCCCTGATACCAGGGCGCGCCCTCGCCGCGGCTGACCACATTGTCGCCGCGCAGCGCGGAGATCGGCACAAAGCGGATGTCCGGAATCGCCAGGCCCTCGGCGAAGGCCAGATACTCGTCGCGAATGCGCTCGAACACCGCCGGATCGTAATCCACCAGGTCCATTTTGTTCACCGCCACGATCACATGACGGATGCCCAGCAAGCTGACGATGTAGCTGTGGCGGCGGGTCTGGGTCTGCACCCCGCGCCGCGCGTCGATCAGAATGATGGCCAGATTGCTGGTGGACGCGCCGGTGGCCATATTGCGGGTGTACTGCTCATGGCCCGGGCAATCGGCGATGATGAACTTGCGCTTGTCGGTGCTGAAATAGCGGTAGGCGACGTCGATGGTGATGCCCTGCTCGCGCTCCGCCTGCAAACCGTCCACCAGCAAGGCCAGGTCTATCTCCTGATCGGTGGTGTTGTATTTCTTGGAGTCGCGCTCTATCGCCGCCAGCTGATCCTCGAAGATCAGCTTGGAATCGTGCAGCAGCCGGCCGATCAAGGTGGACTTGCCGTCGTCCACGTTGCCACAGGTGATGAAGCGCAGCAGATCCTTGTTTTCGTGCTGGCGCAGGTATTCCAGGATGTCGCCGGCGATCAGATCGGATTGGTGGGTCATCAGAAATATCCTTCCATCTTTTTCTTTTCCATCGAACCGGCGCTGTCGTGGTCTATCACCCGGCCCTGACGCTCGGAAGTGCGGGTCAGCAGCATCTCCTGAATGATGTCCGGCAGTGTGGCCGCCTGCGATTCCACCGCGCCGGTCAGCGGATAACAGCCCAGGGTGCGGAAGCGGACGCGGCGGGTTTCAATGCTCGCCTTCTCCGCCGGGCTCAGATAATCCAGTATCCGCTCGTCGTCTATCATGATCAGCGTGCCGTCGCGCGCTATCACCGGCCGTTCGGCGGCGAAGTACAGCGGCACGATCTCGATGTTTTCCAGGAAGATGTATTGCCAGATGTCTAGCTCGGTCCAGTTGGACAGCGGGAACACCCGTATGCTCTCGCCCTTGTCTATCTTGCTGTTGTAGATGTTCCAGAGCTCGGGCCGCTGGTTCTTCGGGTCCCAGCGGTGGTTGCGGTCGCGGAAGGAATACACCCGCTCCTTGGCCCGGCTTTTTTCCTCGTCGCGGCGAGCGCCGCCGAAAGCGGCGTCGAAACCGTATTTGTTCAAAGCCTGCTTCAGGCCCTCGGTCTTCATCACGTCGGTGTGCTTGGCGCTGCCGGCGGTGAACGGATTGATGCCGGCGTCCACGCCCTCCTGGTTGACGTGGACGATCAGATCCCAGCCGTACTCGCGCGCCTGCTTGTCGCGCAGCGCGATCATTTCCTTGAACTTCCAGGTGGTGTCCACGTGCATCAAGGGAAACGGCGGCTTGCCCGGCGCAAACGCTTTCTTGGCCAGATGCAGCATCACCGCCGAATCCTTGCCTATCGAATACAGCATCACCGGGTTTTCGAATTCCGCGGCCACTTCGCGAATGATGTGGATAGACTCCGCTTCCAACTGCTTGAGGTGAGTCAGCCTCTGTTGACCGATGTTCATGCTTCCTGCCCATCCTGTAGATGCGCTCAAATCTACCGAAAGCCCATCGGCGCATCAAAACCGATGGGTTATATCAATATGCTCTTAGCAAATCAACAATTAGTCCAAAGGGCAATAAGAACGCCAGGACGGACGCTGCGGAATCTTCGGCCCACGCGGCAATAACTGTCTACATTAGTACAAATACGCAAGCCGCACGGAGACAGCGATGAGCCCCGCCGCAGAGCCGGAATACCAAATCGTCGCCACGCTGCACTGCCCGGACGGCCTGTCGGTGCTGCTGGCCAGCCGCGACGGCGCGGCGCTGGCGCTGGTGGAGTCCGCGTCCGAGCTGCCGGACGCGCCGCCGCGCCCGGCCTTCCGCCATCCCTTGCTGCAAGCCTGGCAGGGCCAGGCCCGCCTGGACGGCAAACCCTACGCCGTCTATCGGCAGGACACGCTGCAGCCCTTGCGTCTGAAGGCGCTGGCCGCGCTGCCGCTGGCCGAGCGCATCGGCCTGGCCTGCGACATCCTGGAGCCGCTGATCCACCTGCACGCCAGCGGCAAATGCCTGGGGCGGCTCTATCCCGAAACCGTGCTCGCCGACATCCACCAGCGCGTCGCGCTGCTGGGCGAACACGCCTGCCAGGCCTTGAACCCGGAACGGCTGCGCCAAGAGCTGTCTCAGGCCGAACAACTGCTGCGCTGGCTGATCAGCGCCGGCGCGCCGGAGCGGGACTGCGATCCGGAGCTGGAACAATGGCTGGACGCGCTGCGCGATCCGGCGGCCGACGCCGGCGCCTGTCGCCGCGCGCTGGCCGGGCTACAGGACTGGCTGGCCCGCCATCAACGCTTCAACCGCCAGGAAGGCGGCCGCGCCGCGCTGGACCACTTGCTGCAACGCATGCGCCACGCGCCGGACTTTCCGGCGCTGTCCCAGGCCATCGCCGCCATCAACAAGAGCAACAACGCCGACAGCGAGCGCCTGCAAGCGCTGTCCAGCGCCATCCTCAAAGACGTGTCGCTGACCAATAAGCTGCTGAAAGTGGTGAATTCCGCCAATTTCAGCCAGTACGGCGGCGCGGTCAGCACCATCTCGCGCGCCATCGTGATCCTGGGTTTCGACACCATACGCAATCTGGCGCTCAGCCTGCTGCTGTTCGAACACCTGCACAACCGCGCCCACGCCGACGAGATCCGCGACGTGGCGATCAAGACCTTGTTCACCGGCCTGCTGGCCCGCTCGCTGGCGCCGGCCTGCGGCGTGCGCGAGGCGGAAGAAGCCTTGATTTGCGGCATGCTGCAAAACCTGGGCGAACTGCTGTGCGTCAACTACTTCCGCGACGAGTACCGGCAAATCCAGACGCTGATCGCCGCCGGCGCCGGCGTCGACCAGGCCGCGCACCAGACGCTGGGCGCTCATTACGCCGACCTGGGCGCCGCCACCGCCGCCTTGTGGCGTTTTCCGGAACGGATTCTGACCGGCATGGAACCGATGCCGGCCGGCGCGGTGCGCCAGCCGCAAACCGGCGAGATGCGGATGAAGGCGCTAAGCTCGCTGTGCCGCGAACTGGTCTGCCAGCTGACCCAGAGCGGCATCGACCAGGCCGAGGCCAGCCGCAAGCTGCTGCAACGCTACAGCCGGGCGCTGGCGCTGGAGTGGGCGCCGCTGGAACGGGAACTGGCGCAGGCGCAAACCCAGCTCACCGCCTATCTGGCGGAACTGGGCCCGGAAGCCGGCCAAGGGCCGCGCTCGCAGGCCTTGCGCCAGGCCAGGCTGGACAAAAGCGCGCCGCCGCCCAGCCCCGCCGCGCCGCCGCCGCCCGCGCCGGACCCCACCCGGCTGCAGGCCACCGCCGGCTCCGCCGGCCGGATCGCCGTGCTGTCCGCCGGCGTGCAGGACATCACCAACACCCTGCTGGGCGATTACAAGCTCAACGACCTGCTGCGCATCATTCTGGAAACCATGTACCGCGGACTGGGCTTCGACCACGCGCTGATCTGCGCGCGCAGCGGGGCCGATCTGCCGCTGCAGGCGCGCTTCGGTTTCGGCGAAAAAGTGGAGTTGCTGCTGCCGGCGCTGCGCGCCGACATCGACAGCGGCGACAGCCTGTTCCGCAAGGCGCTGGAACGCAACGCCGACATGCTGATAGACGACATCGACGCGCCGGCCATCGCCCAGCACATCCCGGCCTGGTTCCGCCAGATGGGCGTCGCCCATACCTTTGTGCTGCTGCCGCTGTCCTTGGACAAACGCAAGCTGGGCATACTCTACGGCGACCGCCGCCAGGCCGGCTCGCTGGCCATCGCGCCGGAGCAGCTCAGCCTGCTGAAGACGCTGCGCAATCAGGCCTTGCTCGCCATCCGCCAGCAGCCCGCGCGCTAAGAAGCGGTTTACGATCTGCTGCGCGTCGTGAGACGTGGCACGGTGAGTACCGCTTCGAAATGCTCACGCCCCCCTTGTACACTCCGCTTTCTCAGCCGCAACGCCTTGTTCCGCTCTGGCTCGCGAGGGGTTGAACCGGCGCTAAACCACCTCGCCGGCGAAACCGTCCAAGGCCTCCAGCAGGCGATCGATGTCGGCGAACTCCGCGTCCGGACACAGCAGCAACATATTGTGGAAGGGCGTGATCAGGAAACCGCGGTTGAGCAGGTAAAGATGGATCACCCGCTCCAGCTCCTCGTCCAGCATCGCCCCCGCCTCGCTGCCGTTGCGCGGCGGGCGCGGGGAAAACTGGAACTCGCAGCGCGCGCCGACGCGGCTCACGCACCACGGCAGCCGCCAGCGTTCTATCCAGTCCTGCAAGCCGTCCGCCAGATGCTGGGCCAGCGCGAACATCCGCTGATAGGCGGCGTCGCTCATCACCTCGGCCAGGTTGGCGCGCATCGCCGCCGCGGCCAGCATATTGCCGCTCAAGGTGGTGCCGATGCCGGAATGACCGGGCGCGGCCGCGCGCTTGGCGCGCTGCGCCCGCTCCGCCAGCTCGGCGCTGAAGCCGTACACCGCGCACGGCAGGCCGCCGCCCAGCGGCTTGCCCAACACCAGCGCGTCCGGCTTCAGGCCGTAGGCCGCGCCGTAGCCGCCCGGCCCGCTGCTGATGGTGTGGGTTTCGTCCAAGAGCAGATAGCTGCCGTAGCGGCGGATCAAATCCTGGGCCTCGCTCCAGTAACCGGGATCCGGCAACACCATGCCGATATTGGTCATCACCGGCTCGGCCAGCACGCAGGCCGCCCGCTCGTCGCTGAGGGCCCGCTCCAGCGCTTCCAGATCGTTGAACTCCACCACCCGGGTATGCGCGGCCGGATCGTGGACCTGGCCCAGCAGGCTGGCGCGCCGCCTGGGCCGGCCGTCGACCAGATCGACGAAGGCATCGTCCACCGTGCCGTGGTAACAGCCGTTGAACACGACGACCTGATCCCGGCCGCTGGCGGCGCGCAGCCAGCGCAGCGCGAAGCGGTTGGCGTCGCTGGCGCTGAGGGCGAACTGCCAGTGCGACAGGCCGAAGCGCCGCGCCAGTTCCTCCGCCACCCAGACCGCGTCCGGCGACGGCAGCATGGCGGTCAGGCCGCGCGCCGCCTGTTCGGCGATGGCGCGCGCCACCGGCTCCGGCGAATGGCCGAACATCGCGCCGGTGTCGCCCAGGCAGAAATCCAGGTATTCATGGCCGTCCACGTCGCGCAGCCGCGCGCCCCGGGCCTCTTCCACGTAGAGATTGAAGGGAGTGGACCAGTCCGCCATCCAGTGCAAGGGCGCGCCGAACAGCAAATGCTCGCCGCCGGCGGCGGACAGCTGCCGCGAGCGCGGGCGCCGCTCGGAAAACATCGCCAGTTCCTGCCGGTGCAAGGCCTGGGCCTTGTCGAAATCGATGCCGTGACGCAAAGCCATGAAGCTCTCCTTGAAGGGGAAGACTGCGCGTCAGTATATCCAGATGCCGCCGACGGCGGCAGCGGCGCCGGCCCTCCCCGGCACAAGGAACAGCCTGAATGCGACGAAGCCCGGCCGAGGCCGGGCTTCGTCAGCGCCGCGATGGCGGCTTTACAAGGGCAGATGGCCTGCCAGAGCGTTGATTTTTTGCAGCGCGCGTCGGAAGCGGCTGTGAGCGCGGGACACGGTGGACTCGCTGATGTCCATTTGCTGGGCGGCGAAGTAGCCGGTCATGCCCTCCACCTCCATCAGCCACACCGCTTCGCGCGAGCGTTTTTTCAGGCCGATCAGATCGGCCACCTGGTTGAAATCGTCAAGCTTCATCGCGCTGTTCTCCTCAGGCGTTCGCCTTCGCATCATGACAATCCATGCAGTGGGCGGCTTTCTCGACAATGACGTGGCCGCGCGTTTCGCGCGACATTACCAGTATAGGGGCTTGCAAAAAAAATGCAGGCAGCGCTCCGTGTAAACACGCAGTCGCCGCCTATTGCGCTGGCGTGGACGCAACAGGCTTCAAGCCTGCCGCATCCAGCGCAGCACGCCGCCGGCGGCGGCGCGCCCGGTGGAGAAGCAGGCGGTCAGCAGATAACCGCCGGTGGGCGCTTCCCAATCCAGCATCTCGCCGGCGCAGAACACGCCGGGCATCGCCTGCAACATCAGATTGTCGTCCAGCGCGCCGAAGGTCACGCCGCCGGCGGTGCTGATCGCCTCGTCCAGCGGCCGCGGCGCCAGCAAGCGCAAAGGCAAGGCCTTGATGCCCTCGGCCAGCTTGGCGGGGTCGTTGAACACGTCCTTGTCCAAGCATTCGCGCAGCAAGCCCATGCGCACGCCCTTCAGACCCAAGCGGCTTTGCAAATGGCTGGACATCGAACGCGAACCCCGCGGCCGCGCCACCTCGCCCAGAATGCGCTGCAAGCTCCAGTCCGGCATCAAGTCCAGATAACACAAGGCCGCGCCGCTGCGCGCGATTTCGTCGCGGATGGCGCCGGAGCAGGCGTAAATCAGATTGCCCTCCACGCCGCCGGCGGTGATGACGAACTCGCCGCGGCGGCTGAACGGATGACCGACGGCCGGATGGAACTGCAAAGTCACCGATTTCAACGGCGCGCCGGCGAACTTGTCGGCGAAATACTCGCTCCAGCCGGCGTCGAAGCCGCAGTTGGACGGCTGCAGCTTGGACACCTCCACGCCGCGCTCCCGCAGCATCGCCGCCCAGCTGCCGTCCGAACCCAGCTTGCGCCAGCTGCCGCCGCCCATGGCCAGCACCACGGCGTCGGCCTCGGCCAGGCGCTCGCCGTCCGGCGACGACAGCCGCAGGCGGCCGCGCTCGTCCCAGCCCAGGAAACGATGGCGCACGTGGAAGCTCACTCCCGCCTCGCGCAAGCGCGTCAGCCAGGAGCGCAGCAGCGGCGCCGCCTTCATTTCCTTGGGAAACACCTTGCCGGAACTGCCGATGAAGGTTTCTATGCCCAGGCCGTGCACCCAGGCGCGCACATGCTCGCCGTTGAACACGTCCAGCATGGGCCGCAACTCGGCGCTGTGAGCGCCGTAGCGCTGCACAAAGCTGGCGTGGGGCTCGGAATGGGTGATGTTCATGCCGCCCACGCCGGCCAGCAGGAATTTGCGGCCGACCGACGGCATCGCGTCGTAGACATCGACCCGCACGCCCGCCGCCGCCAGTTGCTCGGCGGCGGCCAGGCCGGCCGGCCCGCCGCCGATGATGGCTACGCGGCGTCCGCTTGTGTCACCCATATACTGCGCTCCTTGAAATCCATGGTGAAGAATGCGCCCAAACTGCGGCGAGGGCGGGATTTTCACAGAAAACCGCCGCAAACCCAAGCCTAATCGTTTTAACTATAAGTTTGATTTAAACCAACATTCCTACGTCATCAAATCACTACCATCGCGCTGCGACCCATTTCAATAAACCTATAGCGGCAATCGCGCGATTCTACAAACACACCGGGAGAACGGACCCTCCGTCCGCACACGCATGCGCAAATTTTCCGATTGGCCGATCTGGCTGAAACTGACCATGGCGGTATGGTGCTGCCTGGTCCTGGCCTGGAGCGGGCTGATTGCCTGGGAAACCAGCGTCAGCCGGGACATCGCCGTGGAACAGGCGCAAGACCTGGCCCACAGCATGAATGAAATGACCATGGCCGGGCTCACCGGCATGATGATTACCGGCACCGTGGGCCAACGCGACGTTTTTCTGGACCAGATCAAGGAACTGTCCGCGGTGCGCGATCTGAGGGTGATCCGCGCCCCGGCCGTCAGCAAGCAGTTCGGCCCCGGCAACGCCGGCGACAAGAATCTGAACGGCGACGCGGTGGAGCAACAGGCGCTGCGGGACGGCAAGCCTCATATCCGGATTGAATCCACGCCGGCGCTGGGCGAACATCTGCGCGTGGTCTATCCGGCGCTGGCCTCGCGCAACTATCTGGGCAAAAACTGCATGATGTGCCACCAGGTGGCGGACAAGACGCCGCTGGGCGTGGTCAGCATGCGCGTCTCCTTGGAAAAGCCTTACGCCTCGGTCAGCCGTTTCCGCGATCAGAGCATTCTGTTCGCCATCCTGGCTTCCCTGCCCCTGATGGCGGTGGTCTTCCTGCTGGCGCGCCGCCTCGTCACCCGCCCGCTGCAGGCGATGTCGGCCGGGCTCGCCGAACTGGCCCAGGGCGAAGGCGACCTGACGCGACGGCTGCCGGTGCGCAGCCGCGACGAAATCGGCGACACCGCCTTGCGCTTCAACCAGATGCTGGCCGCCATCGCCGAGCTGGTGCGCCACGTCGGCGCCTCCGCCGGCGCGGTGTCGCAGTCCTCGCGCCAACTGGCCGACGGCGCCGCCCACCTGGCGGAAAGCTCGCACAGGCAAAACCGCCAGTCCCAGTCCGCCGCCGGCGCGGTGGAGCAACTGGCCAGCCATATCGGCGAAATCGCCGGCAAGGCCGAGGACGTCAGCGCCGAAGCCGACCAGAGCCTGCAACGCTCCGAAGACGGCCGCGCCAGCCTGAGCCAGCTGCAACGCGAAGTCAGCCAGGTGGAGCAGGCGGTGCGGCTGATGGCGCAGGCGGAAACCGAGCTGGCCAGTTCCACCTCCAGCATCACCAATATGACCAAGGAAGTGCGCGAGATCGCCGAACAGACCAATCTGCTGGCGCTGAACGCGGCGATCGAGGCCGCGCGCGCCGGCGAACAGGGCCGCGGCTTCGCGGTGGTGGCCGACGAGGTGCGCAAGCTGGCGGAGAAATCGGCCCGCTCCGCCAGCGAGATCGACGCCGTGACCGGCGCGCTCAACCAGAAAACCGACGCGGTGCGCGCCGCGGTCAACGCCGGCCTCAGCTCGCTGGCCGCCAGCCGCCAGTCCGCCGACAGCGTGTCCAGCGTGCTGGACGCCGCCAATCAATCGGTGGCCGAGGTGCGCCAGGGCCTGCGCCAGATCGTCGCCGTCACCGAGCAGCAGCGCGCCGCCAGCCAATCCGTGACCGGCAGCATAGACGCCATCGCCGAAATGGCGCAGACCAACGATCAGGAGATCGGCCAAACCGTGAACGCCGCCGAACAACTGGAACAATTGGCCCAGCGGCTGACGGAATCGGTGTCGCGCTTCACCGTGTGAATCCAACTCCATGGAGCCGCCAGTCAATTTCGGCCCCGTTCGCGCGGGGCCTTCGCCTTCTTGCGGGCCGGAGCCGAAATAAATCCGCCGGCGGCGGATATCCGATTTGGCCGTTGGCCGCCGGCCTGTTACACTCGCAGCCCGATACCGTAATACGCCAAGTCATTGTGAAAAAAGCCGCTTTCTCCACCCTGCCCCTGTCCGCCGCCCTCTTGTCCAATCTGGACAGCCTGGGCTACCACAGCATGACCGCCATCCAGGCGGCCAGCCTGCCGGCCATTCTGGACGGCCAGGACCTGATCGCCCAGGCCAAGACCGGCAGCGGCAAGACAGCGGCTTTCGGACTCGGCATCCTGGCGCGCTTGAACCCGCGCTGGTTCGGCGTGCAAGCGCTGGTGCTCTGCCCCACCCGTGAGCTGGCCGACCAGGTAGCCCAGGAAATCCGCCGGCTGGCGCGCAGCATAGACAATGTCAAAGTGGTTACCCTGACCGGCGGCAGCCCGATGGGCCCGCAAATCGGCTCGCTGGAACACGGCGCCCACATCGTGGTGGGCACCCCCGGCCGGCTGCAGGATCACCTGTTCCGCGGCTCGCTGAATCTGTCCGGCGTCGGCACCCTGGTGCTGGATGAGGCGGATCGCATGGTGGACATGGGCTTCATCGAGGAAATCGTCGGCATCGTGCGCGCCTGCCCGCGCCAGCGCCAGACCCTGATGTTCTCCGCCACCTATCCGGAAAACATCCGCAAGATCAGCGCCCAGTTCATGCGCCGCCCGCAGGAAATCCAGGTGGAATCGCTGCACAGCGGCGAACGCATCGAACAATGGTTCTACAAGATCAAGCCGGAACAGCGGCTGGAAACCGTCACCACCATACTGCGGCACCTGCGCCCGACGTCCGCGCTGGCCTTCTGCAACACCAAGGAACGCTGCAAGGAGCTGGTGCGAGACCTGCAGGCGCGCGGCTTCAGCGCGCTGGCGCTGTACGGCGACCTGGAGCAGCGCGAACGCGACCAGATCCTGCTGCGCTTCGCCAACAAGAGCGCCACCGTGCTGGTGGCCACCGATGTCGCCGCGCGCGGCCTGGACATCAAGGAACTGGACCTGGTGATCAACGTCGACGTCACCCATGATCCGGAAATCCACATCCACCGCATCGGCCGCACCGGCCGCGGCGAGGCGATGGGCCTGGCGCTGACCCTGACCGCCGACAACGACGACAAGCGGCTGGCGCTGATCGAAAGCTATCAGCAGGCGCCGCTGACCTGGGCCAAGCTGGAACAGCTGACCCCGGCCCCCGGCGGCCCGCTGCTGCCGCCGATGGTCACGCTGGAAATCGCCGGCGGCAAGCGCGAAAAACTGCGCCCCGGCGACATCCTCGGCGCGCTGACCGGCGACGCCGGCTTTAGCGGCGCCCAGATCGGCAAGATCAGCATCTTCGAATTCGCCAGCTTCGTCGCGCTGGACCGCGCCATCGCCGAGCAGGCGCTGGAGCGCTTGTCCGCCGGCAAGATCAAGGGCAAGCAGTTCAAGATGCGCCTGATTTGAACGACGACGCGCCCCCGGCCCGACAAGCACTGCCGGGCCGGGGGCGTTTTTGCTAGAATACGTCTCATTAGCCGCAGACACGCACATCACCAGAATCCCATGAGCATCCAACTGAAAAACGCCCAAGACATCGAAAAGATGCGGATCGCCGGCCGCCTGGCGTCGGAAGTCCTCGACTACATCACCCCCTTCATCAAGCCCGGCGTCACCACCGAAGCCATCGACAAGCTGTGCCACGACTACATCGTCAATGAGCAGGGCGCGATCCCGGCGCCGCTGAACTACGCGCCGGACGGCCACAATCCCTACCCCAAATCCGTGTGCACCTCGGTCAACTATGTGATTTGCCACGGCATCCCGAACGACAAGCCCCTGAAAAGTGGCGACATCATGAATCTGGATGTCACCGTGATCAAGGACGGCTACCACGGCGACACCAGCCGCATGTACCACGTCGGCAACGTCAGCGAACACGCCCGCCGCCTGTCCCGCATCACTTACGAATGCATGTGGCGCGGCATCGACAAGGTCAAGCCGGGCGCCACGCTGGGCGATATCGGCTACGCCATCCAGCAGCACGCGGAAAACTCCGGCTACAGCGTGGTGCAGGAGTTCTGCGGCCACGGCATCGGCACCAAATTCCACGAAGAGCCGCAAGTGCTGCACTACGGCCGCCCCGGCACCGGGCTGGAACTGCAAGCCGGCATGATCTTCACCATCGAGCCCATGATCAACCAGGGCAAGCGCCACCTGCGCATGCTGGGCGACGGCTGGACCGTGGTCACCAAGGACCGCAGCCTGTCCGCGCAATGGGAGCACACCGTGCTGGTCACCGACAGCGGCTACGAGATCCTGACCCAGTCCGCGGGCACGCCGCCCAAGCCCGGCAAATAAGCCGGAAACGCCATCCCCAGCCCGGCGCCGCCGGGCTTTTTCACGCCCATGCCCGCGCCATCCGCCGCGACGCGACTTTACCCAAAACCCGGCTTGCCCTGCCCCGCGCGCTTTCTTACACTGAAGAAGTGAAACCACATCCAGCGGGAGCCGGCCATGGCACTGACCATCAATAGCAATCTGAGCGCGCTGCAGGGGCAGAACCAGCTGAACCAGACCCAGAAAGCCAAAGACAAGCTGCTGGCTCAACTCTCGGCCGGCAAGACCACCAACAACGCCGCCAACAACCCGGCCAACGCCGCCATTTCCGAAGCGCTGCTGGCCCAGATCAACGGCAACAATCAGGCGATCAACAACGCCAACGACGGCATCTCGCTGGCGCAAACCGCCGACGGCGCGCTCAATCAGCTGCAAAGCAATACCCAGCAAATCCAGGAGCTGGCGATCCAGGCCGGCAACGGCGCGCTCAGCGCCAGCAACCGCCAGGCGCTGCAACAGCAGGTGGACCAGCTGACCCAGGCCAACTCCGCCATCGTGCAAAGCACCGAATTCAACGGCACCCCGCTGCTGAACAGCAACGCCTCCACCACCTTCCAGGTGGGCCCCAACGGCAGCGCGGACAACCAGGTGAACATCTCCGGCGTCAATCTGTCCGCCGCGCCGGCCAGCGGCGGGCTCAACAGCTACAACGCCAATCTGAACGCCACCGGCACCATAGACATCAGCACCCAGGCCGGCGCGCTGGCCGCGCAGCAAAGCACCAACGCCGATCTGAACACCCTGGCCAACACCCGCAGCACGCTGGGCTCGATCAGCAACCGTTTCGAGGCCAGCATCAACAATCTGCAAACCGCCTCGGTCAACACCGCCGCCGCCAATAGCCGGATCAGCGACACCGACTTCGCCGCCGCGACGGCGCAGCTGGCGGCCAAACAGATCCTGGGGCAAACCGGCCTCGCCGCCCAGGCTCAGGCCAATGTCGGCCCGCGCGCGGCGCTGTCCCTGCTGGGCTGAAGCGCGAGGCCGGGGCTCCCCCCGGCCCAAAGCCCAGTATTAGCGGCGATTGCGCCGCCAAGCCTTGTTACACGCGGTTACAAGCGATATCATTGGCACACACGCTTTTCGCGCACTAAATCATCGGGCACCCTGCGGTGCCCTTTGTCTATCTGAAGGAGTTGCATATGTCGACAAGCCCGGCCATCACGGTGTCCTCTCTGGACTATGAGCGCCTCGCCGCGCTGCTGGAGGATTGCGAGAGCGGCCACCCCACCGCGGCCGCGCTGGAAGCCGAGCTGGAGCGCGCCGATGTGGTGGAGCCCGCCGCCATGCCCGCCGGCATCATCACCATGAACAGCTGCGCGCGGGTCAAGCTGGACGACGCCCAGGAAAAAACCCTGACCCTGGTCTACCCGCGCGAAGCGGACAGCGAACAGGGCAAGATCTCGGTGCTGGCGCCCATCGGCGCCGCGCTGCTCGGCCTCTCCGCCGGACAGAGCATAGATTGGCCGACGCCGGCCGGCAGCATCCGCCTGAAGGTGCTGGAAGTCACCTACCAGCCAGAAGCCGCGGGCGAACTGCACCGCTGATAAAAAAACCGGCCATCGCATGGATGACCGGTTTTTTTGCGCCAGGGCCTGACGACGCCCTACCAACAGCGCTGAATCGTCTGCGCCAGCTGCACCAGGCGGCCATGGAAGAAATGGCCGGCGCCGGGAAACACCACCACCGGCAAGCCTTGCGGCCGCGCCCATTCCATCACCGCGGACAGCGGAATCACCTCGTCCTCCTCGCCGTGAATCACCAGCGCATCGGCCGGCACCTCCGGCGTCGGCGTTTCGTATTTGCCCACCGCCACGCCCATCAGCAGCAATTTGTCCGACGCTATGCGCGCGCGGGTGCGCGCCGCAACGAAGCCGCCGAAGGAAAAACCGGCCAGCGCCAGCGGCAGATCGCCCTGCTCGCGGCGCGCGTGTTCCACCACGGCGATCACGTCCTCCACCTCGCCGATGCCGTAATCGTGCTGTCCCTCGCTGTCGCCCACGCCGCGCAGATTCGGGCAGTAGCAGACATAGCCCAGCTGCGACAAGGCCTTGGCCGCGGTCTGCACCACCTTGTTGGTGTTGGTGCCGCCCTGCAGCGGGTTGGGATGGCAGATCACCGCAATGCCGCGCGCCTCGGCCTGGGCCGCCACCACGATGGTTTCCAGACCGCCGGCGGGCCCGGCCACCACTTGCTTGTTCATCGCCTTCAACATCAGATCTTCAACCTTTCCACCACGCGCCCGCCCACCATGTGCTCGGCGACGATTTCGTCGATGTCTTCCTTGTCGACGAAGGTGTACCAGGTCTCCTCCGGATACACCACCATCACCGGGCCGTCGTCGCAGCGCCCAAGACAGCCCGCCTTGTTGACGCGGATCTTGCCCTCGCCGGCCAGGCCCAGGGCCTTGACCTTGTCCTTCATATAGCCCAGCAGTTCGCTGGCGCCGTGATTATTGCAGCAATCCTCGCAGCCGGCGCGCTGATTACAGCAGATGAATACATGCTTGTCGAAAAAGCTCATGGAATGCCTCGTATGCTCACAGAACCATCTTAGAACGTGTTTACGATCTCGCGGGCCAAGGCGAGACAAGGCGAAAACGGTTGAGAAAGCGGAGTGTACAGACGGTACATGAGCATTTCGAAACCATTTTCAACGCCGTATCGCCGACGCGCAGCAGATCGTAAACAGGTTCTTAGGAGTCGCTGTCCGCCCAACCGCTGACGCCCAGCGTGGCGGCGTTGTCGAACTTGGCGTACTTGCCGACGAAGGCCAGCCGCACCGCGCCGGTGGGACCGTTACGGTGCTTGCCGATGATGGCCTCGGCCAGGCCCTTCACTTCCTGGTTCTCCGGGTTGTAATACTCTTCCCGGTACATGAAGACGATCAAGTCGGCATCCTGCTCGATGGCGCCGGATTCCCGCAAGTCCGACATCATCGGCCGCTTGTTGGGACGCTGCTCCACCGCCCGCGACAGCTGGGACAGCGCGATCACCGGCACCTGCAGCTCCTTGGCCAGGCCTTTCAGGCCGCGCGAAATCTCGCCCAGCTCGGCGGTGCGGTTGTCGCCGCGGCCCGAGCCCGACATCAGCTGCAAGTAGTCGATCACGATCAGACCCAGCTTGCCGCCGTGCTGGCGCGCCAGACGGCGCGCGCGCGCGCGCACTTCCAGCGCGGTCAGCGCCGCGGTTTCGTCGATGTACATCGGCGCCTCGGACAGCTTGCCTATCGCGTAAGTCAGCTTCTGCCAGTCGTCGTCGCCCAGCTTGCCGGTGCGCAGCGTGTGCTGATCCAGCCGCCCCACCGAACCCAGCATACGCATCACCAGCTGCGTGCCGCCCATCTCCATCGAGAACACCGCCACCGGCAGATGCTGCTCCACCGCCACATGCTCGGCGATATTCATCGAGAACGCGGTCTTGCCCATGGACGGACGTCCGGCGACGATGATCAGATCGCCCGCTTGCAGGCCCGAGGTCTTGGCGTCCAGATCGATGAAGCCGGTGGGCACGCCGGTGACCTCGTCCGGGTTCTCCCGGCTGTAGAGCATGTCGATGCGCTCCACCACCTCTTTCAACAGGCCCGGCATCTCCAGGAAACCCTGCTTGGACTTGGCGGTGGATTCGGCGATCTGGAACACCTTGCCCTCGGCCTCGTCCAGCAGCTGCGAGGCGTCGCGCCCCATCGGCGCGTAGGCGGCCTCGGCGATCTCGGTGCCCACCAGCGCCAGCTGGCGCATGATGGAGCGCTCGCGCACGATCTCGGCGTAGCGGCGGATATTGGCGGCGGACGGCGTGTTCTGCGCCAGCGTGGCCAGATAGGACAGGCCGCCGATATTGCCCAGCTCGCCGTTCTTGTCCAGGCTTTCGGAAACGGTGACCACGTCGGCCGGACGCGCCAATTCCACCAGCCTGGCCACGTGTTTGTAGATCAGCCGGTGGTCATGGCGGTAAAAGTCCGCCTCGGACACCACGTCGGCGATCTTGTCCCAGGCGCTGTTGTCCAGCAACAAGCCGCCCAGCACCGATTGCTCGGCTTCGATCGAATGAGGCGGCGTGCGGATCGCCGCCATCTCGCTGTCAAAATTCTCGTACGATTCAGTCATGTAGACTCGGAGTGATGGCGCGGCCTGGCCGCGCGAATGAAGCAAGCCTGGATCAGGCAAAACCCGATTTTAACCCGAAACCGCCACTCGCTGAGCATGCGTTGACAAGCGCCCCGCGCGGCCCCAGCATCGAAGCTTCGTTCATCTGGAGCCGCCATGACGCCCACCGCCCTCGTCCAAAGACAACTCGACGCTTACAACCAACGCCAGCTGGAACCCTTCCTCGCCGTCTACGCCGACGACGTGACGGTGTACCGGCTGCCCGGCGCGGAGCCCAGCCTGCGCGGCAAAGCCGCCCTGAGAGATTTCTACGCCGGCCAGCGCTTCAACTTGCCGGACCTGCACGCCGAACTGGTCAAACGCATCGAGTTCGGCAACAAGGTAATCGACCACGAACGCGTTAGCGGCGTGGCCGAGCAGCCCTTCGAAGTGGCGGCCGTCTATGAAATCATCGACGGCAAGATCCAGAACGTGTGGTTCCTGGCGGCGGACTAAGAACCTGTTTACGATCTGCTACGCGTCGGCGATACGGCGTTGAAAACATCTTCAAAATGCTCATGTACCGTATGTACACTCCGCTTTTTCAGCCGTTTTCGCCTTGTCTCGCCCTTGCTCGCGAGATCATAAACAGGCTCCAAGATCAGCAATGCATCCCGGCCACATAGCCTGACGACCAGGCCCACTGGAAATTGTAGCCGCCCAGCCAGCCGGTGACGTCCACCACCTCGCCGATGAAGAACAGGCCGGGCACCGCGTTGGCCATCATGGTCTTGGACGACAGCGCCTTGGTCGACACCCCGCCCAGCGTCACCTCAGCCTTTTTATAGCCTTGGGTGCCGTTGGGTTTAACCCGCCAGCCGTGCAAGCGCTCGGCCAGCTGCTGACGCTGCTTGGGCGACAAGTCCTTCAGCCGCTTATTGCAGCCCTCGCGCTCAAGCCAGGCCTCGGCGAAGCGCTTGGGCCAGCCGAACTCGGCCAGCGCGTTGGCGATAAGCTGCTCGCTGCCCGCCTTTTGCTCCAGCCAGGCCGCGGCGTCCGCGTCCGGCAGCAGGTCCAGTTCCAGCGTCATGCCCGGCTGCCAATAGGACGACACTTGCAGAATGGCCGGGCCGGACACGCCCTTGTGAGTGAACAACACGTTCTCGCGGAAGCGCCCCTTGCCGGCGCGCGCTTCCACTTCCAAAGACACGCCGGCCAACGGCGCGAACGCTTCCGCGTCCTCCACATGAAAGGTCAGCGGCACCAGGGCCGGCGTCAGCGGCGTCAGCTCCAGGCCGAACTGTTCGGCCAACTGGTAGCCGAACGGCGTCGCGCCGATCTGCGGGATGGACAAACCGCCGGTCGCCACCACCAGCGACGCCGCGCGAAAAACGCCGGCGCCGGTCTCCAACGCGAAACCGTCCGCGTCCCGGCTCACCCGCAGAACCTGCGCCTCCATGCGCCGGTCCACCCCGCCCAGCCGGCACTCCTCGTCCAGCATGGCGATGATGCGTTCGCTGCCGTCGTCGCAGAACAGCTGGCCCAGCTTTTTCTCGTGATAGCCGATGCCGTGGCGCTCGACCATGGCGATAAAATCCTGCGGCGTGTACTGCGCCAGCGCCGAACGGCAAAAATGCGGATTGGCCGACAGATAACAGTCGAAACGGGCGTGGAGATTGGTGAAATTGCAGCGGCCGCCGCCGGAAATGCGGATCTTCTCGGCCAGCTTGCGCGCATGGTCCAGCAAGAGCACGCGCCGGCCGCGCTGGCCCGCGGTGGCCGCGCACATCAGGCCGGCGGCGCCGGCTCCAATGACAATAACATCATACTGCAATGGCGTTCATCCTTACTTTACTTTTTTAGTCAACTATTGGCGACCAGCGGCTTAATCCAGTAAACTTGCGGCTAAAGCATCCGCTTATGCGGCTTACTTTCTCAACAAGGAGAGCATAATGGAACACAAACTGCCGGAACTGCCGTACGCGCTGGACGCGCTTGCCCCGCACATTTCCAAGGAAACCCTGGAATTCCACTACGGCAAGCATCATCAGACCTACATCACCAACCTGAACAACCTGGTCAAGGGCACCGAGTTTGAAAACGCCTCCCTGGAAGAGATCGTGAAGAAATCCTCCGGCGGCATCTTCAACAACGCGGCCCAAGTTTGGAACCACACCTTCTACTGGCTGGGCTTCGCCCCCAACGCCGGCGAAGAGCGCAAGCCCACCGGCGCGCTGGCCGACGCCATCAACGCCAAATGGGGTTCCCACGACGAATTCAAGAAAGCCTTCACCCAAACCGCCATCGGCACCTTCGGTTCCGGCTGGGCCTGGCTGGTGAAGAACACCGACGGCTCGCTGGACCTGGTATCCACCAGCAACGCCGCCACCCCGCTGACCACCGACAAGAAGCCGCTGCTGACCTGTGATGTGTGGGAGCACGCGTATTATATCGATTACCGCAACAGCCGCCCGAACTATCTGGACAGCTTCTGGAAGCTGGTGAACTGGGACTTCGTCGCCAAGAACTTCGCCTGATTCGACGCTGCCTGACAGCCTGATGCAAAAGGGACCTCCGCGGTCCCTTTTTTGTCGCCCTCGCGCCATGGCCTCTCAGGTTTTTACGCCCTGCATCCGCTGCCGCAAGGCCGCCGCCGCGCGCAGGGCGAAGGCGTAAATGGACAGCTGCGGATTGGCCCCCACGCTGCTGGGAAACACCGAACCGTCCACCACGGTCAGATTGTCCAGCTGCCAATGCCGCCCCCATTCGTCCACCACCCCGGACTCGGCGTCGCCCGACATCGCCAAGCCCCCCATCACATGAGCGCTGACCACCTTGGCCAGCAAGGGCTTGAGCGTCAGCCCCGCAATCATGCCCCGGGCCTCGCCCCAGCTGCGGGCCAGGCCGGCCTGCTCATGCACCGTCAGCACCTGCCTGGCGCCGGCCGCGAACTGGATCTCGGCCATGCTCAACCAGGCGCGGCGCGCGCCCTCCCACAAGACCTCGTTCAAGGGATAGTCCAGCTCCGGCGAACCATCGCCGCGCAAGCGCACCTGGCCGCCGCGGCTTTCCGGATGAAAACCGTCGCGCAACAAGGCCAGCGTCGCGTGCAGATGCGGCAAGCGCCGCAGCAAGGCCGGCTGCGCCGCGCCGAAGCCGGGAAAGGTGATGCCGGCCAGCAAGGGATGGATGGGCGGCACCTCCAGCTTGTAGCCCACGGGACCGTCCAGCGCGTGAACATGCATGAAGTGATCGCTGTACACCGTCTGCGGCGCGCCGTTGAACGGCTCCACCGGTTCCGGCATCAAGGCCGCCGACAGCAGCACCGGATGCAGAAAGGTCCGCGTCCCGGTATGGCCGCCCGGATCGATCAGGCCGCTGCGCAGCAGAATGGCCGGCGAACCGATGGCGCCGGCGGCCAGCACCACCTGAGCCGCCTTCACCTTGAAGCGGCGCCCGGTTTCCCCCACCCCGTCCGCCGCCAGAAAACGCCCTTCCAGCCCTTCCAGCCGGGTTCTGGCGGCATTGGCGCGCAGCCGGTCCACCCGCGCCCGGCTGATCAGCCTGGCGCCATGCTCCAGCGCGGCGGGAATTGCCGTCACCAGCATGGACTGCTTGGCGTTGGTGGGGCAGCCCATGCCGCAATAACCCAGGTTCCAACAGCCGCGCACATTGCGGCGGATACGCGCATGGGCGATGCCCAGCGCCGCGCAGCCGCGGGCCAGCGCCGCGTTGTTGGGGTTCGGGTCCGGCAGCCAGTCGGCGATGCCCAGCCGCGCCTCGGCTTGCTCGAACCAGGGCCGCATCGCCTCCTCGCCCACGCCGCTCAAACGGTGGCGCTCCCGCCACCAGTTCAGCGTGTCCGGCGGCGTGCGGAAGGAACTGGTCCAGTTGACCACGGTGCTCCCGCCCACGGCCCGGCCCTGCAGGATGGAAATCCCCTTATCCGCCGTTTTGCGACAGGCGGACTCCTGATACAGCTCCGGGTAGGCCTTGGCTTCCAACAGACGAAAATCGCGCGAGCTGTACAGGCCGCCCTCCTCCAACAGCAGCACGTCCAACCCGGCCGCGGCCAATTGCTCGGCCGCCATGCCTCCGCCGGCGCCGCTGCCGACGACGACCACATCGGCCCGCAGCTCCAGATCGGGCAGGCTCGCGCCGTCCAGCGCCTTCCAGCCCGCGGCGACGCCGGCGGCCACCGGATCGGGTATCGTCGCGCGGCTCACGGCAGCATCTCCATCACCGCCGCCGGCTGCCGATAGCCCAGCGCCGGCCAACTGGCCGGATTGCCGTACCAGGCCGCGTTCAGCAATTGGTGCAAGGCCTGATAGCCGCTGCGCAGCAAGGGAAAAACGCTGCCGCGCCAGCGCCGCAGAAAGGCTTCGATGTCCTCGACCGACGCCTGGCGCCACGGCGCGGACACTCCGGCGATCCAGCGCCGCCCCCAGGGGTTGCCGAGCAAATCCAGCAATTGACGCAGTTCGGCCCGCATCGCCGGCGGCAAGCCGGCCACCGCGCGGTCCACGCCGCGCACCACGTCCTCGGGCGGCGCGACGCCCGCCCCCAGGACGCCCGGGGCGATCGCCGCCAGCAACTGGGCGTCCCGCAGCGTCAAGGCGCGCAGCTTCAAGGGCTTGGCCCAGTCCTCGGCCGGGCCGTCCGGCTGCGGCGAGGCCAACAAGGTGGCCAGCGCCAAGGCCGCGGCGCCGCCCAGACCGGTTTTGAGCAATTGGCGGCGGCTCAGCATCTCAGCGCAGCATCCACTTCAACAGCCGCTCCACGCCGGCGCCGTAAGGCGCGCGCGTCAAGGCGGTGCCGGCCCAGCGGCTTTGCCGGAACACCGGCTTGAGCTTGGAGAAGGCCATAAAGCCCTCCTTGGCGTGACAATGCCCCATCCCGGACGGGCCGACGCCGCCGAAAGGCAAATCCTCCTGCACCACCTGCAGGGCGATGTCGTTGATCGCCACCCCGCCCGACACGGTTTCGCGCAAGGTTTTCTCTATGCGCAGCGCATCCCGGTCGAACAGATACAAGGCCAGCGGCCGCGGCCGCGCGTTGACGTAGGCCAGCGCCTCGTCGAATTTGTCGTAACTCAGCACCGGCAGAATCGGCCCGAAAATCTCCTCCCGCAACAAAGTCGCGTCTTCCGGGCAGCCCTGCACCAGGGTCAGCGGGAATTTGCGGCTGGGCCGCCAGTCCTCCGCCGCCGGGTTGATCTGCTCCACCTCGGCGCCGGCCGCGCGCGCCTCCTCCAGCCATTGCAGCAGGCGCTGGCAATGACGCTCGTTGATGATGGCGCTGTAATCGGGATTGTCCGCCAGCGTTGGATAGGCGCGCCGCGCCGCGCCGCGCAACTCGTCCAGCAAAGCCTCGCGGTCCTTATCGTTGACCAGCACATAGTCCGGCGCCACGCAGGTCTGGCCGGCGTTCAGCATCTTGCCGGCGACGATGGCCTCGGCCGCGTGACGCAGATCGGCGCCCCGGGCGACGATGACCGGCGATTTGCCGCCCAGCTCCAAGGTCACCGGCGTCAGATTCTCCGCCGCCGCGCGCATGACGTGACGGCCCACCGCGGTGGAGCCGGTGAAGAACAGATGGTCGAAAGGCAGCCGGCTGAAGTCTTGGGCCAGTTCGGCATCGCCGTTGACCACGACCATCACCTCCGGCCCCAGGTAGCGCTCGGCCAGGCGCTGCAACAGCGTGCCGGTTGCCGGCGTGTATTCCGACATCTTCACCATCACCCGGTTGCCGGCCGCCAAGGCGGACACCACCGGCCCCAGCGCCAGAAACAAGGGATAGTTCCACGGCACCAGCACACCGATGACGCCCAAGGGCTGCGGCATCACGCTGTTGCCGGCCGGCTGGAACCACATAGACACCCCACGCCGTTCCGGCCGCATCCAGCGCCGCAGCCGCCGACGCGCGTAACGTATGGCCTCCAGCGAGGGAAACAGCTCGGCCAGCCGGGTTTCCACCGCGCTGCGGTGGCCGAAGTCCTGGCTGATAGCGTCGACGAAAGCCTGGCGGTTGTCCTGCAACATGCTCTCCAGGCGCTTGAGCCAATCCTGGCGCTGCTCCAGCGGCGGAAACGCTGAAGCCCGGCTAAGGCGGTACAGGCGGGAAAACTCCGCTTGCAGATGATCATCCCGGCAAATGGGCATGGCGGCGGCATTCATTGTATTATCCTTAGGATAGCAGTATCCGAACGATTGTTTAGAGCCGTGACTCTAAAACAAGAATATCATCGCCCACCCACGCTGTCACCCTCTAGCCGCGCCATGTTGATCGATTTTTTTTACGCCCTGCGCGAAGCCGGCCTGCCGGTCACGCTGAAAGAATTCCTCACCTTGCTGGAGGCGCTGCAAAAACGCGTCGCCTTCGGCGATCTGGACGCGTTTTACTATCTGGCGCGCACCGCGCTGATCAAGGATGAGAAACACTTCGACCGTTTCGACCAAGTGTTCGGCAGCCATTTCAAAGGCCTGTCGCTGGCGCTGGACGAACTGAAAACCGGCATCCCGGAAGACTGGCTGCGCAAGCAGGTGGAAAAGCACCTGTCAGAGGAAGACAAGCGCCGCCTGGAAGCGCTGGGCTGGGAGCAGTTGATGGACACCCTGCGCCAGCGGCTGCAAGAGCAGCAGGAACGGCACCAGGGCGGCAATAAATGGATAGGCACCGGCGGCACCAGCCCCTTCGGCGCCTTCGGCTACAATCCGGCCGGCATCCGCATCGGCCAGCATGAGTCGCGCCATCGCCGCGCGGTGAAAGTGTGGGACCAGCGCGAATTCCGCAATTTCGACGATTCGGTCGAGCTGGGCACCCGCAATCTCAAGATCGCGCTGCGCCGGCTGCGCGAGTTCGCCCGCGACGGCGCCGAGGAAGTGCTGGATCTGGACGCCACCATCGCCGCCACCGCCGGCAAGGCCGGCATGCTGGACCTGCGCATGCAGCGCGAGCTGCGCAACGCGGTCAAGGTGCTGGTGCTGTTCGACATCGGCGGCTCGATGGACGACCACGTCAAGGCCTGCGAGGAACTGTTCTCGGCGGTGAAGTCCGAGTTCAAGCACCTGGAGTATTTCTACTTCCACAACTGCGTCTACGAAGCGGTATGGAAGGACAACGCCCGCCGCCACACCCAGACCCTGCCCACCTGGGACCTGATCCATACTTTCGGCGGCGATTACAAACTAATCATCGTCGGCGACGCCACCATGAGCCCCTATGAGATCAGCTATCCGGGCGGCAGCGTGGAACACATGAACCAGGAGGCCGGCGAAGTCTGGCTGCGCCGCCTGCTCGCTCACTTCAAGCACGCCGCCTGGCTCAACCCGGTGCCGGAAGCGCACTGGGACTACACCCAATCGCTGCACATGCTGCGGCAACTGATGTCCGGGCGCATGTACGGGCTGACGTTGCAAGGCATTGATCAGGCGATGCGGGCGCTGAAGCGCAGCGCGCCTTGAATTTTAACTTTCCGACACAAATTATTACTTGAGCTTGCGGCGGCTTGTGTTCCAGAATGAAATCACAGGGGGCCGCCATAGACGACTTTGCTTCCAGGCCGGTTGGCCGGCAATCGTCTTCACCAACAAGTTCGTACTCAAGCCTCGGGGAGCCATGCCATGGAAATTTTGCTTTTATTCGCCCTCATCGCCGCTGTGGTCGTCGTCGCCAAGATGTTGAGCGGCCCGGTGGAAGACCAGGACCAACTGGCTCCGATCCGCATTCGCAACGATCAGGACCAGCGCCGTCGCTGACCCCCGTCCACGCATAAGAAACGAAAAAGCGCGCCGCTAGGGCGCGCTTTTTTCATGCGGCGACACGCGGATCAGAACTCGCGCTGCGGCACCAGCACCGTCCGGTTGCCGTTGCTTTCCATCGGGCTGACGATGCCCGCCGCTTCCATTTCCTCGATCAGCCGCGCGGCGCGGTTATAGCCTATGCGCAGATGGCGCTGCACCGATGAAATAGACGGCTTGCGGGTGCGCATCACGATTTCCACCGCCTCGTCGTACAGCGGGTCGCTTTCCGTCGCCGCCTGCGCCTTGGCCGTGGCCGCGGCGGACTCCTCCTCCGCCTCGCTCTCGCCGGTCAACAGGCCTTCCACGTAATCGGGCTCGCCGAACTGCTTCAGATGCTCGACGATGGCGTGCACTTCGTCGTCGGTGACGAAGGCGCCGTGCACGCGCTGCGGATAACCGGTGCCCGGCGGCAGGAACAGCATATCGCCCTGACCCAGCAGGCTTTCCGCGCCCATCTGGTCCAGAATGGTGCGGCTGTCCACCTTGCTGGACACCTGGAAGGCGATCCGCGTCGGAATATTGGCCTTGATCAGACCGGTAATCACATCCACCGACGGCCGCTGAGTGGCCAGGATCAAATGGATGCCGGCGGCGCGCGCCTTCTGCGCCAGCCGCGCGATCAATTCCTCGATCTTCTTGCCGGCCACCATCATCAGATCGGCGAACTCGTCCACCACCACTACGATGAAGGGCAGCGCCTCCAAAGGCTCCGGCGTTTCCGGCGTCAGGCTGAACGGATTGCCGATGCGCTGCCCCATGGCTTCGGCCTCGCTCACCTTGTCGTTGTAACCGGCCAGATTGCGCACGCCCAGCGCGCTCATCAGCCGGTAGCGGCGCTCCATCTCGCCCACGCACCAGTTCAAGGCGTTGGCCGCCAGCTTCATATCGGTGACCACCGGAGCCAGCAGATGCGGGATGTCGTTGTACACCGACAGTTCCAGCATCTTGGGATCTATCATGATGAAGCGCACTTCGTCCGGCCGCGCCTTGTACAGCATGGACAAAATCATCGCGTTGACGCCCACTGATTTGCCGGAGCCGGTGGTGCCGGCCACCAATAGATGCGGCGCCTTGGCCAGATCCATCGCCACCGGCTGGCCGGTGATGTCCTTGCCCAAGGCCAGAGTAAGGCGCGAACGCGGCTGCTGGAACACTTCGGAGGAGAATATCTCGGACAAACGTATCATCTGGCGCTTGGGATTGGGCAGCTCCAGACCCATGCAGGTTTTGCCGGGTATGGTTTCCACCACCCGGATCGCGGCCAGGCCCAGCGCGCGCGACAAATCCTTCATCAGATTGACCACCTGATTGCCGCGCACGCCCACCGCCGGCTCCACCTCGTAACGGGTGATCACCGGGCCGGCGTAAGCGTCCACCACGCTGACCTTGACCTTAAACTCGGCCAGCTTTTCCTCGATGACGATGCCGCGCTCCAGCAACTCCTCCTCCGAGCACGTCACCGTCGCCTCGTCCGCCGGGCGCAGCAAATCCAGCCCCGGCAAACCGTAATCGTCGTATATCGGCCGCGGCTTGGCTTCCGCTTTGGCGTCCGGCGTCGCCGCCTGCTCCACCTCGGCCTGCGCCTGCCGCGCCCATGCCTCGGACGCCTCCGGCGCCGGCTCGGCGTCCCAGGGCGGACGAAGCTCGGCCAAGACTTCCGCCGGCTTCGCTTCCGCCGCCGGCGGCTCGATCAAGACCCAGGGCATGGGTTTGGCCGCCAGCTGCCGCGCCGCGGCCGCCGCCGAAGGCGGCTCTTCCGCCGGCAACACCGCCTGCTGCACCACCGCGGGCTTTTCATCCTCCTGCACCAGAACCGAACGCGTTTGCGGCCAGCGCCACGGCGCCGGCTCCGGCGGCCGCGTCGGCTCCGCCTCGTCTACGGTCTGCGGAACGGAAACCGGAACCGGGTCGATAAGCGGCAACGCCGCCTCGTCAGCCGCGGGAGCCGGCGGCGCGGCCTCGGCCGGCGGCGCCCATTCCTGCTCGGACCTGGGCTCCACGTCAAGCAGAAACGCCGGCGCGGCGGGCTCGACCGGCGCGAATACCGGCGACGCCGGCTCCGACGACGGGGCCTGGGCCTCGTCCTCCGGCCTAGGCGGCGCGATCTCCGCCATCGGCGCGGACATCTCCTCGAACGCCACCACTTCGGGCTCGATCAACGGCGGCGCCGGTCGCGCCTGCGCAGGCGGCGGAGACAGCCAGCCGTGATGCGCGGGCCGCGCGCTGGCCGGCAATTCATGCCGCACCACGGGCGGCGGCACGATTTGCGGCTCCTCCGCCTCTTGCGGCTTCAGCGCCTGGGGGCGAATCACGAAAGCTTGAGGCGCGGCCATGGTTTTGCCGCGCTTGGAATGGATGTGGCGCAACTGCTCGCGCACCTCGCTGGGCTCGATCACCGGCAAGGCGGATGCGCCCTGATCCTTGGCGCTCTGCGTCAGAACCCGGGAGGCCTGGCGGCGACGGTAATCCGACTGCAGATTATGTTGCAGCTCATGCAGGCCGATCACCGGCAGATCCTTGGCCTGTTCTTGCTCGGCCGACGGCTGGCGCACGCGCTTGCGGTATTCGCGGGACAGTTCCAGCGTCGGCAGTTCCGGCTTGGCCTGCGGCGGCGCGGCCGGCCGTTTCGGCAAGACTACGGTTTCGCGCTCGACGGCGGCCGGCGGCGCTTCGCGTTCAGGGGACGGCTGTGGCGCGGACGGTCTGGCCGGCTCCGGCTCGGCTGGAGCGGGAGACGCGTCGCGGGGCGCGATCGGCTCGGTCCGAGGACGGCTCCACGCCTCCGCGGCGTGCGACCCGGCGTCGGCCTCCTCAGCAAAGTAGTCCGGCTCATGACGCTCCGTCGGCGACATGCCCAACAAGCGATCCAGCTTTTGGGTCCATTCGGACAAGACGACGCGGCCGGTATACACCAGCCAAGCCAGCGCACCCAGCACCAACAGCAGCACACACAGCACAAACCACACAGTTCACAACCTCTGACGATGTCGAAAATTAACGGCCGGACCCGCACCCGCTGCGGGCCCGACTGCGGCGATTGTACCGTTTTTTATAGTGTTCGCGGCAGGCGCGCGCGGACGATGAGCGCCCAGACGGAGAAAAAAATTAAGCCGCAGCATGATGCGGCGGCTTAATCCCTGCTGGCGGCGCGGTCCGGCTAGGCGGCCAGTTGCAAATACCCCTGCAGCTGACCATTGGCCAACAAGCGGCGCAGATGGCTGCCCGGCGTGGGGCCGGCATAGGCGACGCCGGCCTGTTTGCAACGCAGCACCTGACCGGTGGCCAGGGTCACGAGCTCCATTTCCAACACCCAGGCCTGAACGTCGTCCACGCCTTCGACTTCCGGCTCCAGCGTCGCGGTCAGGCGATAGCGGCCATCGCCGGAGTTCACATCCAACAAGCCCATCAGCCCCAGATTGTTGCGCACATCGGCATCGTCCGCGTCAAAAGCGCCCGTCGCCAACGCGGCGGCCGGCAGCTTGTCTTTAACAGTGTTTGCAACCATGACAGTTAATCCCCTTTGATGTTGTTATCGTTTGCCGCTTTGGGCTGGCCGCGGTTCAAAGCGCCGCGCGGGCGCGGGCTCCCGAACTAAATCAGCCGCGGAGACGGGAAACGCCGCAACATCATGCTGCATTTCATTGGCCTACTGCAATCCCTTGCCAGAGGCCTCTGCGTTGCGAGACGGACAAACTGTCCTTTTTGCCACTTCTTCACATTGCGGGACGATTACAGCAAACGCGGATTTAGCGTATAGCGGCCGCTCAGGCTGGCCGAGGCCAACACATGGCCGTCCAAAGCCGCAACGATGTTGGCAGGCGTCAAGGCGCCGTCCACCGGCAAAGCTGCCACATCCAAGGCGTAGACGGTGAACACGTAGCGGTGCTCCAGGCTGTCGTTCCACGGCGGGCAGGGGCCGTCGTAGCCGTAGTAGTCGCCGGCCATAGCCGCGTCGCCGGCGAACCAGCCGGTGTAGTCGTTGATGCCGTGACGCAAGCCCTGCGGCGCATCCGGACCGCTCTTGCCGCGCGCGCTCACCCCCGCGCTGTGGCCGCCCTCGGCGATCTCGCTCTGTCCGGCGGGAATGTCCAGCAGCAGCCAGTGATAGAAGTCCACCCGCGGCAGATCCGCCGGCACCTCCCTGCCCTCCTGATTGACGTCGTCGCCGCGCGACGGCACGTCCGGATCATGGCATATCAGCGCGAACGAGCGCGTCCCCTCCGGCGCTCCGCTCCAGACCAGATGCGGGTTGAGGTTGTCGGACAGCGCGACATGGCTGTCGGCGTCCGGCACGCAGAAGGCCAGGCGGCCCGGAATGCGTTCCCCGTCTTGAAAGCTGCGGCTGTGCAATTGCATGAATCTGCTCCTTGACTACGGCCGGCGATAGGCCGATTGAAAAAAAGCCCCGACTTGCGGGGCTTTGGCGATGCTGGATATCAAAACCGGCCAGGCTTAGCCCGCCTTCACCACCTGGGCGATGGCGGAAGCCACATAGGTCAGGTTCTTGCTGTTCAACGCCGCCAGGCAGATGCGGCCGGTGGACACGGCGTAGATGCCGAAGTCGGCGCGCAAGCGCTCCACCTGGGCCGCGCTCAGGCCGGTATAGGAGAACATGCCGCGCTGCTGGGCGACAAAGGAGAAGTCCTGAGCCACGCCTTCGGCCTTGATCGCCTCGACCAAGCCGACGCGCATCGCGCGAATGCGATCGCGCATGCCGGCCAGTTCGTCTTCCCACAGCTGGCGCAGTTCAGGGTTGGACAGCACCGCGGCCACCACCGCGCCGCCGTGAATCGGCGGGTTGGAATAGTTGGTGCGGATCACGCGCTTCAGTTGGGACAGCACGCGCGCGGATTCTTCCTTGCCGGCGGTGACGATGGACAAGGCGCCCACGCGCTCGCCGTACAGCGAGAAGCTCTTGGAGAAGGAGCTGGACACGAAGAACTGCAGGCCGGAGGCCGAAAACAGGCGCACGGCGACGGCGTCGGCGTCGATGCCGTCGGCAAAGCCCTGATAAGCCATGTCCAGGAAAGGCACCAGGCCGCGCTCGCGGCAGACCTTCACCACCTCGGCCCATTGCGCGTCGGACAGGTCGGCGCCGGTGGGATTGTGGCAGCAAGCGTGCAGCACGATCACGGAGCCGGCCGGCAGTTGCGCCAGGAAGGCGCGCATGCCGTCGAAATCGACGCCGCGGGTGGCCGCGTCGTAATACGGGTAGTTTTCCACCTCGAAGCCGGCGGACTCGAACAGCGCGCGGTGGTTTTCCCAGCTCGGGTTGCTGATATAGACCTTGGCCGCCGGGTTCAGGCGCTTCAGGAAATCCGCGCCGATTTTCAGGGCGCCGGTGCCGCCCAGCGCTTGAGCCGTCACCACCTGGCCCGCCTTGATCAGCTCGCTGTCCGCGCCGAACAGCAGGTTCTGCACCGCGCTGTCGTAAGCCTGAGCGCCTTCGATCGGCTGGTAGCCGCGCGGCGGCATGGTTTCAAGACGCGCCTTCTCCGCCGCCTTCACCGCCGCCAACAGCGGAATCTTGCCGTTGTCGTCGGAGTAAACGCCAACGCCCAGATTCACCTTGGTGGTGCGGGTGTCGGCGTTGAATGCTTCGTTCAGGCCCAGGATAGGGTCGCGCGGCGCCAGTTCTACGGCGGAGAAGATCGAGGTCATGCAAGGCTCCATTACTTTACGCAACAACCGGCCAAAAGCGCTCGCCCTGGCCGGCTGGACAAGAAAAACCGGATGGCCACAGTCTAACATGGAGAGCCGTTCTCCGGGCTCTCATCCACCGTCGCCGCGTTTTGACAGTGCGTCGCCCGGCCATTACCCTGACATCAGCCACCCAAGCATTTCCTTGCGGCAGCCACAGGAGCATGACTCAATGAAAAAAGGCATCTTGCTGTTCTGGCCCTCCTTCATCATCGCCATTCTGGCGACAGGGGTGTTCTTCTCCATTTTCGATCCGGCCGAGCTCAGTCTGCACGGCAAAATCCTGTTCAACGACAAGCTATCGGCCTACTCGGTGTTTTTCCTGGTCAGCTGGGCTTTCGGCGCGCTCAACACCAGCATTGTGCTGCTGTTGGAAAAAAACGCCCGCGAACTGAACGGCTTCACCCCGCCGCCGGTGGTGATCCCGGAAGACGACGCCGCCCAGCCCTAAACCCCTGCCGGCCGGCATGAAAAAAGGAGCCTCGCGGCTCCTTTTTCTGTTTGACGGCACGGGCTCAAATCACGCCCAGGCCCTTCAGCATCACCACCAGGATCAACAGCGGCGACACATAGCGCAGCACGAAGAACAGCGCTTTCAACAAGCCCTCGTTCTTCAGGGCGCCCTGATTGCTCAGCGCCTGCTTCAGCTGTTCGAAGCCCCACACCCAGCCAACGAACAGGCAGAGGAAGATGCCGCCCAATGGCATCAGCAGGTTAGAGGTCACGAAGTCGAACAGATCGAACAAGGTCATGCCGAAGAGCTTGAAGCCGGACAGCGTGCTGTTGGACAAGGCGCAGCCCGCGCCCACCAAGGCCAGCAGCAGCAGGTTGATCACCGTGGCCTTGACGCGGCTGATGCCGAAGCGCTCGCTGAACACCGACACCGGCACTTCCAGAATGGACAGCATCGCGCCGGTGGCGGCGATCGCGGCCAGCACGAAGAAGGCCACCATGAACACATTGCCCAGCGGCATGCTGGCGAACACCGCCGGGATGGTGATGAAGAGCAGCGACGGGCCCGCCGCCGGCTCAAAGCCGAAAGCGAACACCGCGGGGAAAATAGCGATGCCTGCCAGCAGGGAAACGAACAGGTCCGCGCACATCACCCGGAAGGTGGTGACCGGGATGTTCTGATCATCGCGGAAATAGCTGCCGTAGGTAATCATGGTGCCCATGCCTATGGACAGCTTGAAGAAGGCCAGCCCCACCGCGGTCAGCACCACCGCGCCGCTGATCTTGGAAAAATCGGGGGTAAACAGGAAGTCCAGCCCTTTGGCCGCGCCGGGCAGCATCAGGCTGCGCGCGCCTATCACCAGCAACAGCAGGAACAGCAAGGGCATCAGCTTCTTGGTCACCGCCTCGATGCCTTTGGACACCCCCATCAGCAGAATACCGCCTATCAGCAGCAAGACCAGCCATTGCCACAGCAAGGATTGCACCGGATCGGAGATCAAGGCGCCAAACGCCTGCGAGGTCACCTTGGGATCGCTGGACAAGAGGCCGCCGCCCAAGGACTTGAACACATAGGCGAAGACCCAGGCCGCCACTTCGGAATAGAAAGCCATGATCAGGAAGGCGGCCAGCACGCCGAAAGCGCTGATCAGCCACCAGGGCTGACCGGCCGGCGCCAGCGTCTTCAGCGCCGTCACCGCGTCGCGTTTGGCTTTGCGGCCCAGCATGATCTCGGCGATCATCACCGGCAAACCCACCAGCAGCGTGGCCAGCACATACACCACCAAAAAACCGGCGCCGCCATTGGTGCCGGTCAGATAAGGAAACTTCCAGATATTGCCGAGGCCCACGGCGGAACCGAGAGTCGCCGCCAACACGCCAAAGCTGGAGGTGAAGCCGTCTCGCGACTTGGCCGCGCCTCCCTGCCGCACAGATCCCACGTTCTGACTCATTTATTTTTTCTTTCTGACTACCGCGGCGCCAACGCTCGCCGGCCCCTTGGGACCGGGCGTTGAACAGCTGCTCACGCCGCCATAAAACAAGCCCGCCTAAGGGATCCCCCCGGCGGGCAACTTGAGTGTTCGGCTTGTCGCCGGCAGCGATTTTGCGGCTATTCGGTCATCAGCGCAAAAAAATCTTCACGGTTTTTGCGTCAGCTCATCTCCCAGTCGCCGCAACCAGGCTGCGCACTGCTCCAGTTGATCGATGTCGATGTATTCGTCGGGCCGGTGCGCTTGTTCGATGTTGCCGGGCCCCAACACCACGCAAGCGATGCCGGCCTCGCTGAACAGGCCGGCCTCGGTGGTGTAGGCGACGCCCTTGCCGCCGTCGCAGCCGCACAAGCGCGCCACGGTGCGGCGCACCGCGCTGTCTTCCGACGATTCGAAGGCCGGGCTGTACACCACCCGTTCGATCTCGATCTGCGCCTCCGGCGCCACCTCGCGCATCTCCAGCAACAAGGTGGCGGCGTAGTCCCGGACGGAACTGACAAAACGCTCAGGCCCATCGCCCGGCAACCAGCGGCACTCGAACATGAATTCGCAATCCTTGGGCACGATATTGCAGGCGGTGCCGCCATGAATGGTGCCGGTCTGCAAGGTGGTGAACGGCACATCATATAAGGACTGACGATGGCCGAAGGACGCTTCGGCGTCGGCCAGCTTGCGGATATGGGTGATCAGCCGCGCGGCGAACTCGATGGCGTTGACGCCTTGCGGGGTGAGCGAGGAATGCGCGGCGCGGCCTCCCACCTTGCACAGGAAATGAGCGATGCCCTTGTGCGCGATCACCGGCTGCATGCTGGTGGGCTCGCCGACGATGCAGCCCGACACCTTGACCCCGTCCGCCGCCAGGCGGTCTATCAGCCGGCCCACGCCCAGGCAGCCGACTTCCTCGTCGTAAGACAGGGCGATGCCTATGCCCTGCCTTAACTCTCCGCGCGCGGCCAACTCCGCGAACCAGGGCGCCAGCGACAGCACGCAGGCGATGAAACCCTTCATATCGGCGGAGCCGCGGCCATACAAGCGCCCATCGCCCTTATCGGTCAGAACGAAGGGATCGCTGCTCCAGACCTGGCCGTCCACCGGTACCACGTCGCTATGTCCGGACAGCATCACCAGCGGCAGTTCCGGCGCGCCGATGCGGGCGAACAGATTGGCCTTGCTGCCCTCGTCGTTGAAGGTCAGCGTGGACTCCACGCCCAATTGCGACAGATAAGCGCGCGTCCACTCGATCAACTGCAGATTGGAATGCCGGCTGGTGGTGTCGAAGCGGATCAGTTCCGCCAACAGTTCTTGCGCCGATTGAACCATCACACACTCCCACGCTTGCCGCGGTATTAATATAGATGCCGCCCAGTCTGCCTGCGCGGCCGCGCTTCGGCAACCGACGCCGCGGCCGGCGTCGCGACAAAAACGCACGCCGAGCTTGGCAAAACGGCCGCTTGTCGTTAGAATGCGTCTTCTCTTGAGGCGGGTCTCCCCGCATTGCGCGATAGCGAACCTGGTCAGGTCCGGAAGGAAGCAGCCACAGTTATTTAGCGCAAGTGCCGGGGGTCAGGCTCGCCGCCCCTCCCCTTTTTTTTCAGTCTCAAATGCCAAAACGCTTTACAAAAAAGCGACCACACAGTATCTTTTTGCGTCTCGACCTGCAAATCCCATTGTCCTTGACAATAAGAATCCACTAACATTGCAAAAAACGAAGTCGACTCTTAACGGAACTTCATGAACTTTTTTGCATCAGAATTATTCCTGATGGATTTTTTTTGCTATTTTTAGGGTGCAGGGCACGAAACCTAAAAAATATTAGAACCAATATTCTTTGATACTGAGAGGAACACTCATGAAACTGTTTGAAAAGATCCCCAACCCGCGTGAGATCCGCCGCAAGCTCGGCCTGAACCAGCAAGAATTCTGGAGCCGCATCGGCGTGACCCAGTCCGGCGGCTCCCGCTACGAAAGCGGCCGCAACATGCCCAAGCCGGTGCGCGAACTGTTGCGCCTGGTTCACGTCGAGCAGATCGACCTGTCCAAGGTTCGCCGCGAAGACTTCGAAATCGTCGAGTATCTGAAGGAAACCCACCCGGACCTGTACAAGAGTCTGCGCAAAGCGGTTCGCACCAAGCTGGAAGCCCAGGACGGCAGCGTGGAAGCCACCGCCGGCTGATCCCCTTCCGCGAGGAAAGCCAGCCCGCAGCGATGCCGGCTGGCTTTATTTTTGCCCGCGTGATTGTCCGACAAGCAACGGCGCGCCTCACTCCGTCCATGCAAGGCGCCCGCCATGCCATCAGCCTAGTCCCCCGGGTTGCGCACCAGCAACACCGGCACGTCCGCCAGTTTAAGCACGCCCTCCGCCACGCTGCCCATCAGCAAATGCATTAAGCCGCTCCAGCCATGGGTACCCATCACTATCAAATCGGCGCCCCAGACGCCGGCGTCGTCCACCAGCACCGCGGCGATTTTGTCGCCCCAGCTTTCCAGGATCTTGCAATCCGCCGTCACGCCCAGCTCCTTGGCCTTGGCCCCGGCCTGGCCCAACACCTGCTCGCCCGCCTGCTTGATCGATTTCTGCAGCTCGGTCGCGTCCAGAAACTCGGTGCCGCCCCAGCCGAACTGGGCCAAATCCACCACATGCACCAACTTCAGGCTGGCGCCCACCTCCTTGGCCAGATGGCAAGCCTCGTGCAATGCCAGGTTGGAGGTTTCACTATCATCCACGGGTACGAATATGCGCTGATACATGACTCTGCTCCTTGTTGTATTTGCCTTACACTTGCAGTCTATCAAACCATGCCACTGCCCTGTTGACTCAGGTTAAGACAAACAACTCAGCCAAACCACTCGCCCAAAGCCCACATCATGCCCAGAATCCAGATTGTCCTGCCTGAGCGCTTCGCATTCGAAACCCGCGTCGACATCCGCATCGGAGACATCAACTACGCCGGCCACCTAGGCAACGACGCCGTACTGAGACTGGCTCAGGAAGCGCGGCTGCGCTTTTTACAAAGTCTAGGCTATCCGCACGAACTCAGCATCGAGGGCCTGGGCGTCGTGGTGGCGGACACCGCCATCCTCTATCGCGCGGAGGCCTTTCACGGCGAGGTGCTGCGCTTCGCGCTGGCCGTGGACGACGTCGGCGCGCGCGGTTTCGATCTGCTCTATCAGGCAAGCAATGACAAAACCGGGAAAGAAGTGGCAAGATTGAAGACAGGCCTAGTCTTCTTCGACTACGTCAGCCGCAAGCCTGCCGCCATGCCCCCAGCGTTTCTGGAGCGGCTAGGCGTCACATCAGAATAAAGGAAAGGCGTCATGAGAAAATACGCACTCAATAGCCCGGAAGCACTGGCGCGCCTGCTGGCCATGTTTATGATCACGGATGGCAATATGGACCCGCGCGAGCTGGAGCTGCTGGAGAAACTCCACGTCTACGACCTGATCGGCCTGCCGCGCAAGCAGTTCACCAAGGTGCTGGTGGATTACTGCGACGACGTCTCCGACGAAGCCAACGACGACGGCACCATTCATTTGCTGGACGCGGAGCGCATCAACGGCCTGCTGGCCGAGGTGAGCGACCACCGCAAACGCATCCTGGCCTGCGTGCTGGCCATGGACATCAGCAAGTCCGACGGCACCATCAGCGAGCCGGAAATGGCCTTGCTGAGCCATATGATGAAAAGCTGGGGCATTTCGCTGGACGATCTGGAACGCGAATTCGCCCGTTAACCCCTTTCCGCGCCAAAGCAGCCGTCCGCGCGGCTGCTTTGGCCATTTTGAAGCCTCCCCCGCCCATGACGAGCAATACCCGATTTTCCGGCACCGACAACTACATCGCCACCGAAGACCTGATGATGGCTGTGAACGCCGCCATCACGCTGGAGCGCCCGCTCCTGATCAAGGGCGAACCCGGCACCGGCAAGACCATGCTGGCCGAGGAAGTGGCCCGCAGCCTGGGCCGAGAGCTGATTGTCTGGCCGATCAAGTCCACCACCAAGGCGCAGCACGGCCTGTACGAATACGACGCGGTTTCGCGGCTGCGCGACTCGCAGCTGGGCGACGCCCGCGTGCACGACATCCGCAACTACATCGTCAAGGGCAAACTATGGCAGGCTTTCGACGCCGACGCCGCCCCGGTGCTGCTGATCGACGAAATCGACAAGGCCGACATCGAATTCCCCAACGATCTGCTGCGCGAACTGGACCAGATGGAGTTCTTCGTCCACGAAACCCAGGAGTTCGTGCGCGCCCGCCAGCGCCCCATCATCATCATCACCTCCAATAATGAAAAAGAGCTGCCGGACGCCTTCTTGCGCCGCTGCTTCTTCCATTACATCCGCTTCCCGGACCGGGACACCATGCAGGCCATCATCGACGCCCACTTCCCCGCCCTGCGCCAGCAACTGGTCAGCGAAGCGCTGGAGGTGTTCTTCTCCATACGCGAGCTGCCGGGCTTGAAGAAGAAACCCAGCACCTCGGAATTGCTGGACTGGCTGAAACTGCTGTCGGCGGAAAACATGGACGCCGCCGCGCTGAAGCAGCGCCATCAGGACAACGCCCCGCCGCCGCTGGCGGGCGCGCTGCTCAAGAGCGAACAGGATCTGCAATTGTTCGAGCGCCTGATGCAGATGGCCAGGCTGCGCCGCTGAAATGGACATCCTGGAGCGCTTCGCCGCCTCGCTGGCGCTGGCTGGCCGCAGCGGCCACACCGCCGCCGCCTACCTGCGCGATCTGGAACAACTGGCCGCCCTGCTGAGCCCCGCTCCGCTGGAGCGGGCCGAACACGCCCAGTTGCGCAGAATCCTGGCCAAGCTGCACGCGCAAGGCCTGCACAGCCGCAGCCTGGCGCGCAAGCTCTCCGCCTGGCGCCGCTTCTACCAATGGCTGTTGGACAACGGACAGCGCGGGGACGACCCCAGCCAGGGTCTGCGCGCGCCCAAACAGGACAAGCCGCTGCCCAAGGCCTTGCCGGTGGACAGCACCGCGGCCTTGCTGGACCGCATCGACGACGACGACGCGCTCTCCATACGCGACCGCGCGCTGTTCGAGCTGATGTATTCCTGCGGGCTGCGCCTGTCCGAAGCGGTGGGATTGAATCTGGAAGACCTGGACTTTTCCGACGATCTGCTGCGCATCCGCGGCAAGGGCGGCAAGGAACGCATTGCGCCGCTGGGCGCCGAGGCGCGCGCCTGCCTGCAGCGCTGGCTGGCGCAACGCCAGGCGGCGCAGGAGGAGCGCGCGGTCTTCATCGCCCGCCACGGCGGACGGCTGGGCGGACGGCAAGTGGAAAAACGCCTGCGTGACTGGGCGATCAAGACCGGCGCGCAACAACACGTGCATCCGCATATGCTGCGCCACTCCTTCGCCTCTCACCTGCTGCAATCATCCGGGGACTTGCGCGCGGTGCAAGAACTGCTGGGGCACGCCAATCTGTCCAGCACCCAGATCTACACCGCGCTGGACTTCCAGCACCTAGCCAAGGTCTACGACGGCGCGCACCCGCGCGCGCGCAAAAAACCGGACAACAAAGACTAAGAGCCTGTTCAAAGCCCGCCGCACTTCAGCAGGTGGACGCTAAGCGGCGCGGCTGCGCGCGGCCAACAGCTCGTCCAGACGCTGCAAGGCGCGGATCACGGTTTGCGCGCGCACCTGCGCGCGATCGCCGTCGAAGCGGCAGCTGAAAGCCTCGCTCCAGCCGTCAGGACCGGCGATGCCGAACCAGACCAGCCCCACCGGCTTGGCCGCCGTGCCGCCGCCGGGGCCGGCGACGCCGGACACCGCCACGCTCCAATCCGCGCCGGACAACGTCTGCGCGCCGGCGGCCATCTGCCTCACCACCGCCTCGCTGACCGCGCCGTGCTCGCGCAAGGTGCCGTCCTCCACCCGCAGCAGACGCTGCTTGGCCTCATTGCTGTAAGTGACCACGCCGTAGCCGAACCAGGCGGAACTGCCGGCGATGTCGGTCAGCGCCGCGGCGATCATGCCGCCGGTGCAGGATTCGGCGGCGGCGACGCTCTCGCCCGCCGCCAACAAACGCTCGCCCAGACGGCGAGCCAATTCCAGACTTTCTTGCATGGCCATCCTCTCAGCCTCGCCGCGCTTTGAAATGGCGGATCAAGCCGTTGGTGGAGCTGTCGTGCGCCAGCGCGTCGTCGCCGGCGGCCAGCTCCGGCAGAATGCGGCGCGCCAGTTGCTTGCCGTACTCCACCCCCCATTGATCGAAGGAGTTGATACCCCAGATCACGCCCTGCACGAACACCTTGTGCTCGTACAGCGCCAGCAGCATGCCCACGCTGCGCGGACTCACCTCGTCCAGCGCCAGGGTGTTGGACGGCTGATTGCCCGGGAAGAGCTTCTGCGGCAACAACATGTCCAGCTGCTCGCCCGGCAAATGCGCCAGCTCCCGCATCGCCTCGGCCTCGCTCTTGCCGCGCATCAAGGCTTCGGTCTGGGCCAGGCAGTTGGCCACCAGCACCTGGTGCTGGTCCGCTACCGGATAATGACTGCGCATCGGGATGATGAAGTCGCAAGGCACCAGTCGCGTGCCCTGATGCAGCAGCTGGAAAAAGGCGTGCTGGCTATTGGCCCCCTCTTCGCCCCAGATCACCGGGCCGGTGTCGAAATCCAGCGCTTCGCCGTAACGGCCGACGCGCTTGCCGTTGGACTCCATGTCCAATTGCTGCACATGGGCCGGCAAACGCCGCAAGCCGTGGTCGTAAGGCATGATGGCGTGGGTATGGGCGCGGTAGAAGGTGTTGTACCAGACGCCGATCAGCGCCAGCAGCACCGGCATATTGGCGGCGAAGGGCGCGCTGAAGAAATGCCGGTCCATCGCGTGACCGCCGGCCAGGAATTCCTGGAAGCGGTCGAAGCCTATCGACAGCATCACCGGCAGGCCGATGGCCGACCACGTGGAGTAGCGGCCGCCCACCCAGTCCCAAAAGCCGAACATATGCGCCGGATCGATGCCGAAAGCCTGCACCGCCGGCTGATTGGTGGACACCGCGACGAAATGACGCGCGATATCGGCCTCGCTCCCCGCCTGCAAAAACCACTGCCGCGCCGCCTGGGCGTTCAGCAGCGTCTCCGGCGTGGTGAAGGATTTGGACGCGATGATGAACAGGGTTTCGGCGGGGTCCAGCCGCTGCAGCGTGCGCGCGACGTGCGCGCCGTCCACATTGGAGACGAAATGCACGTCCAGCTCCGGCGACGCGTACGCGGCCAGCGCCTCTTTCACCATCAGCGGCCCCAGATCGGAACCGCCTATGCCCAGATTGACCACGTGACGGATGCGCCGGCCGCTGAAGCCTTTCCACTCGCCGCCGCGCACCTGTTCGCTGAAAGCGCGCATCCGCGCGAGCACCGCCTGCACCTCGGCCACCAGCTCGCAGCCGTCCAGCAGCAGGCTCTCGCCGGCCGGCAGCCGCAAGGCGGTGTGCAGCACCGCGCGGTCCTCGCTGACGTTGATGCGCTCGCCACCGCGCATTTTCTCCATCCAGCCGGCCAGATCGGCCTCGCGCGCCAATTCGAACAACAGCTCCAGCGTGCGTTCGGTGATGCGGTTCTTGGAGTAGTCCAGCAACAGGCCGTCCAGCTCCAGCGAAAAGCGCTGGAAACGCTGCGGATCGGCGTCGAACAACTCGCGCATATGCATGTGCCGGGTTGCGCGCTGATGCTGATGCAGCCGGGCCCAGACCCGGGTGGAATTAATGTCGGAACTGCGTTGCGAAGCCATATGGATTGCCGCTGGAATAAGTGTTCGCCAATAAAAAGGAGCAGGCTCCGCTGCGGAGCCGCTCCTGTGGGACAGTACCCCGCTTAAAACGTGTCTACGATCTCGCGAGCTAGAGCGGGACAAGGCGTTGCAGCTGAGAAAGCGGAATGTACTCGTGGCACATGCGCATTTCGAAGCGGCACTCGCCGTGCCACGTTTCACTACGCGCGGCGGATCGTAAACAGGTTCTTAGAGCTTGAGGAAATGCTCACGGTAGTAACGCAACTCCTCGATGGACTCCAGGATGTCCGCCAGCGCCTCGTGCTTGCCGCGTTTGACCACGCCGCGCGCCACCTCCGGCTTCCAACGCTTGCACAACTCTTTCAGCGTAGACACATCCAGGTTGCGATAGTGGAAATACTCTTCCAGCTTGGGCATCCAGCGCACCATGAAACGACGATCCTGGTGGATGGTGTTGCCGCACATCGGCGTGATCCGCGGCGGCACGTGCAGAGCCATGAAATCCAGCAGGATTTGCTCGGCCTCGGCTTCGCCCAGCGTGGAGGCCTTGACCTTTTCGATCAGGCCGCTCTTGCCGTGGGTGTTCTTGTTCCAGTCGTCCATGCCGTCCAACACCTCGTCGGGCTGGTGGATCACCAACACCGGCGATTCCGCCACCACGTTCAGCTGGCTGTCGGTCACGATCATCGCCACTTCGATGATGCGGTCGGTCTCTGGATTCAGGCCCGTCATTTCCATGTCGAGCCAGATGAGGTTCATTTGATCTTGTGTCATACTTGCCAATCTTTGCAAAACCCTTCTATTTTCCTTCATTGCCGCGCTGGCGGCAAACCTGACAGCAGATAACGGACTCCGATGACCGAGGCATTCAGCTCTCTCTTCCTGGCCGCGCTGGCGGCCACACTCGCGCTAAAACTCTGGCTGGGCTGGCGCCACGCCCGCCACATCGCCCGCCACCGCGCGGAAGTGCCCGCCGCTTTTCGCGACGCCATCGCCTTGCAACAACATCAATTGGCCGCCGATTATTGCATCGCCAAGACCCGTTTCGGCCTGTTTTCCGCCGTGCTGGACAGCCTGGTGATCCTGGCGCTGACCTTTGGCGGCGTGCTGCAATGGCTGGCGGGCGCCGTGGCCGCCGCAGGCGTCTCGCCGCTGCCGTCCGGCCTGCTGCTGATCGTGGGCGTGGCGGCGCTGACCGGCTGCGTCAGCTTTCCGCTCAGCCTGTACTCCACCTTCGGCATCGAGGCCCGCTTCGGCTTCAACAAGACCACGCCCAGGCTGTTCATCATCGACCAGATCAAGGGCCTGCTGCTGGGCGCCGTCATCGGCTTGCCGCTGGTGGCGCTGGTGCTGTGGCTGATGGACATTTCCGGCCCGCTGTGGTGGCTGTGGGTCTGGCTGGTCTGGACCGGCTTCCAGCTGCTGATGGTGGCGATCTACCCGACGCTGATCGCGCCGCTGTTCAATAAATTCACCCCGCTGGAAGACCTGGAGCTCAAGGCGCGCATCGAAGCGCTGCTGCGACGCGCCGGCTTCCAGAGCCAGGGCGTGTTCGTGATGGACGGCTCCCGCCGCTCCAGCCACGGCAACGCCTACTTCACCGGCTTTGGCGCCGGCAAGCGCATCGTGTTCTTCGACACCTTGCTGGGGCAATTGGACCATCAGGAAATCGAAGCGGTGCTGGCTCACGAGCTGGGCCATTTCAAGCGCCGCCACATCGTCAAGCGCATCGCGCTGGCCTTCGCGCTGTCGCTGGGCTTCCTCTTCTTGCTGGGGCAGCTGCTGGACGCGCCCTGGTTCTACGCCGGCCTGGGCGTTTCCACGCCCAGCACCGCGATGGCGCTGATCCTGTTCTTCACTGCGGTGCCGGCCTTCACCTTTCCGTTCACCCCGCTGTCCAGCAGCCTGTCGCGCCGCCATGAATACGAGGCCGACGACTTCGCCGCCAGCGAAACCGACGCGGGCAAACTGGTGTCCGCCCTGGTCAAACTTTATCGCGACAACGCGTCCACGCTGACGCCGGACCCGCTGCATTCCGCTTTTTACGACTCGCACCCGCCCGCCGCGCTGCGCATCAACCATCTACAAGGAAACCGCTGACATGAACCTGCTCGAACTGTCCTGCGAAGCCCAACACGGCGCCAGCCCGCTGGCCGCCAGCACCGTCAACCAATTGATGGGTTCCCTGCCCGGCTGGAACATCCGCGGCATCGAACTGACCAAGACCTTTCCCTTCGCCAACTTCCACGACACCATGGCCTTCGTCAACGCGCTGGCCTGGATCGCCCACCGCGAAGACCACCACCCGGACCTGTCGGTGCATTACAACCGCGTCGTCGTCAACTTCAGCACCCACGACGCCGGCGGCCTGACCCTGAACGACTTCATCTGCGCCGCCAAGACCGAAGCGCTGCTGGCCCGCCCATGACAGGTCAGACCGGACAAATCATCCGCAGCCACGGCCGCCGCTTCATCGTTGAATCCGACGGCCAGGTTTACGATTGCACCACCCGCGGCAAACGCGTCGATTTCGCCTGCGGCGACTGGGTGGACATCCTGGTGCAGAACAAGGAACAGGCCGTCATCGAGCGCTCGCAAGAGCGACGCAGCCTGCTCTACCGCCAGGACGACTGGAAAACCAAGGTCATCGCCGCCAATGTGACCCGCATCCTGTTCGTGATCGCCGCCGTGCCCAGCCCCAACGAAGAACTGCTGGGCCGCTGCCTGATCGCCGCGGAAGCCGGCGACATCGATCCCGTCATCGTGGTCAACAAGGCCGACCTGCCGGAAACCGAGGGCTTGCTGCGCAAGTTGGAGCTGTACCGCCAACTGGGCTACCAAGTGGTCACCCTGTCCGCCAAGCAGGACGTCGCGCCGCTGCTGCCCTTGCTGCAAGGCCAGACCAGCGTCTTCGTCGGCCAGTCCGGCATGGGCAAGTCCACGCTGACCAATGCGCTGCTGCCGGACGCCAACGCCCGCATCGGCGACATTTCCACCGCGCTGGACTCCGGCCGCCACACCACGACTCACGCCACGCTTTACCATCTGAACGCGGACAGTCATCTGATCGATTCCCCCGGCCTGCAGGAGTTTGGCCTCAAGCATTTGAAGGCCGCCGAACTAACCCGCTACTTCCCGGAAATACGCCCGTTGATTGGTCAATGCCGCTTCCACAATTGTTCGCACCGCGTGGAACCGAACTGTGCCATCATGACCGCATGTGAATCGGGCGCCATCGCCAAGTCCCGGCTCTCTTTGCTGCAACGTCTAACGGATGAACTTTCACCGTCCAAGCCGTGACGAAGGGTGTGCGTACTTTCCATTCACATACGCGGGTAATTCACTTATCCTAAAAAACTGAAAGTCGTATCGCATAAGCATATCCAGACAGACAGCCAAAAAAGGAGCCAGCACTATGACTAAGCGAATCGCACTCGTAACCGGCGGCATGGGCGGTATTGGCACCGCCATCTGCAAAGCCCTGGCGGAAAGCGGTCACATCGTAGTCACCACCTACAGCAAGCCCGGCCGCGAACAAGCCTGGCTCGCCGACATGAAGGGGCTGGGACTCAAGGATATCCACGCCTACCAATGCGACGTCACCGACACCGCAGCCTGCAAGGCACTGGCCGAAAAGGTGGCCAAAGACCTGGGGCCGGTGGACGTGCTGGTCAACAACGCCGGCATCACCCGCGACTGCAGTTTCAAGAAGCAGACCAAGGACGATTGGGACGCGGTGCTGCGCACCAATCTGGACTCCCTGTTCAATATGACCAAGCCGGTGGTGGACGGCATGGGCGACCGCGGCTTCGGCCGCATCATCAACATCTCCTCGATCAACGGTCAGAAGGGGCAGTTCGGCCAGACCAACTACTCCGCCGCCAAGGCCGGCATGCACGGCTTCACCATGGCCCTGGCGCAGGAAGTGGCGCGCAAGGGCGTGACCGTCAACACCATTTCGCCCGGCTATATCGCCACCGATATGGTGATGGCGGTGGCGGAGGAGACGCGCAACAAGATCGTGGCGCAGATTCCGGTGGGCCGCCTGGGCAAGCCCGAGGAAATCGCCGCCCTGGTCGCCTTCCTCGCCTCCGAACAAGCCGGCTTCATCACCGGCGCCAACGTGGCGATGAACGGCGGTCAACACATGATGTAAACGGGCCCCGGCCCGCCGCGCAACGCCGCCCCGCCGGGCGGCGTTTTCTTTTGCCCGCCCGCTGTGTATGCTGTCGCTTTCCCAAGCCACACCCCGACGACACCCCATGGCAGAACAGCTGATCATCCACGGCGCCGACAAACAAGAGCGCTATCAAACCCTATTGCCGCAGGCGCTGGCGCTGATTGAGTCCGAAACCGATCAGATCGCCGCGCTGGCCAATCTCTGCGCCGCCTTGCACAGCAGCTTCGACTGGCTGTGGACCGGCTTCTACCTGGTCAAGGACAAGCAACTGGTGCTTGGCCCCTTCCAGGGCCCGATCGCCTGCACTCGCATCCCGTTTGGCAAAGGGGTGTGCGGCAGCGCCTGGCAGGCCGAAAAAACCCTGGTGGTGGAAGATGTCGACGCTTTCCCCGGCCATATCGCCTGCTCCTCCAGCGCCCGTTCGGAAATCGTGGTGCCCGTCCGCAACGCCGCCGGCGAAGTGGTCGCGGTGCTGGATGTGGACTCCAGCGAACCGGCCAGCTTCGACGCGGTGGACGCCGAATACCTGGAGCGCATCGCCGCGGGGCTGGCCCGCTTGTTCTGAGAAAGCCCGCAAACCGGCCTCAAGAGCTTGCGAGGCCGCCGCGGCCATGAAAAAAGCGCGCCCTTTGGCGCGCTTTTCATTGCCGGCCCTTGCCGCCGGCTACGACTGCAAATGCATAGGGTCTCGCCCCTCGCGGGATCTAGACCACGCGCGTCCCGCCAGCTCCAGAACCCAGAACACGGCCAGACCGGACAGAATGGACAGATTCTTGCCCGCGGCCATCGCCAGCAAACCCTGCCAGAAAGAGCCGCCGTCCGCCCAGCACAAGCCGGACCACACGAACAAGGCCAGCAGGGAGATCAGCGCCGGCGCGCGATAATATTCGACGAAAGTCATATTGCCTCCAATCAAGACAATCCTCACGTCAAACTAGCAAAGCCGGCTTCCGCCGGCATCGTGGCAAGCACTTAGTAGAAACACGCGTCCGGAGCGAGCTAGCCCAGCAGGGGCAATTGCAGTTGCCGCCCCAGCCATTCGCGCAAGCCCGCCTCGTCCAGCGCCAACAGCTCCTGGCGCGAACCGGCCAGAATCTCGACCAAACGCGCCAGCTGCCGCTCGGCGCCCAGATTCACCTCGCCGGCCAGCCGGCTGTTCTCGCTGGCCATATCCAGCAAGCGCGCCGAAGTCTGCTCCAACTGCACCGCCTGCCGCAACGCATCCTGCTCCAAGGCGGCGCTGCGCCCTTCCAGCCACTCCAGCCTCGCCTCCAAACGACCGTTGTCTCGCTCGCGCTCCGCCAGACGGTCGCGCCACTCGCTTTCCAGCCGCGTCCGCTCGCGCCGGCTTTGTTGCAAAGCCTCTTCCTGGCGCGCCTGCGCCTGCTGCATCGCCCGGCGCTCCTCTTCCATCTGTTCGTAGAGCCGCAGCCGCAAACCTTCCAGCCGCTCATAGGCCAGCGCCTCGCGCCGCGCGGCTTCCTCCCGCGCCTCCTGCACTTTCAGCTCGGCGCGCTCTTCCAGTTCCTGCTGACGTTGCTCCGCCTGACGCCTAAGCTCGGACAGCTCCTTCCTGGACTGCTCCAGCCTCGACTCCTGCTCCAGCTGCGCCCGCTCCAACATCTGGCGCCGGGTTTCCTCGCCCTGCAAGCGTCCTTCCAAGTCCGCCAGCCTCGCGGCGCGCAACTCCAGCTCGCGCAAGGCGGACTGCAACTCGGCCTGGCGCGCCGCCAGGCCGGCTTCCAGCTCGCGGGTCTCCGCCGCGGCCTGGGCCACCGCGGTTTCCGCGTCCTGACGCAAAGACTCCAGCCGCCCGTCCGCCTCGTCGCAGGCCCGCTGCCACACTTGTTCAAAGGCTTCGGCCAGGCCGGCCGGCCAATCCGGCCGCCGCGACGACACCGCCACCCGCGACAGAAACTCCTGCCGCCATTCTTTCAAGGTGTTGTTGATCGTGGTGTTGGAGCCCGCGCCTATCCTGGCCCTCACCTCCATCACCGTCGGCCATACGCCTTCGCCCACCAGCTCGAACGCCGCCTGCCGGATGCGCGAATAAATATCTGTCGCCATGCCTGAAAATGCCCGTTTGTCGTGGCCGACATTCTAGCAAAGCGTCGCTTTAAAATATATTACGTATTACATTTAAAATTTAACAGACAGCCTGCGCATGCCTCGGCAGAAAAACACAAAGGGCGGCGCGCCGTTTACGGCGCCCGCCCCGCATCGCTCCGTCCGCCCGCGTCAACCGCGCGCGGCTTCGCCCACGAAGATTTCCACCCGCCGGTTCTTCGCCCGCCCCGAGGCGCTGGCGTTGCTCGCCACCGGCTCATGCGAGCCGCGGCCGGCGATGCTGATCCGCCCCTCCGCCACGCCGCGCGCGGTCAGATAGTCGCGCGTGGCGCGGGCGCGGTTCAGCGACAGCGGGTCATTGACCGCATTGGAGCCGGTGTTGTCGGTATGGCCGACGATCTTCACCGTGGTCACCGGGTTCTGGTTCAAGGTGGCGGCGAAACGGTCCAGAATCGGCCGCAGATTGGGCTTGATGTCGTAGCGGCCCACGTCAAAAGACACATCGCTCGGGATGTCCAGCTTCAGCTGATTGTCCGCGGTCTGGCTGACGCTGACGCCCGAACCCTTGGTCGCCTGCTCCATCGCCGCCTTCTGCTCCTGCATGTGCTTGGACCACAAATAGCCGCCGCCGGCGCCCAGCGCCGCGCCCAGGGCCGCGCCGGTGGCGGCGCTGCGGCCAGGGTTGCCGCCGGCGGTCAGGCCGCCCAGCACCGCGCCGGCCACCGCGCCAATCGCCGCGCCGGTACCGGTGTCTTTCTGGGTTTCGGACATGTTCGCGCAGCCGGACAGGCCGCCGCTCCCCAGCGCCAATGCAACAAACATCACGATCAGTTTATTCATGCCTGGATCCTTTCCATTCAGTCCATTACCCGCCCCGGCTCCTGCGGGACGCGCTTTCAGCATATACCCATTGCGTTGCGGCCACCGCGCGCCCCGGCCAAAAGACAGGCGCGGCCGAAGCCGCCAAAGCGACAAAACGCTTGATTCGGTTGCCAAAGCCTTCCCTTGCCGCGCCAATCCGCGTACCATCGCGCCTCGCTTTACGGGAGGGAATATGAACACGCAGACTACGGCCCGCGCCTGCGGCATTGACTTTGGCACATCCAACTCCACCGTGGGGTGGCTGCGCCCGAACCAAGCCACTCTATTGACGCTGGAGGACGGCAAGATCACCTTGCCCTCGGTGGTTTTCTTCAATTACGAGGAAGATCATTCCGTGTTCGGCCGGCTGGCGCTGCAGGAATACATGGAAGGCTACGAAGGCCGGCTGATGCGCTCGCTGAAAAGCCTGCTGGGCTCCAACCTGATCGACAGCCAAACCGAAGTGCAAGGCAAGGCCCTGCCTTTCCGCCACCTGCTCAGCCTGTTCATCCAGGAATTGAAGCTGCGCGCCGACCGCGCCGCCGAGCGCCCGTTCGAACAAGTGGTGCTGGGCCGCCCGGTGCACTTTGTCGACGACAACCCCAAGGCCGACGCCGAAGCCGAGACCACGCTGGGCGAGATCGCGCGCCAGGTGGGCTTCAAGGACGTGTCCTTCCAGTTCGAACCCATCGCCGCCGCCTTCGACTACGAAGCCCGGCTGGAGCGCGAAGAGCTGGTGCTGATCGTCGACATCGGCGGCGGCACCTCGGACTTCACCCTGATCCGCCTGGCGCCCGAGCGCCACCGCCTGGACGAGCGCCTCGACGACATTCTCGCCACCGGCGGCGTCCACATCGGCGGCACGGACTTCGACAAGCAATTGAGCCTGCACGGCGTGATGCCCCTGTTCGGCTTCAAGAGCCGGCTGCGCAACAACGCGGAGATGCCGTCCAGCCAGTACTTCAACCTGGCCACCTGGCACACCATCAACTTCGCCTACACCCGCAAGGCCTGGATGGACCTGCAGGACGTGCACCGCGACGCGGCGCAGCCGCAGGTGCTGGACCGCCTGTTCCGCCTGATCCAGGACCGCGCCGGCCACCGACTGGCGATGCAGGTGGAAGCCGCCAAGATCGCACTATCGGACGAGGCGCAGCACCGGCTGGACCTGGGGCATATCGAGGCCGGCCTGCATTGCGAGTTGAGCCGCGATCAATTCAATCACAGCATAGATGCGATGCTGGGCCAGATCGGCGCCACCGTGCGCCAATTGCTGACCGACGCCTGCGCGCAGGCCGACGACATCGACACCGTCTTCTTCACCGGCGGTTCCAGCGGCGTGCCGGCGCTGCGCGACAGCATCAAGCGCCTGCTGCCCCAGGCCCGCCATGTGGAAGGCGATCTGTTCGGCAGCATCGGCAGCGGCCTGGCGATCGAAGCCGCCAAACGCTACGGCTGAACGCCTGTGCGCGAATAGCAAAAGGCCGGGCATTCGCCCGGCCTTTTGCCTATGAGGTTCCGTATCAAGCGCCCGGCTTGCCGCCGTCCGCCTTCTTGCCCTTGCGCCGCGCCTCCGGCGGCAGTTCAAACTCGAACAGCTGCGCGGTGCGCCCGGTCTGCGATTGACAGGCTATCATCAGCGCGCGGTTGATCGCCTCCTTCTTGCTGACGCCCCACCACTCTATCATTTTATCCAGCGACTTCTGCGCGTCCCGGCTCAGTTCCACCGTCACCGACAGCTCCTGCAGGCGGCTGCGGCGCAGTTCGCGGCTGCGCCGCTTGCGCTCGGCCACCGTCATCGCGCGCTCGCCCAAGGGCTTGCGTCCCGGCTTTTTGCGGACGCCGCCAATCAGATCGAAGGTGTAGTGATCGCAAGGATCTTTCATGGCTTGAGTGACGGGTCACGGTCGTTGCTGAAGAGGGGCGCAAGGATAGCACAAAGCAAGCCCTGACGGGCGTTTCACGCATTCCCGGCGCAAAATATCCCATTGCGATGCGGCGGGCGCAAAAAAACCCCGGCCTGGTGCCGGGGCAGACTCAATCAGCCGCCCTGAAGGCTGATCGAAAGCGACTATACAGTTCCAGCATAGCCCTTGTTTCGGCTTTGCACAGCCCGCTTTGGCGTAGTCGGGCCCCGTCTCAGTCGCTGCCGAATTCCCGCTCCAGTTCCGCCAGCGCCTGGCGCGTCACCCGCACCGGCATCAAGGCGCGGCGCAAAGGCTGGGCCTGCCCCAACACCAGCTCCTCGAACTCCAGTTCGGTGGAGTCTTCGCCCGGCGCGTCCTGCTTGATCCCCATGCGGTTCAGGTACAAGGTCCGCCATTCCAGCCGAAAATATTCGGCCGGATGCTCCAGCACATGGCGCACCGTCTCCAGCAAGCCCTCAAGGCTCAGCGCGCCGCGCGCCTCGCGCAATTGGGGCTCGATCTCGGCCATGCGCCGCTGCACCCCTTCGCAGGTATCGGGCAAGGGCGAACCGTCCGAGGAGCCGTCCACCACGGTGCCGGCCTCGCAACGCAGCACGCTCAAGCGCAATTGCAGCCGCGACATCTCGTTGTCCAAGGTCTGGCGCAACTGCTCCAGCAGGTTCAGCCGCCGCGCGATCACCGTGACCAGCATTTCCTCGCTGCGCCGCGCGCTGCTCTCAAGCAGCAGCTCGCGCGACGCGCAGGGCATGGCCAGCCTATGACCGTCGAAGCTCACCACCTGCTGCGGCACTTCGCGGCGCAGCTCCCCGCCCTCCATCGCCACGCCCAGGCGGCCGGTTTCGCTGCGCGCCATCGACAACAAGGCCCAGGCCTCGTCGCCCTGGCTGGCGGACAGGAAGAAATTGCGCAAGGCTTCGCTCTGCCGCAGGCAGGACAAAAGGCTGGCCGGCCCGGAAAACAGCAAGCCCAGCCGCGGGTCCTGCGCAAAGCCGCGCAAGGACAGCGTCAGCGGCTCCGGCATTCGGCTGGGCAACTCGGCCAGATAGGCCTGGGTGACGCGCATGCCCGGGGCCAGCGCGTCCAGATAGCCGGGAGACAGGCGCAAACGCTTGTCCGTGCCGTCGACCAGGCTCTCTATCGCCTGCGTCAACTCCCGCTGCTGCTGCCGGCTTTCGGCATCCAGCCCCCATCTTTGCAACAAGCGCCCTAACATGCGTCCCCCACTGACAACCGGCCGTCCGGCCGGATCAAAACGATTCGTCGTCGCGCAGATAGCGCCATTGGCCGGTGGGCAGATTGCCCAGCTTGACCTTGCCGATGCGAATCCGCTTCAGGCCTACCACGCGCAAGCCCACCAGTTCGCACATGCGGCGGATCTGGCGTTTCTTGCCCTCGCGCAGCACAAAACGCAACTGATCCTCGTTTTGCCAAGCCACGGTGGCAGGCAGCAATTTTTTACCATCCAGCTCCAGACCGTGATTGAGCAGACTCAAACCTTCTTCGGAAAGTTCGCCCTCCACCCGCACCAGGTACTCCTTGTCCACGCTGGAATGCTCGCCGATGATCTGCTTGGCCACCCGGCCGTCCTGGGTCAGGATCAACAGGCCCACCGAATCGATGTCCAGACGGCCGGCCGGCGCCAGCCCTCTCAGATGCTGCGCAGAAAACCGGCGGCGGCTCTTGTCCTCCGCCCACTGGTTTTCCGGTTTGACCAGCACCACCGCCGGCTCGTAGCCGTCCTCGGCCTGGCCGGACACGTAACCCATGGGCTTGTTCAGCAGGATGGTGACGCGCGAGGCTTGAGCGTCCTGCGCCTTCTTGTCCACTTCGATCAGATTGTGCGGCAGCACTTTCTGCCCGAGGACGGCCACCTCGCCGTCCACTTTCACCCACCCTTGTTCGATATAGCTATCGGCCTCGCGGCGCGAGCACAAACCCAACTCGGCCATGCGTTTCGACAGGCGCACTGGTTCCATCATTTCGTTCCGTAATAAAAAAAGCGGCTTGCGCCCGCTGCGGCGCCCGCTCCGTCTCCATCTTCCAAGACAGACGCTCGGGCCACCCGCAACCACCGGCAAGTCCGCTGTTGCATTCCCGCTATTGTAGGGGATGCCACTGCAACTGGCTATGCGCCAACCATCACCCTCCTGTTGGGGACTTATTCAGCACCCCGGTACCACGCACCTCCTCTCTGGTGGACAAGCGCCACTGCAGTACCTTACCCCCAACGTCAAACAATAACACCAGCTCCTTGTCGTAACGGTTCTGCGCACTGAACAAGGGCCCCAGGTCGGTGAAGTTTTGCAACTGAGGCCGATACTGAACATAGCTGTACACCCACAATTCACGATTGCTGGAAAAACGTATTCGGTCCTGCGGCTCCCCAAAAGCATCAAGCACCTCGCGCTGGCTGCCTCCGCTTTGCAGCATTCGCTTCACCGCCGGTTCATCCACTTCCGCCAACTGCCTGCTTCCGCTGCTGGCGCACCCCATCAACCAACAAACGCAACATAGCGCCCACCATCGCTTTTTCATTTGCCGCCCTCCCCAATCATGGGTTCCAACACGACTTGCGCATCGTCAGACCATGCCCCTACATCCAGCGGCACCGAATACAAATACTCACGCGGGTACGGCCATTGAAAGAACGGTGTGAACGACTCAGCGCGACCGTAAAGCCAGATGACGGGCAAGGTGAACTGCTTGCCACGCTCCAACAAGGTAACGCTGAACACCGGCTTGTCAGCAATGAACAAGTATTGAACGCGCCCTTGCTCATAAGGGTTTTTCTCGCTCTGCAAGCGCGCCAGCCCCTTGAGCATCGCCTCACCCAAGGCCGCTGAAGCCTTGCGCGCGCAGGCCACCACATCCTCCTGACACGCGGCCTCCACTACCGGCAAGCAGGCCACCTCCCTCTCATCCCGCAAGCTCACCCTACTCTGGACCCCCACCAAGCACTCCAGTCGCAAATCTCCCAGCCGCCGGGTATTGGCGGGCAGACCTTTGCTGCGTACCACCGGACGCCAACTCAACTCCACCGGGGGCAGGTTCGCCACCAACAGTGCTTTGCGCTGCGCCAGCCCCGCCAACTCATCCAGGGCAAAGCTGTAGTCGCTGGCGAGCTTGACCATGCCTTTGCCCCCACTGCCATCGCGCCAAAATAGCCCTACTCCCGCCCGCGGCGGATGTGGATAAAGGCGATAGCGCAGCGAGGAGCCCGGTGCCAGCGCGCGGAATGCGTCGAAGGCCGCCCGCCCCTTAGCCAATTCGGCATAGGCGTAAACCGACTCCTTGCGCGGGGCCTGCGAGTGTCCTGGTGTTTCGGCAACCGCCCCGACCGCCATCAGCAAACCCAAGAAACCAACTCCCGCCCTCAGATTGCGCATTGCCACGCCTCCCCCGTAAAATTCATATTGCATCATCAAGACAAGAAAACCATCGCATTCGATTTTATTTAGTCGCAATCAGTACATCAAGCCGTCTTGTTCGACTATGCTGGTACGCCATGGAGCGCCAGCCAAGCCCCCGGAGGCAGGCATGAACTGTTTCAATGAATACGAAGACTACGACGGCATTGGCCTGGCCCAGCTGATCGCCGATGGCCAGATCAGCGCCGGCGAGGCCGCGGCCGCCGCCCAGGCACGGCTGGAGCGCTGGAATCCGGCGCTGAACGCGGTCTGCCTGCCGCTGCCGGAACAGGCTCAGGCCCAGTTGCGGCAAGCGCAAGGCGCCGGCCCGCTTGCCGGCTGCCCGGTGCTGATCAAGGATTTGCTGGCCGACATCGCCGGCGTGCCCACTCGCAACGGCAGCCGCCTGTTCGACGGCTACGTCGCGCCGCGCGACGCCGACATCATCCAACGTTATCGCCAGGGCGGCCTGATCTTCATCGGCAAAACCGCCACGCCTGAACTGGGCCTCAGCCCCTACACCGAATCCGAGGTCTACGGCCTCAGCCGCAATCCCTGGGACCTGACCCGCACCCCGGGCGGCTCCAGCGGCGGCTCGGCCGCGGCGGTGGCCGCCGGCATCGTGCCCATCGCCCACGGCGGCGACGGCGGCGGCTCCATCCGTATTCCCGCCTCCAACTGCGGCGTGTTCGGCCTCAAGCCCAGCCGCGGACGCGGCCCGGCCGGACCGGACTACAGCGAGGGCTGGCAGGGCCTGGTCTGCCAACACGCGCTGACGCGCAGCGTGCGCGACAGCGCGGCGATGCTGGACCTGCTGGCCGGCGGCCCGCGCGGCGGCGAGGCCTATTACTGGCCGGCGCCGGAACAAAGCTTTTTCGCCGCGCATCAGCGCGAGCCCGGCAAGCTGCGCGTCGCCTGGAGCAAGCGCCCTATCCTGGGCGGCGCGCTGCACCCGGACTGCGCCGCCGCGCTGGACGACGCGCTGGCCTTGCTGACCGAGCTGGGACACGAGGTGGAAGAAGCGTCGCCGCCGCTGGCGTCGCCGGAGGAATACAACCGCGCGATGCTGGCCATCATCTGCGGCGAGATGGCCGGCCTGCTGCGCGACATCGAGCGCCGCACCGGCAAGCCGGCGCGCCACCAGCAACTGGAAGCGGCCAGCTGGGCGCTGGCGCGCTACGGCGAGCGGCTCAGCGCCGGAGAGCTGGCCTGGGCGCGCGGTTTCGCCTGGGAGCAGGCCCGGATCATGGAAACCTTCCACCAGCGCTACGACGCGCTGGCCACCCCGACCCTGAACCAGCCGCCCGCCCTCGTCGGCGGCCTGGGGCCCAGCGCCGCCGAAACCGCGATCTCGCGCTGGATGCTGGGCAAGCTGGGCTGGGATTGGACTTTGCGCTTCGGCCAGTTGATTCCAGCCACTTCGCGCCGTCTGATGGAGTATCTGGGCTGGACCATACCCTTCAATATGAGCGGACAGCCGGCAATGAGCGTGCCGCTGTACTGGAGCCAGGCCGGGCTGCCGATAGGCGTGCAATTCGTCGCGCGCTGCGGCGACGACCTGACCCTGCTGCGGCTGGCCCGCCAGTTGGAGCAGGCCAGACCGTGGGCGCAACGGCGCCCGCCGGCCCCTCCTAGCGCTTGAAGCCGGCCAGAGCCGGCCCCAACTCGCCGGCCAGCCGGCGGCCCAGCTCGGTCACCAGCGTCTGCAGGCCGGCCGCGGCCGCCGCGGCGTCCGGCGTCGCCAAAGGCTGGCTCTGCAGGAAATAACCGCTGGCCAGCGGCCGTTTGTCGCCCTGCGTCGGCAGCGCCTGCCAAGCCACTTCCAGCGAGGCGTCGCGCCCCGGACGCAGGCGCAGCTGGCGCACGTCCAGCAATAAGCGGACGTCCCCGCCGCCCATGCCCGGTTGCGGATAGGCGTAGATACTGGCCAGGCCCAGCGAGCGGGACAGGTCCGCCGCCACGGCTTGCGTCAGCATGCGGTCCAGCGGACCGGCCCAGCGTTGCAAGTCCAGCAATTCGACATTGCCGGCGGCGTCTTCCACTACCAGCTGGGGGCGCTCCAGCCCCGCGGGCAGGCTAGCCGGCCCCACCATCACGCTGACGCCCAGCACGGGGGTCGCGGCCGCCGTCGACAACGCCGGCCGCAATTGATGGAAGGTGGTGGGCGGCGAGGCGCAGGCGCTTAGCAGCGCCAGCATGATCAAGCTCAGCGCGATGGATTTCATTTTTTCTCTCCCTTGCCGCGTATCAACGCTTCCGGATGGCGGTCCAGGTAATCGGCCAGCGCGCGGAAACTGCGCGCCGTTTCCGACACTTCCTGCGCCGCCGCGCGCACGTCCTGCTGCAGCGGCGAATCCGCCTGCATCGTCTGGCGCGTGCTTTCCAGCGTTTTCTGCAAGTCTTCCAGCGTTTTCACCGCCTGCGGCAGCACCTTGCCGTCCATGTTCTCGGACAGCTTGCGCATGCCGTCCAGCGTCTGGTGCAGCGATTTCAACGATTGATTCAGCTCCTCGCCTATGCTGTCGAACGGCACCTTGTCCAGCCGGCGCGCAATGCGCTGCAATACCCGCTGCAGTTCTTCCAGATCGCCCGGCAGCGTCGGCAACTCGGTCATGCCGTTGCGCACCGCCACCTTGGCCGGCTTGGCCTCGGGGAAGAAGTCCAGCGCCACGTAAAGCTGGCCGGTGATCAAGCTGCCGGAGCGCAGTTGGGCGCGCAGGCCGTTGCGCACCAGCGATTCCACGGAAATCTTGGCCGACAGGCTGTGATCGCCGGACAGGGTGTTGAGCCGGCTGGGATAGGTGCGGATGTCCACCGTCATGTCGAAGTCCTTGCGCGCCGCCGCGTATTCGATGCCGATGGCGGTGACTTCGCCGAAGGTGATGCCGCGGAAATCCACCGGCGCGCCCACGGTCAGGCCGCGCACCGACTGCCGAAACTTCAGCCGGAAGGACTGGGTTTCCCGGTCGCGGTTCTGCAGCGCTTTTTCGCGGGTTTCATTGAGCAGGAACAGGTATTTGGCGTCCGGCGCCTTGTCCGGCCCGTCGCTGAGCGGGGTTTCAAAGGCGATGCCGCCCAGCGCAATCGCCGCCAAGGACTGGGTGTTGACGCTCAGGCCGTTGGCGCCGATGGCCACGTCGATGCCGCTGGCGTGCCAGAAGCGGCTGTTGACGGTGACGAAGTGATCATAGGGCGCGTTGACGAAGACCGACAGCTTCACCGCGCTACCGGCCGGGTCCAGCTCGTAGCCCACCACCTGGCCCACCGGCACGCGGCGGAAATACACCGGCGAGCCGGCGTTGAGCGAGCCCAGATTGTCGGAGCGCAGCACGAACATCTTGCCCGGCAGGTCCGCGTTGATGATGGGCGGCACTTCCAGGCCCTTGAACTCGGTGCGGCGCTCCTTGCTCTTGCCCACGTCCATGCCGATGTAGGAGCCGCCCAGCACCGTGCCCAGACCGGACACGCTGCCGCCGGAGATGCGCGGCCGCACCACCCAGAAACGGCTGTCCGCCACCAGGTAATCGTCCACATTCTTGCTCAGCTCCGCGGTGACCAGGATGGACTGACGGTCCGAACTCACCGACACCGCCTTCACCTCGCCTATCTCCACGTCCTTGTACTTGATCCGGGTTTTGCCCGCCTCCAGCCCTTCCGCGTTCTGGAAGGCGATGGTGATGGTGGGCCCGCGCGATAAGACCGCGCTCACCGCCAGCCAGCCGCCAATCACCGCCGCCACCACCGGAATCAGCCACACCAGCGACGGCGACCAGCGCCGCCGCTTCACCGGCACCGCGGCCGGCAAGTCCTCGCCGGCTGCGGCCGGTTTTTCGGGTTGATCACTGCTCATCGTCTTCCTTTACCTGATCCCAGATCAGCCTGGGATCGAAACTCATCGCCGCCACCATGGTCAGCACCACCACCGTGCCGAAGGCGATCGCCCCCGGCCCGGCCTTGATCGACGCCAGCGACTGCCATTGCACCAGCGCCACCATCAGGGCCACCACGTAAATGTCCAACATCGACCACGGGCCGATCACCTCCACCACCCGATACAGCCGCGTCCGTTGCCGCGGCGCCCAGCCGGAACCCAGCTGCACCGTCACCAGCAAGAGCAGCAAGGCCAGAATCTTCAACAGCGGCACCAGCACGCTGGCGGTGAACACCACCAGCGCCAGCGGCCAGGAGCCGGATTTCCACAAATACACCACCCCGCTCATGATGGTGTCGTTCTGCATGCCCATGATGGTGGAGGTTTCCATGATAGGCAGCAGATTGGCGGGCAGATAGGCCACCATCGCCGCCAGCAGCAAGGCCCAGCTGCGCTGCAGGCTGTGCGGCTTGCGCGAGTGCAGCGCGGCGTGGCAGCGCGGGCAGGATTGGGTGCCTTCTCCGGCCCGGCACAGCAGCCCGCAGCCGTGGCACAGCCACAGGCCGGACTGCGCAGCGGTTTTCACGCGGTAGTCCGACATTGCTGACAACGCTCCCACAAGTCTTCCGGATTGAAACGACTGGCGCTGGCCGCCATCAACACGATCAAGGCGAACAAGGCCATCAGGCCCACGCCCACGTGCACGGTGGCCAGGCTGACCAGTTTGACCAGGGACACCAGGATGCCCAGCAAAAACACTTCCACCATGCACCACGGGCGGGTCAGTATCTTCAGCCGCATCAGCCAGGGAAAGCCGCGCGGCACATGGCCGAAGGCCAGCGGCAGCCGCACATAGAGCATGCTGCCCAGCTCCAGCGAAGGCATCACGATGCCGGTGAACATCACCAGCATCGCCACCGACAACATGCCCTGGCGCTCCAGCGCCACCACCGTCTGCCACAAGGTGGCCGCGCTGCGGGCTCCGGCGGCCTCCAGGGTCACCACCGGATAGACGTTGGCCAGCAGAAAGGCGATCACCCCGGTCAGCAGCAGCGCCAGCTCGGCGTCCTGCCGCTGCGCGCCGTAACGGCGCACCAAAGCGCCGCAGCGCGGGCAGCACGCCCGGCCCTCCCCCTTCAACGCCACCCGCATCAGCAGATCGCAATCGTGGCAGGCGGTCAGCTTGGAATCGGCGTCCGGCCGCGCCATCAGTAGCCGCCTTTCGCCTTGCGCTCGGCGGTGAAGCTCCACCACGGCCGCGCCTCGTCGCTGTCCATGTAATGGACCACCGACATCAGCGTATCCAGCACGCACGGGTCCTGCCGGGTTCCGGTCAGTTCGCACAAACGGTGGTACAGCCGCAAAGGCTCGGCGCCGCGCAATTGGCGCGGCTCTTCGATGCCGAGCAGGCGCAAATCCTCGGCCAGGCTGGGGCCGATATTGGGCAGCTCGCGCAAATGCCGCGCCCGCGCCGCGGGCGGACAACGTGATGGATGCATAAACTCTCTGCGCAGATGGCGACAACCCGCATCATAAAGGAGGCCGCGCCAGAGTTCAAAAGCCGGCCCGGTCCGGAGGCCGTTCAACATCCCGAGAATTAGGCGAGACAAGGAGGGAGGAAAGGAAGAAACGGAAGGGAGGCGGCGCATGCGCCTTGCGCAACGGCGCCCGCCGCGCCCGGTCCAGCGCGGCGGACTTGAACAGACGCTCAGCCGTGGAAGATGTCCCAGCCCAGCTTGAGGATCAAGGTGCTGGTCAACAGCAGGAACAGCACCCGCACAAAGCCGGTGCCCTTCTTCATCGCCACCCAGGTGCCCACTGTCGCGCCGGCCATATTGCACACCGCCATCGGCAGCGCGTACTGGAACAGCACATGACCGGCGGGGATGAAGAACAGCAGCGCCGCGCAGTTGGTGGTCAGGTTCACCACCTTGGCCGAGGCCGAGGCGTGCAGAAAATCGAAAGCGAAGAAGCGGATGAACAAAAACATCAGAAAGCTGCCGGTGCCGGGGCCGAACAGGCCGTCGTAAAAACCGATGGCGCCGCCGATGGCCATGCCTATCGCCATTTCGCGCCGGCCTATCGCCACCGGCTTGTGCAGGGAGCCGAAGTCCTTCTTCCACAAGGTGTACACCGCCATCACCACCAGGAGCGCCAACACCAGGGGGCGCAGCACGGCCTTGTCGATCAGGCTGACCGTGGCCGCGCCGGCGATGGACATGAAGAAGGCCGCCACCGCCGCCGGCAGCACCAAGCGCCACGGCACCTTGACCCGCTTCAGATAGGAACGCGCGGCGGACAGCGTGCCCATGGCCGCCGCCAGCTTATTGGTGCCGAACACCGTGGCCGGCGCCAGATTGGGCAAGGCGCTGAACAGGGCCGGAATCTGAATCAGGCCGCCGCCGCCCACCGCCGCGTCCACCAGGCCGGCGGCGAAGGCAATCACGCACAAAAAACTCAAGGTCAACAGCATCCACTTCTCCCGGCTCCGCGCCGCTTACAGTTAGGACAAGATTCTATGCCTTGCCAGCCAAGCGTGCTTGCAATACCGTATTGCGAAAATCGCAATCAGAATACCGGGGCCGGGATGAAATCCTTATGGGAATTGCGCGTGTTCTGCGCGGTGGTGGAAAGAAAAAGCTTTGTCGCCGCCGCGCGCCAGCTGGGCACATCGCCCAGCAGCGCCACCCGCGCGGTGCAGACGCTGGAAGAAGCGCTGGGCGGCAGCCTGCTGGCGCGCTCGCAAAAACAGGTCAATCTGACCCTGGCCGGCGAAAGCTATTACGCCGCGGCGCGCAAAATGCTGGACCTGCAGGAAGAAGCCGAGGACGAGCTGGCGGCCTTGAGCGAGGCGCCGCGCGGTCTGCTGCGCTTTTCCGCGCCGGAGGCGATGAGCCACGCTCTGTTGCCGCCGGTGCTGACCCGCATGGCCGACGCCAACCCGGAGCTGCGCTTCGACGTGCTGTACAGCGACACCATACTGGACCCGATACGCGAGAAGCTGGACTTCAGCATCCGCGGCGCCTTCCCCGCCTCCAGCGAGCTGATCGGCTACCCGCTGTGGGATTACCAGCGCCACCTCTATGCCAGCCCGGCCTACGTCGAGCGCCACGGCGCGCCGCAAACGCCGGAACAACTGCCGGAGCACCGGGTGCTGATCCACTCCGCGCCGCGCGTGCTGAAAGCCTGGAATTTCGTGTCCGCCGGCCACCAGCTCAGCCTCAATCTGACGCCCTGGCACCGCGTCAGCTCCGGCAGCGCCGTGCTCCACGCCGTGCTGGCCGGCCTGGGCGTCGCCCGTCTGGGCAATTGGCTGGCCGAGCCGCTGGTGCGCGCCGGCCAGCTGCTGCGGCTGTGCCCGGATTACCGCATCGTCTCCAGCCACGGCGACAATCCGCAGATGCACGCCGTCTTCGCCAACCGCCGCATTCCGCGCAAAGCCCGGCTATTGCTGGAGGAGGTGCGCGCGGCCGCCCGCGACGCCGGCTACGGGCTTAAAGCGCGCTGAACCATAAAAAAACGGAAGCCAAAGCTTCCGTTTCGATCATGTTCACCATGGGCCGGAACACCGGCCCGCCATGGCCCCGCTCAACCCACCCAGCGGCGGGCAGCGGCGAACATCCGGTACCAAGCGCCGTTCTCGCCCCAATCCGCCGGGTGCCAGCTGTTCTGCACGGTGCGGAACACCCGTTCCGGGTGCGGCATCATGATGGTGAAGCGGCCGTCGGCCGTGGTCACCCCGGTGATGCCCGCCGGCGAGCCGTTGGGGTTCAGCGGATAGGTCTGGGTGGCGCGGCCGTCGAAATCGACATAGCGCAACGCCGTCAGCGCCTGCTCCTGCGCGCCCGGCGCGAACACCGCGCGACCCTCGCCGTGGCTGACCACCACCGGCAGCTGGCTGCCCACCATATCGCCCAGGAAGATGGACGGCGAGGCCGTCACCTCCACCATGGCGAAGCGCGCCTCGAACTGCTCGGAAGCGTTGCGGTGGAACTTGGGCCAGTGTTCGGCGCCCGGGATGATGGACGACAGATTGGACATCATCTGGCAGCCGTTGCACACGCCCAGCGCGAAAGTGTCGCCGCGGCCGAAGAAGGCCTCGAACTGATCGCGGGCGCGCGGATTGAACAGAATGCTCTTGGCCCAGCCTTCGCCGGCGCCCAGCACGTCGCCGTAGCTGAAGCCGCCGCAGGCGGCCAGGCCCTTGAAGTCCGCCAGCGACACGCGGCCGCTGATGACGTCGCTCATATGCACGTCCACGGTATCGAAACCGGCGCGGTCGAAAGCCGCCGCCATCTCCAGCTGACCGTTGACGCCCTGCTCGCGCAGCACCGCCAGGCGCGGACGCGCGCCGCCGGCGACGAAGGGCGCCGCCGGATCGGCGTGCACGTCGAAGCTCAGCTTGGCGCTCAGACCCGGCGCTTTCGGGCTGGAACGCAGCAGGTGTTCGCTGTCGGCGCAGGCCGGATTGTCGCGCAGGCGCTGCATGCGGGCGCTGGTCTCGGACCATTCGCGGTGCAGATCGGAACGGCTCTCGTTGAACAACTCCACGCCGCGGTGCTTGATCACCAGGCGGTCCTTGTTGTTCACGCGGCCGATCACGAACAGCTCGCGGCCGATACCGGCCTTCATGAAGCGCGAAATCACTTCCGGCGTGTCGGATTTCTTCACCTGCAACACCGCGCCCAGCTCTTCATTGAACAGCACCCGCATCAGGCGGCCATGGGTGGCGGCTTCCTGAGTGGGCTGCACGAAGTCGTCGATGATGCGCTGGGTGTTCTTGCGCTCGATCACCAGTTCCTGCAGATCGATGGTGACGCCGATATGGCCGGCGAACATCATTTCCGACAAGGTCACGAACAGGCCGCCGTCGGAGCGGTCGTGATAGGCCAGCAACATATCGTCGCGCAACAGCGTCTGCACGGTGTTGAAGAAGGCCGCCAACTGGTGCGGGCTTTCCACGTCCGGCGCCTTGCCTTCCATCGCCTTCCATACCTGGCCGTAGATGGAACCGCCCAGACGGCAGCGGCCGTAGCCCAGGTCGATCAGGATCAGATCGGTGTCTTTGTCCTCTTTCAGCTCCGGCGTAGCGGTTTTGCGCACGTCTTCCACCGGGGAGAAAGCGGAAATGATCAGCGACAGCGGTGCGGTCACGGCTTTCTTCTCGCCGGCCTCTTCCCACACCGTCTTCATCGACAAGGAATCCTTGCCCACCGGGATGCTGATGCCCAGGTCCTGGCTCAGCTTGGACACCGCGTCCACCGTACGGTACAGGCGCGCTTCCTCGCCCGGGTGGCCGGCGGCGGCCATCCAGTTGGCGGACAGCTTGACGTTGCCCAGGTGGCCGACAAAAGAGGCGGCGATATTGGTCAGCGCCTCGCCTATCGCCATGCGGCCGGAGGCCGGCGCGTCGAACAGCGCGGTGGGCGTGCGTTCGCCCATCGCCATCGCTTCGCCGCGGTAGGTGTTGAAACCCATGGTGGTGACGGCCACGTCCGCCACCGGCACCTGCCAGCGGCCCACCATCTGATCGCGCGCGGTCATGCCGCCCACGGTGCGGTCGCCGATGGTGATCAGGAAGGATTTGTCCGCCACCGTCGGGTTGCGCAGCACGCGCAGCGCGGTTTCCTTCAATTCAAAGCGCGAGGCGTCGAAGATGGCCAGATCGCGCTCGCGGGTGCTCACGTCGCGGGTCATCCGCGGCGGCTTGCCCAGCAACACCTCCAGCGGCATGTCCACCGGATGGTTGTCGAAGTGATCGTCGCGCACCTGCAGATGGCCGTCGTCGGTGGCCACGCCCAGCACCGCGAACGGGCAGCGCTCGCGTTCGCACAGCGCGGTGAAGCGTTCCAGATCCTGCGGCAGCACCGCCATCACATAGCGCTCCTGCGACTCGTTGGACCAGATCTGCATCGGCGTCATGCCCTTTTCTTCCAGGTGCACTTTGCGCAAATGGAAGATGGCGCCGCGGCCGGCGTCGTTCACCAGCTCCGGGAAGGCGTTGGACAGACCGCCGGCGCCCACGTCGTGAATCGACACGATGGGGTTGGCGTCGCCCATCTGCCAGCAGCGGTCGATCACTTCCTGGCAACGGCGTTCGATTTCCGGGTTGCCGCGCTGCACGGAGTCGAAGTCCAGATCCGCGCTATTGGCGCCGGTGTCCATGGACGAAGCCGCGCCGCCGCCCAGGCCGATCAACAGGCTGGGGCCGCCCAGCTGAATCAGCAGCGCGCCTTCCGGAATCTCGTTCTTGTGGATTTGCTGCTGCTGGATATTGCCCAGGCCGCCGGCGATCATGATCGGCTTGTGATAGCCGCGCATCTCGCCTTCCACCACTTCTTCGAAGGTGCGGAAATAGCCGGTCAGATTGGGACGGCCGAACTCATTATTGAACGCCGCGCCGCCGATAGGACCTTCCAGCATGATCTGCAAGGCGGAGGCGATGCGCTCCGGCTTGCCGTATTGCGCCGCTACGTCGCTGTAACGTTCCCACGGCTGCACAAAGCCGGGGATGTTCAGATTGGATACGGTGAAACCGGTCATGCCGGCCTTGGGACGCGAGCCGCGGCCGGTGGCGCCCTCGTCGCGGATTTCGCCGCCGTTGCCGGTGGACGCGCCGGCGAACGGCGAAATCGCCGTCGGGTGGTTATGGGTTTCCACCTTCATCAGAATATCGGTGGGCTCGCTGTGGTAAGCGTAGCCGTGGCCGTCCGGCTGCGGATAGAAACGCTCGATGAAAGCGCCTTCGATCACCGAGGCGTTGTCCTTGTACGCCACCAGCGTGCCTTGCGGATTGGCGTCGTGGGTGTCCCGGATCATGCGGAACAGCGACTTTTCCTGCTCCTCGCCGTCGATGATGAATTTGGCGTTGAAGATCTTGTGGCGGCAGTGCTCGGAGTTGGCCTGCGCGAACATCATCAATTCCACGTCGGTGGGATTGCGGCGCATCTTGGTGAAGTTTTCCACCAGATATTCCACCTCGTCCTCGGACAGGGCCAGGCCCAGATCGGCGTTGGCCGCCTCCAGCGCCGCGCGGCCGCCGGCGAGGATGTCCACGCTGCTCATCGGCTGCGGATCTTGATGGACAAACAGGCGGGCGGCGTCGTCCAGCGAGGCCAGCACCGTTTCCGTCATCCTATCGTGCAAGAGGCCCGTCAAAATATGACGAGCCTCTTCATTTAAAGATTGTTGCGCGGACTTAACCCAGAAGGCGGTGCCGCGTTCGATGCGGTAAATTCCTCCCAGCCCGCAGTGCTGGGCGATATCGGTGGCCTTGGAGGCCCAGGGCGACAAAGTGCCCAATCGCGGCGTCACCAGAAACAGTTCGCCATCCGGCTGGCCGGCCAACGGCGCTTCGCCGTAACTCAGCAACTTGCCCAAGGTGGCCTGCTCTTCCAGCGTCAGTTCGGTTTCGCTTTCGGCGAAATGCCAGAATTCGGCACTGATGCTGAGGTCCGGCAGCCCGGCTTCGGCGGCTGCGGCAAGCAGTTTTTCAAGACGGAACGGCGACAGCGCAACGCCGCCACGGAGCTTGGTAAGGTAAGACATTAGACACCCGCGACAAGTATCAGGAAAGCGCGTCATAATACAGCAATTCACTGTTTGTTTTAAGCGGCTAATTGCCCGGATGTCCGCCGCTTAATAAAATAATCCGCATTTAGACAGCATTTCATCTCATCAGCAAGGAGCTTCCAGCATGAAAAAGGTTGAAGCCGTGATCAAGCCGTTCAAACTGGACGAGGTGCGCGAGGCCCTGTCCGAGCTGGGCATCAACGGCCTGACCGTCACCGAGGTCAAGGGCTTTGGCCGCCAGAAGGGCCATACCGAGCTCTATCGCGGCGCCGAATACGTGGTGGACTTTTTACCCAAGGTGAAAGTGGAAGTGATCCTGCCGGATGACCTGGTGGAGCGCGCCATCGAAACCATCGTCGCCACCGCCCGCACCGGCAAGATAGGCGACGGCAAGATCTTCGTCACCCCGGTGGAGCAAGTGGTGCGCATCCGCACCGGCGAAACCAACGAACAGGCGATTTAAGCCCACCGGCAAGCGCCGGAACCCGTTCTCCAAAGCCCCGCTTCCGCGGGGCCTTGCCATTTAATCCAAAGGCCCGAACAGGCAGGTATGCGTATCCTGCCCCGCGGCCACCACCTTGCCGTCCCCGGACATGACAATGTGGCTGCTGCTCCGCTCCTCGCCCGGGCAGAACAGGCGCTGCGTCTTGGGCGCGCCAAAATGCCAGCGTAAAGTGGCGTAGCCACCCTGCTCCGGCTGGGTGGAGATGCCCGCCACCACGCGGCCGTCCTGACTATAAGCGGTCAGCGTCAGATCGCCGATCACCGGCGAGAACGGCGCCAGCTTGCCGTTTTCCAAGCGCAGCGGGTGCTCTCCGTCCGTAGCGGACGCGCTTAGCCATACGCGGCGGCCATCCTCGGAAACCGAACGCAAGAACATCCCCAGGCTCTCCTTGCGGGTTTCCGCGCGCACCGCCGCCTCCAGATCCGCCTCGCCCTCCGGCGAGATTTGCACCAAGGCGCGCCTATGGTCGTTTTCCCGGTCAAAGGACACAAAAACCGTGCGCCCGTCCGCGGACAAGCCCTCCAGCACCGACTTGGCGCGGATCACGCTGACGCCCTCGCCCGCGCGCCAACGCACCGCGTCGCTTTCCGTGAAGGTCTTCCCGTCTGCGCCGCTCATGCCGGCCCAGGCCAGCACTTGCGCGTCGCGCTGCGCGTCATCCATCTTGCCTTCCGCCTCTACCGGCCACGGCAAGGGCTCGCGCCGGCTTGGCTTGCCCTCGTCCGGATTCCAGACAAAGCCGTGCCACACGCCGGAGTCGGCATGCTTGAAGTAGCCGGCCACATCGCCGCGCCCCAGATGGACGCCGGAAACATGCAGCTGATTCGCCGCGCCATCGCTCATCAGCGGGCTTTCGTTCATGAAATCTTGCATGCGCCGCATCCGCCGCAGCGTGTCCAGATCGCCGCGCAGGGCGATGCCAGCCGTTACGGCCCCGTCCGCGCTCAGCGCCAGCGGCAGGCTCATGGGCTCCGGCAACAAGCTGAAGCCCTTGCCCTCCACCCATTGGAAGCCGCGCGGCATGGCCCCTTTATCGCTCAGCAGCCAGCCAATCACCGTGCGGCCGTCGGCGCTGATGTCGGTGACGCCGGACAGCCAGGCCTGGCCGGCAGGCACCAGCGTTTCCAACGTCCCGCCGCGCCGCCAGCGCACCGCCTCCAGCTTGCCGTCCCGGCCGCTTCCAAAAGCCAAGGTCAGGCCATCTCGCGACATCGCCACATAGCTGGCGGTGAAATAACCGCCCTTGGGCAAAGGCAAGGCCGCCTCCGCGCGCCCCTGACGCAAGCTCAGGCCATTGGCCGAACGCAGCGCCCACAGCTCATGCCAGGGAAAACGCAGCTTGAGCGCGTCGATCAAACCCATGGCGGAATCGTTCAGTTCGCCGCCGCCGGCGCTCAGCAATTGCGCCGAGCCGTCGTAGGACAGCTTTTCCGGGTAACGCGCTTTCAATAGGACGAAGTCTGGTTTTGCGGCGGCGGCAAGCGGCGCGCACAAGACGGCCAGCGCCAATAGGGAGGCGAAGGTTTTGGACATGGCTAATTATGATTATCGGCTTAAAGGGCGAAACCATATCATCCCGCAGGCATTGCCCTCAAACCCTTGCCCCGCTGCGCCTGCGCGGCGTCAAACAAAAAGCCCCCGGATTCCGGGGGCTTTCAAACCATTTAAGGTCGGCTTACTTCCACAGCTTCCACCACGGCATGTCCTCGATGGACCAGCCTTCTTTCAGGTATTCGCTATTGGGGTAGTTCAGCGCCAGCACGCGCTTGGCGTCGTCGCGCAGCTGCGGCATGGACAGCTTGTCGTAAGCCGCCACCATGATGCCCAACGCCTCTTCCGGATACTTGGTGTTGGCGTAACTCTTCACCACGCCCTGGGCGCGGTTGGCCGCCGCCAGGTAAGCGCCGCGCTTCATGTAATAACGGGCCACGTGCATCTCGTTGCCGCCCAGCGCGTCCAGCAGCCGCTCCATCTTCTTGGAGGCGTCTTCCTTGTAAATGCTGTTGGGGAAGCGCGTCACCAGCTCGCGGAAGGCGGCGAAAGCCTCGCGCGCGGCGCGCGGATCGCGCTCGCTCATGTCCTGACCGGCCCATTTGGCCAGCAGCCCGGAATCATCGTTGTAAAACACCAAGCCTTTCAGATAATAGATGTAGTCCAGGTTTGGATGGGTGGGATGAAGCTTGATGAAACGGTCGGCGGAGGCGATGGCCTGCTCCGGCTCATTATCCTTGTAATGGGTGTAAGCCAGGTCCATCTGCGCCTGCTGGGCGTAGCGCCCGTAAGGGAAACGCGCTTCCAGCGTTTCGTAGAGCTTGACAGCGCGGGTATAATTGCCGCTGTTCAACTCATCATGCGCTTCCGAATACAGCTTTTCCACGGTCCAGCCGCGAGTCTCATCGTAGGTTTCCGTGGTTGCACAACCGGCAAGCCCCATCACCAACATTGCAGCGACAACGTATCTTTTCATGACTGATCCTTACTTTGACCCGGACGATTATAGCGACATCTCGGAAAACGAGGTATCCGCTACACAACAACTTGATGTTCCGCTGTCGCTGTGCGGCGAACGGCTGGACGCCGCGCTGGCGAAATTGATGCCGGAATACTCGCGCAGCCGGCTGACGCAATGGATCAAGGACGGCCATGTGCTGCTGGACGGCAAACCCGCCGCGCCCAAGACCAAAGTGCTGGGCGGCGAAAAGCTGGACGTCACCCTGATGCGCAGCAACGAGGAGATGGCCTTCCAGGCGGAAGCCATGGACCTGCCCATCATCTTTGAAGACGATCATATCCTGGTGATCAACAAACCGGCCGGTTTGGTAGTCCACCCCGCCTCCGGCAACTGGAGCGGCACCCTGCTCAACGGCCTGCTCCACCATTGCCCGGCGCTGGCCCAGGTGCCGCGCGCCGGCATTGTGCACCGGCTGGACAAGGACACGAGCGGCCTGATGGTGGTGGCCAAGACGCTGCCGGCCCAGACCGAGCTGGTGCGCCAGTTGCAGGCGCGCACCGTCAAGCGCATCTACCGCGCCATCGCCGACGGCAACGTGCCGTTTGACGGCACCATAGAAACCCAGATGGGCCGCGATCCGCACAACCGCCTGAAAATGGCCGTGCTGAAGTTTGGCGGCAAACAGGCCATCACCCATGTGCGGGTGCTGGAACGCTTCGCCAGTCACTCCTACATTGAATGCAAGCTGGAAACCGGCCGCACCCACCAGATCCGCGTGCACATGCGCGAGGCCAACCACCCGCTGGCCGGCGATCCGGTCTACGGCAACCTGCGCCACAAGATGGACGAAGGCGTGGCCGCCGTGGTGAAGACGCTGGGCCGCCAGGCGCTGCACGCTTACTCCCTGACCCTGGTGCATCCGGCCAGCGGCGAAGAACGCAACTGGAAAGCCCCGCTGCCGGACGACCTGCGTCACCTGCTGGACGTGTTGCGCGGAGACGGCGACACCGCCGACGCCGCGCCGCTGCCGCAGTTGCAGGACGAGCCGGAAGACGAGGACTGGGACGAAGAGGACGATGAAGACGACGGCGACGTGGAGGTGATCTATGTCCGTTGAACGGCCCGCCGAACAAGCGCCGGACTGGCTGGAGGCCGACTGGCCGGCGCCGCCCAATGTGCGCACCCTGATCACCACCCGCAACGGCGGCGTCAGCGCTGCGCCCTTCCACAGCCTGAACCTGGGCCAGCACGTGGGCGACGACCCGGCCGCCGTGGCCGCCAACCGCGCGCTGCTGCGCCAGCAACTGCCGGCGGAGCCGGCCTGGCTGAACCAGGTGCACGGCGTGACGGTGCTGAACGCGGCCGAGGTGGGTGCCCAGCCGCCGGACGCCGACGCCAGCTTCAGCCGCCAAAGCGGCGCGGTGTGCGCGGTGATGACCGCGGACTGCCTGCCGCTCCTGCTGTGCAATAGCGAAGGCACGGTGGTGGCCGCCGCCCACGCCGGCTGGCGCGGCTTGTGCGAAGGCGTGATAGAAGCCGCCGTGGCCGCCTGCCAGGAACGCCCGGCGCGGCTGATGGCCTGGCTGGGCCCCGCCATCGGCCCGGACGCCTTTGAAGTGGGCGCGGAAGTGCGCGCCGCCTTCATGGAGCGGGACCCCGCCGCCGCGGCCGCCTTCAGCGATATCGGCGACGGCAAATTCCTGGCCGACATCTACGCGCTGGCGCGTCAGCGCCTGAACGCCGCCGGCGTGGAGCAGATTTACGGCGGCGAAGAATGCACGGTGATAGACCGCGCGCGCTTCTACTCCTACCGCCGCGACGGCCAGACCGGCCGCATGGCCAGCCTGATCTGGCTGGAGTAAGAACCTGTTTACGATCTAAGAGCGTGTTTACGATCTCGCGAGCTAGAGCGAGACAAGGCGAAAACGGCTGAGAAAGCGGAGTGTACATACGGTACATGAGCATTTCGAATCCGGTTTCAACGCCGTATCGCCGACGCGCAGCAGATCGTAAACAGGTTCTAAGACGCCCGCCCCACAGCCCCGCCGCGCGCGGGGCTTTTTATTGACCGCGCGGTCGGACAGGCCAAAAACCCAACACACCAATTACGCACCAATTTCCGCCCGCGCGACGCCATCCGCGCCCTGATGCAAATCCACAACATCTAGTGGCCCGCGCCGCCCTCCCCGCTGCGGCTTGTTTCAGCAAGGTTTCCTGCCTACAGAATGAAATGTGTCGGCCGGCCAAAAAAAAATCTCAGGCCCCGCAAAGCCAACAACCACGGGCTTTCGCCCCTCGTCCGCGCCAAAACAGCCATTAAATCTTCCGCTGTCAAGACTTGTACTGCCCCATACTCAACACTAGAATTTGGGTGTTCCGCGAGCTACAAACAATACATATTGTGTTTACCCACAGCTCGCGCACAGCTTTTCAACAGATTTGTCCACAGCCGGCCTGCCCCTCGGGAAACGCAGCAACGGAAGGACGCAACCACCCACCTTATCGAGGGCTACATGCAATTGACCACCTTTGAAGGGCAGACCGCCGCAGAACTCGGCCGCGCAGCCGCGCCCAAGGCCGATTTCAGCCAGTACAAAACCATCCGTCGCAACGGTGCGGTGGTGCCGTTCGAGCCCGTCAAGATCTCCATCGCCATGACCAAAGCCTTCCTGGCCGTCATGGGCCATCAAGGCGCCACCTCCGCCAGCCTGCGCGAAAAAGTCGCCCAGCTGAGCGAGCAAGTGGCCAGCGCCCTGATGCGCCGCAAGCCGGAAGGCGGCGCCATCCACATTGAAGACATCCAGGACCAAGTGGAACTGTCTCTGATGCGCTTTGGCGAGCATGATGTAGCCCGCGCCTACGTGCTGTACCGCGAACAGCGCGCCCAAGAGCGCGCCGCCCGCGGCGAAGCGCTGACCCAGGTGCAGATCAACGTGGTGCGCAAAGACGGCCGCAAGCTGCCGCTGGACATCGCCCGCCTGCGCGCCACCATCGAATCCGCCAGCCAGAACCTGGCCGGCATCGATATCGACGCCATCCTGAGCGAAACCCTGAAGAACATCTACGACGGCGTCAGCGAAGACGAAGTCAACAAATCCGCCATCCTGGCCGCCCGCTCCATGATCGAGCAGGACCCGGCCTACGATTACGTAACCGCCCGCCTGCTGCTGAACAACATCCGCCTGGAAATCCTGGGCGAAGCCGTCAGCCAGGAAGAAATGGCCAAGCAGTACGCGCTGTACTTCCCCACCTTCATCAAGAACGGCATCGACGCCGAACTGCTGGATGAAAAACTGGGCGAATACGACCTGAAAAAAATGGGCGCCGCGCTGGACGCCAACCGCGACCTGAAATTTGGCTACCTGGGCCTGCAAACCCTGTTTGACCGCTACTTCCTGCACGTGGACGGCAACCGCATCGAAATGCCGCAAGCCTTCTACATGCGCGTGGCCATGGGCCTGGCGTTGAACGAAGTGAACCGCGAAGAGCGCGCCATCGAGTTCTACAACGTGCTCTCCAGCTTCGACTTCATGTCGTCCACCCCCACCCTGTTCAACTCCGGCACCCGCCGCAGCCAGCTGTCCAGCTGCTACCTGACCACCATTGCCGACGACCTGGACGGCATCTACGAAGGCATCAAGGAAAACGCCCTGCTATCCAAGTTTGCCGGCGGCCTGGGCAATGACTGGACCTCCGTGCGCGCCATGGGCTCCCACATCAAGGGCACCAACGGCAAATCCCAAGGCGTGGTGCCCTTCCTGAAAGTGGTCAACGACACCGCCGTGGCGGTGAACCAGGGCGGCAAGCGCAAAGGCGCCGTCTGCGCCTACCTGGAAACCTGGCACGCGGACATTGAAGAATTCCTGGAGCTGCGCAAGAACACCGGCGACGACCGCCGCCGCACCCACGACATGAACACCGCCAACTGGATTCCGGACCTGTTCATGAAGCGCGTGATGGAAGGCGCGGACTGGGCCCTGCTGTCCCCGTCCGAAGCCCCGGACCTGCACGACCTGTACGGCGCGGCCTTCGAGAAGCGCTACAAAGAATACGAAGCCATGGGCGAGCGCGGCGAGCTCAAGGTGTACAAGCGCATCCCGGCGCTGTCCCTGTGGCGCAAAATGCTGACCATGCTGTTTGAAACCGGCCACCCGTGGATGACCTTCAAGGACCCATGCAACATCCGCAGCCCGCAGCAGCACATGGGCGTGGTGCACAGCTCCAACCTTTGCACCGAGATCACCCTCAACACCAATGAGGACGAAATCGCGGTCTGCAACCTGGGTTCCGTCAACCTGTCCGCCCACCTGAAGGCGGACGGCAGCCTGGACTCCGAAAAACTGCAGCGCACCATCCGCATCGCCCTGCGCATGCTGGACAACGTGATCGACATCAACTTCTACCCGGTGAAGAAGGCGCGCAACTCCAACCTGAAACACCGTCCGGTGGGCATGGGCATCATGGGCTTCCAGGACTGCCTGCACCAGAAGCGCGTGGCCTACGGCTCCGACGCCGCGGTGGAGTTTGCCGACGAATCCATGGAAATGGTGGCCTACTACGCTTACTGGGCGTCCACCGAACTGGCGGAAGAACGCGGCCGCTACCCGTCCTACAAGGGCAGCCTGTGGGACCGCGGCATCCTGCCGCACGACAGCATCAACCTGCTGGCGGCCGAACGCGGCGGCTTCCTGGAAGTGGACCGCAGCGAACGCATGGACTGGAACGCGCTGCGTGAACGCGTGAAAACCCACGGCATGCGCAACAGCAACTGCCTGGCCATCGCGCCCACCGCCACCATCGCCAACATCATCGGCGTATCGGCGAGCATTGAGCCGACCTACCAGAACCTGTTCGTCAAATCCAACCTGTCCGGCGAATTCACCGTCACCAACGAATACCTGGTGCGCGATCTGAAAGCCGCCGGCCTGTGGGACGAAGTGATGGTGGCCGACCTCAAATACTTTGACGGCAGCCTGGGCCAGATCGACCGCGTGCCGGCCGAACTAAAAGCCATCTACGCCACCGCCTTTGAACTGGACCCGCGCTGGCTGGTGGAAGCGGCCTCCCGTCGCCAGAAGTGGATCGACCAGGCTCAGTCCCTGAACCTGTACATGGCGGGCGCTTCCGGCAAGAAACTGGACGAGCTGTACAAGCACGCCTGGTTGCGCGGCCTGAAAACCACCTACTACCTGCGCACCCTGGCCGCCACCAGCGCCGAGAAATCCACCGGCCGCGGCGGCGAACTGAACGCGGTGTCCAACAGCCACAGCCAAGCGGCCGCGGCTCCGGAAGCCATGGTAGACAACACCCCGGCCACCGACGCCAAGTTCTGCAGCATCGACAACCCGGATTGCGAGAGCTGCCAATAAGGCGGAAGCAGCCATCCTGGCTTGAACGGCCGGCCCCTCGGGGCTGGTCTAGCCTGGCCCCGGCCAGGCTCCATCTCACAGCCCCCTGCCCGCAGCCGGCTGTGACATGGCCCCGTAATCCGGCCGCCCCACCCATTGGCCAGCCGCCTGCCCGTCCAGACGGCTGGCCAATGGGGAACGCAGCAACAACCCGCGCCAGACCGTAAGGGCAAGGGAAGCTGCACACACACAAAACCAGGGGAAACCGGATGAACATAGAGGAATTTTTCAACAGCTACGCCGTTGGCTACAGCCAGCTGGATGTGCCCCAAGTGACCGCGCACTTCACCGTGCCCTTCACCGCCATCCACCAGGGAGACCTGAGCAGCTGGGAAGACATGGCATCGCTGCGCGACACCACCACCGCCTTGCTGGCGTGGTACCGCAGCCAGGGCTTTCTCAGCGCCAGCCACCAGCTGGACAGCGTGCTGAATTTTGGCGAAGACGCCGCCAGCGCCCGCGTGCGCTGGATTGTGCAGCGCCAGGACCAGCCGGCCTGGGAATACTGCACCGGCTACCACCTGAAACGGGTGGACGGCCAGTGGAAGATTTACGGCCTGGTCCAGTACCAGGACGCGCCGCAGCAGTAAGTAGCGCCCAGCCTCAAGCCGCTTGCCCTCAGGCGGCTTCGGGATGGAAACGCCGCCGGCCCGCGATGCGGGCGACGGAAACAGCTCAAGGCCAAGCAAGCAAGCGCGGCGGGTGTTGAGCGGGTTCCAGGAAGACGAGGCCCACGGCCCCGCCGCCACAAGCCAGGCTTCAGCAGGAGGTCAGATGCAAACGTTTGAAAACATCCGGATCAACGGGTTTTGCGAACAAAGAACCCACAACCCCGACAAGCAGTTTGTGCTGTTCAATATGTACCTGACGCTGAACCAGGCCCCGCCCTGCGAATGGAAGGACCTGTTCAACGAAGCCCGCCGCCTGCCGCGCCAGAAAGTATGGCGCAAAGCCTGGGTGGAAGCGGACGCGCTGGTGGTGTACTGCCAGCCGGAAGAACTGCAGCAGCAAATAGAGCTGCTCAAGCAAGACATAGAACAAGCCAACCGGCAATACCGCCAGCTGCTGAAGCTGCGGCAGCCGCGCGGCAGCCAGGTGGAGCAGGAGGAAAGCAGCGAACGCCAGCTGATCCACCGCCTCAGCCAACAGCTGCGCTTCTGAAAGGACGCCGCTCATGAGCGCCACCGCATTCTGTATCGCCCGCCATGGCGAAAATGGCAAAGACGCAGGCTACCGCAAACTGGGCAGCCTGCACGTGGACCTGGACCCGGTGCCGGCAATCGCCGCCGCGCCGCGCCAGATACAAATACTGCGCAAAAGCAGCCTGCCGCTCAGCCCCAGCCTGGCTGGCGACAAGCAGCCGCTGCCGCCCCAAATCACCGCGCCGGACGCGGAGTAAATCCAGACAGGAGCCCTTAATGCTGAACTTTGACGACACCATCGAAACCAAACCGGCCGCCCCCTCCGCGGGCGCCAACGCCGCCGGCCGCGTCAACGTGGTGGACAAAAAAGTGATCAACGGCACCACCGACGTCAACCAGCTCGTGCCCTTCAAACACAAATGGGCATGGGAAAAATACCTGGCCCAATGCGCCAACCACTGGATGCCGCAAGAAGTGAACATGCAGCGCGACATCGAACAGTGGAAAACCGGCCAGCTGACCGAAGACGAAATGCGCATCGTCAAGCGCAACCTCGGCTTCTTCGTGACCGCGGACTCCCTGGCCGCCAACAACATCGTGCTGGGCACCTACCGCCAGATCACCAGCCCGGAATGCCGCCAGTTCCTGCTGCGCCAGGCCTTTGACGAAGCCATCCACACCCACGCCTACCAATACATCGTGGAAAGCCTGGGCCTGGACGAAGGCGAAGTCTTCAACGCCTACAACGAAATCAAATCCATCCGCGACAAAGATGAATTCCTGATCCCCTTCATCGACGTACTGTGCGACCCGGCCTTCAAGACTGGCACGCTGGAAAACGACCAGAAGCTGCTCAAATCCCTGATCGTGTTTGCCTGCATCATGGAAGGCCTGTTCTTCTACGTGGGCTTTGTGCAAATCCTGGCGCTGGGCCGCCAGAACAAGATGACCGGCGCCGCGGAACAGTACCAATACATCCTGCGCGACGAGTCCATGCACTGCAACTTTGGCATCGACCTGATCAACACCATCAAGCTGGAACAGCCGGAAATCTGGACCGAGAGCTTCAAGGCCGAGATCACCGAACTGTTCAAACACGCGGTGGAACTGGAATACGCTTACGCCGAAGACACCATGCCGCGCGGCGTGCTGGGCCTGAACGCCAGCATGTTCAAGGAATACCTGCGCTTCATCGCCAACCGCCGCATGCAGCAGATTGGCCTGGACCAGCTCTATCCCGGCGTGAACAACCCCTTCCCGTGGATGAGCGAGATGATTGACTTGAAGAAAGAGAAGAACTTCTTTGAGACACGGGTTACGGAATATCAAACTGGCGGGGCGCTGAGCTGGGATTGATTTAGAATAAAAGGACTGCTCAAGCAGTCCTTTTTTATTAACCATACCAATACAATCTATGCGCTACAATCAATCGCAAGTTGACATTTCCAATAGAAAATGGTTTGAAAACGACTATTCAAGAACCACTCTTAGGAAAATAAATCTTCGCATCGGATCTGTAAGGGGGTTAAGATCATTTTCCATTGAATTTAATTATCCACTAGCTGCAATTTCAGGAAAGAATGGCAGCGGGAAATCAACAATTTTGGCAATAGCCGCATGTGGATATCACAATACGGCAGGAGGGTACTGCCTACCAGGAAGAAAGCAAAGCTACTATACATTTTTTGACTTTTTCATAGTATCAAAAGATGAATTCCCCATAGAGGGTGTTTACATTGACTATTTATTCATGCACAACAATTGGAGAAGTGAAAAATCAGAAGACAAAGTTGGAAAAAAATGGCAAACCCGATTTAAAAACCACGGTGGAAAGTGGAATAACTATGACTCAAGAGTGCGAAGACCCGTTCTTTATTTTGGCATAAGTCGAGTCACCCCACACTCAGAGAAGAGTACATCAAAATCATATAAATCAAGATTCAAGACAGCAGAAAAAAAGGGAATCGAAGAGAGGGTTTATCAAGATGTCGCTTTTGTCTTGGGCCTGAAATATACAGATTTTGAATATGGATTTCATGTTGGATACAGATTACCCTTTGTAAAAAAGGGTGATGTACAATACTCTGGATTCAACATGGGAACTGGTGAAAATGCGCTATTTGACCTATTTTGGCACATCCATGAAAGCCCCACAGGAACTCTAGTATTAATTGACGAAATTGAGCTAGGCCTTCATGAGAGTGCACAGAAAAATTTAATTCTAAAACTAAAGGAAGTAGCTCTTGAAAAGAAAATGCAATTTATTTTCACCACCCACTCATCCCACATATTAAAACACCTCCCTCCAGACGCAAGGTATTTTATCGAGCCTGGCAGCAGAACAAAAATACATCAAGGAATATCACACCAGTATGCAAAGGGGCTACTAGGTGAGGAATGCAGCAATGAGCTTGCAATATATGTCGAAGATGTTTTGGCAGCCACAATAATATCAAGCTTGTTAAGAACGACCATTAGAAGCAGGATAAAAATAATTCCCATTGGCTCTGCAGCTGCTGTCATGAATCAAGCTGCTGCTGAAAGGAAAAACCCTCATCAGGAGTCCATTTTCATATTAGATGGAGATCAAAAAAGTAAGAAAAAAATCCATTACAGTAACTTCAAATCAAGAATGGAGAGATCTCAAAATGAAAAAGAAGAAGAAGATAAACAATGGATTGAATCTAGACTTCACTTCCTTCCGTCAGATACATGGCCCGAAAAGTGGGCATTAGAAAAAATATCAACCCGAGAAGGAATAAGACACATTGCAGACATTACTAAATCAGAGACTGACCAGGTTGAGTCAGCACTATCAAATGCCTCACTATCCAAAAAGCATGGCGAGATCGCCACTCTAGCAAACCAACTTCTTATTGATCAGCGGTATTTGGAAAATTCAATATTTATATTTATATGCAATCAAAATGCAGATGAATTCTTCGAAATAACAAACACAATCGAAAGAATGCTGAATTAATATTGCACTACTGCAAATTCAACCGGTAGGTGTGCTGAACTTGTGAAGCCCTACGTTTACCACGCAATAGAATTAACCAATTGGAATCGTAGGAGTATATTTTTATAACCCGCTTCACGGATAACATTTTTCATACCTGTTCCACCTGGGAAACAGGCAAGAGGATTACGCAGTCAATCCCCCGTAACCCTAGGCCATCCCTATAGCGCTGCGGAACTCCATCTTTCTCGCTCTCATGCCCTAACAACACTTCCACACTCCTCGTGCAGAGTCATGGCTAACCAAAAGTCCAGTTCCAAATGACGATACTTCCATAATCGCCGCTGTCTCAGATTGATAGATGTAAGTTTTGAATCCAACGGCAAGAACATCATCAATACAGCTTATAATTTTTGAAATAAACGAAGCTGGAATTTCCAAAACGGGAACAGCAGCATCATCCCAAAAAATATAAAGCCCCCCACTTTCCTTATTGAATTCATCCAACAGCTTCCTGGCCTCCCCTCTCTTCGACAGGCACCCATCTCCGATTTGAAGACCACCAGACACGGAAAATAGAAATTTCTTTTCAATATCAGAAAAAACAACTTCCGCATCGCTAGCACTTATAACCTTCGCATCACCACCCAAAGCTTGCAAACATTCGGCAAATAAAACTGACATAGCCATCTCCAAAGCCAAGTTACTGTCCATTCTACCTGAATGAATTGCTACCAAGCAGCATCGCTGCTAGATTGATCAATGGTGCTCAACACACCTCCGTTAGCGGTAGCCCACGCCCGAAAGCCGTGGTTGTTCAACACGCCCACGCATTGCATCTCAACGCGCCCTTGCGCTCGCAATGCTTGGTCGGGCAAAGCCGTTTGGAGACATCGCCATGGATGCTCGTCTTATCGTTTCCCCTCCTCTTATTTACTCTCCCCGCCGCCTATCACATGCCCGCTTGCGCCTGTGTGCCGCGTATCGTCTTGCGTTTTTGGCGGCGCGGTTCACTCGTTTCACTGGGGAGGCTCGGCCATGAATACCGCTATCGGTCTGGACGTGAATACGCCGCTGCGGCTGGATTTCGCCAAGGATTTGGCGATGCGGGTGCTGCGGCGGCCGGAGGGGTTCTGGTTTGTCGCGGCGGAGGTGGCTGTGTCCATGAAGCTGGAGGTGAAGGATTTGCAGATAGCCTTGGGCGAGCCGCTGGGACGATCCTTCTGCCTGGCGGATGAGGCGGAGCCGGTGCTGTGCCTGTCCGAAAGCGAGCTGGACGAGGTGCTCCGCCGTATCAAGAAGCCCGGTGCGCGGCGGCTGCGGCGCTGGTGGCTGGAGGAAACCCGCCCGGCCTTGCTGCATGAGGCCGGCGCGGCTGGCACAACGGAAACCCTGCACCTGGCGCTCGCCCTCGCCGCGGAGGCGGCGCAACAGGTCAGCCGCGCGGTGTTGGACACCGTGCTGCGCGAACCCGGCCCGTGGCTGCATTCACGCTGGGTGCTGACGCTGGATTACGCGCCCAACAACCAGCAGCGCTGGCCGCAAGGCAGGCTGATCGGCCTGGATAGCAGCGTCTCCACGCTTAGCGGCATGGCGGAGCTGATCGCCCCGCCCGGCAAGATGCCGGTCAGCAAGGCGGAACTGGTGAAGCTAGCCACCGCCTGCCAGTTGCGTTTGGCGGAGCGCATAGGCAGTTAGAGCGGCTGATAAAATCCCTGATGCTGCGTTGCGCCGACTTGCCGTACTCAATGTACTGTCTGCGTCGGCCCGCCTTGCCTCAGCCGCAAAACTGAGTTTTGTTAGCCACTCTTAGTCGGCTAATCGCGCAGCGTAATAAGAAACACCGCTTCACTATTGCGAAGCGGTGTTTTCGTCAAAAGAGTCCTAGTAGTTTAAATGCGACCTACCCGTCGGCTTCTTTCTCAAAGTATTAACTTGGATATGCGGCCAGCGCGTCACTTGCCCGTTGGAGCCGAACATGAACTCAAAAAATAGCACTTGTTCATATTGAAGCTGCAACACCTCACAGCCGTTGCTGTCGATCACCGTCTGTATCCATAAGTTCAGATTCATCTCGGTAACATTGGCAAAGGTGCTCACAAAGGGGGTATTTAAAATCCCGCCTTGCGGCCCGCCATTGTGTTTGCTGCTTAGCTGAATCAACGTGTATTTTTTGATGCGCTGGTCTTTGATCACATCACGCAACCGCAAATCCGGGCGCACGGAATACGGGTAGTTTGGGTCAGCGACAATCCGTTGGAAATAAGTCAGATTGCTGTCCGGCTGGGTGGCCGGCAATGACTTGTCAAACGCCCAAGCCGGCGCGGGTTCATCCAGATTAAGCGGCGCGGCCGGTGTGCCCTCCTGAACCGACAGCAGTGCGGCTGCGCCCATGCTGGGTGAAATGGCGAGCGGAGACCCAGCCAGGGGCACGGGGTTGGCAGCAACGGCAGCCGGCACCGTATTATTGTCTTGCGGCGGCGGAGTCGTTGGCCACGAGTTGCTAAAGGGCTGAGTCCAACAGTCGGTGCCGGTGGGATATTCCGGTTTGCCAGGAATATCCGCCTGAAATCCGCCGGTGATCATCATCGCACTGCCATGGGGTATGGTCCCGCTACGCGCGATGGAATAAGGCGGCACATAATTTGGCCCGTTGGCGCCCGCGCCAATGGCAATCCCAGGGAAGCCGTTATCAGAAATAACGGATTCCTCAGTAGCCGCATGGTTGTACATCGGGTTCATCCACAAATACATGCCATCTTCTTCGTGAATGCCCACGCCGTCACTGACGCGCTGTATGCTTTGATTGTATTTCACCGCGCCCGCAAACTGCTCGTTGGTGCCGCCCCGATTCCGCACCCCGCCATCCACCAAGGAGAAGGTAAGTTCTTCGGTATAGTTTTCACAGAGGAAGTGGAATATGCCGAAAATGGTTTCAGAATTTGTCCCTGGAGACGGCATACAGGTGGTATGCAAGCCCCATCCCAGATTCGTCTTATCCGGATTGTAGTTAACCCATGTGCCTTCCAGCTGCTTCAGCACACCATAATCAGCCGGCTGATCCAGTACTTTATCCGAATATTCCGGATAGGGCGGAGCCGGCGTTTGAACCACATTGTTTTCAGGCATACACACCTCGCATGATCATTCATTTTGATAAAGGGCGGTGCAGCGAAAAGACGAGAAAAGCCGTGTCAGCTTTACGGGACTTGCTGTACAAATAAAAACACGTCAATGAAAGACTGGTTTTCTAGCAAAATTTGTATTTGCATGACTGAAATATTCTGCAAATCTTCAGCCACGAAATTAAGTAAATTCCGCCATACAAAAATCCTAGCACTAGACATGACAATGTCAAGACAAATTCTATTGATTATTTTATTATGAATAGAGAACGTCTAAGTTAGGCGAAATTTTCTGAGAAACCATCTTTGGAGAGAATGCGGTCATGGGGACGGTAGAACCGAAACCCAAGCACAGTGGAAGTGATATCGCCCTCCCGGGCGATTGCGGTACAGCCACCGTCTTCCATCCGCACCTCGCTTCCGCCAAAGCCCGCAAGCCACTCCTTAACTTATGGCGAGCGCTTGCGAAGACTAGAAACGGGGAGGATGCTGCTGGAGCGATGAGCACGCCTTATGCTAGGGCCGGCGCGCATCGGTGTGATAGAAAACGGGGCACGGAACTGATTGGTGCAGGCTCTTCCACAGTAATCAATCAAGCAAAAACCTATACACATTCCCCTCCTCCACAAAGGAAGCGAAATGCTTGCCCGCCAAGGGCACAAATCGGCCGGACTTAATCGCGTACTCATTGAGTACCACCCCAGCCGGCTCATCCTTGCCACCCTGATAGCGATACTCAAGCTTGTCGAACCGTACTTGGCCGTTCAAAAACCTAAGGCCCTGACAGGATGCAAACAGGCTGGGTAGCTTCCATCCTTGAGGCTTGGATCTGCCCAAGCGCAACAGGTAGACCGACTTATGTCTCACCGCCGTACCCGAGGCCGATGCAGGCGTATTTTCCACGCATGCCCAGCCGGCGGCGAAATACGCCACAGCCCCTCTCCCCAAATCCCCTGCATTAACCACCTCGCCAGGGAAAGCCTTGATCGACTTGGCCAACCATGTCCTGCCATCCAGGATGATCTTACCCTCTTTCAGCTCTACCTTATGACGGCCACCCGCTGCCATGCCCTGCCAAACATATCGGATGTCTTGTTCCCCCTCCAGGCTGAAAGGTTCTAGCTCGATACCCGAAGACTGGAATAAGCGATTTGGCAGGCTGCGGTAATAGGTCTCATACCCATCAAACAGCTCAGCAGCTAGGGCCCATGTTGGCAGAAACAGTAAAACCGCAAAATGATTCATGCGCATATCATTGTAAGGTCAGCAGAAACAAGCCATTTTATCGCCGCTCTAGCCTGCAGAACTCGGCATTTTACACTTCAACAGAAGCTCCCGGCTTCACCAACAATCAAACCTAGCATTTTCTACTAGCAGCTCCCCAATCTCGTAGTGTAAGATACTTTTTAGGTCTCATAAAACCAAAGCACGACCTGTGTTTTAGCTCATTCAACGAATAACTTACCCGCCCCTCCTTCTGAACTGACAACTCATATCTTTTCCCGCTTTTATACTTATAAAAAATCAAGCCATTCCCTTGAAGATGATGCTCTTGAATAAACCCATTATCCTCAGGCGTTGCGCTCAAATTAATCCGATCGACAACGTGAAAATCCTCATCAAGCAGATAGAACAGATAATTTGTCCCCTCCCAAAAATCATTCTCAAGAACAACAAGAAATAAATGATCTATCTTATATTGAGCAAAAACAGTTTCATAATCCACCCTAACTCTTGTAGCATGACCATCAAACATCAAGTCAAAGCATTCGTCCACCTCCCTTAAGGGCTTCACTTTCTGCAAGTGAAACAAATTTATTGAATGTACCATCTAATAAAATCTCCCCACACTTGCCCCACTTACATTTGACAACCACTTTTCAAAAACAAGCCCCTACACCTCTGTTAAAAGCAAATATTTTCTCAATCTAAAAAATCAAAAAATGACCTCCCCTTAAAATCACTCAACGAATAAAAAACCTTTCCTTTACCATCTATCTTTAAAGAGTACTTCTTGGAGTTATCTGATCTTTTGAAAACAAACTCTCCCTCCGAAAAATGCTTATCAGTCATAAATCCATCACACCCATAAGACTGAAATTGCTTCACACAATCCAAAGTCGAAAGACCTTTATCCAAAAGATAAAAAGCGTAGTTGACAATCTCAAAATGTTCATTCTTCAGCACGACAAAAAAACACCCATCCATTAATTTATATTGAACGACAATATCGTGATAGTAGATAGATTTGATACCAGTGCCCGCTCCTTCATACAAAAGTGTATACTCAACATCTCTTGATTCAGAAAGGTAGACATCACGTTTAGCTATGCTGAAAGCGCTTATTGCAACTGCCAATTTGCAAACTCCCCTAGCCTTTCATCTAGACAATCAATCGCCATTTTTATCAAGATTACAAGAACAGAAGGCATCATGCCTGCACTGACAGGGTTAAGAATTTCCGTGGCCTGATGAAATCAAGCAAAGCCCTATATTTGAAATCCCTTCCTGAATAACGAAATTCACCATCATCGCTAATCTTCAGCGCATATTTTTTATTATTCAGAGATCTCTCAAAGCAAAACACACCATCATTCAGTTGATAGCTCTGTATAAACCCCCTATCCAATTCAGACCAATCCAGACACAAGCAATCCAAGACATGAAGATTGGCATCAAGCAAATAAACAATATAATTTACAGCATCAAAACACTCATTTTCCAAAACAACAAAGAATCGCCCACTTTCACCTAAGCTATGCTGAATAAAGATAGTTTCACAATATGTTCTTACTCCTGTCCTATTGCCATCAAACAGTAGAAAGTAATAAGCACCCCCATCATTTGATGACCTCTCATCTTTTAGCAAGCTGAAGTTTATTATTTCAGACACCACCTTGCCCTCCTTTACACCTCACCCTACCACAACAATCGAAACCTTAAATAGCAGCACTACACTTCAGTTAGTGAAAAATATTTTTTCAGGCGAAGAAAATCAAAAAACGACCTACTCTTCAGGTCTCTTGTCGAATAAAAAAACCTTCCTACATGATCAATTTTCAAGACATATTTTTTCGCATTACCGGCTCTTTTGAAAGTAAACTCATCTCCATCAAGCCTATGGTCAACGATAAATCTCTCTTCACAATCATCAGAAGCAAATTGTCGCACACAGTCTAGAATCGAGAAATCAAAACTCAAGAGATAGAACTGATAATTAGTATCTTCCCAAGAGTCATTTTCCAGCACAACAAAATAGCGCCCCTCCTCCAACTGATATTGGGCAAAAACAGCATTATAGTAAATAGACTTGATACCGGTATCTTCTCCTTCACACAAAAGCACATACTCCACCTCTCCAGACTTGGAGAGGTGGCCATTACGTTCTTCTATACTGAAATATTTTATTGCAACTGCCAATTTGCAAACTCCTCCAGCTCATCATCTAGACTATCAACTACCACCTCAGATAATACCCCGCCAGCAACACTCCCCGCTAGAATCACAGCAATCGCACAAAATGGAGCACCTGGACCACAAAGAGTTGAAACTGCAAGTCCAGCAGCAGTTCCTCCCAGCATACCACCGCTAATAATAACTCCTTGTCTAATGGCTTCCTTTTTCTTATTCTCCGCTGCGGCCACCGAATACGTTGCTAGTGTGGCAGTTACAACCCAGCCCACCCTCCCCATCACTTTAAGTTTTTTTGCTTTCACATCAAACTTAGTACTTGAACTCGCTGCTGACTTGACTATTGCGTAGTAAACACTAGTTTTCTTTGAGCGCGTTAATCTTTCGAAGTCTTTACCATACAATCTCTTTGAATAAATATCTAACAACTCTTTTTCCGTAAGCCCTACTTTCTTATGAGCCTCGGCAATAGCAAGACCTTGCCTTGAAGTTATAACCCGGTGCTCCATCATAATTTTATTGCGCATCTTACTAGCAAATTGCATTCCTTCCTTTGCCGTTATAGTGCCAGCATCCACTTCATCAAGTACCGCCTGTGACATCCGCTGAATATTCTTCTGATAAGAAACCCGTACATTCCCATCACTGATAGCATCGGTTGCAAAACGTGCAGCCGCAGCTTCAAGTGCTTCAATGCTTTTCTTGAGCGGGGACTCCAGCTCATGCCGCTGGTTCACCTGATAATAGCCCCGGTACTCAATCTTATACTCGGGAGCGCTGGCCCCGCTGGTGGTGGAAGTGCCGGCGCTGCGGCTTCTGCCATAGGTCACGGAATCGCTCATGTCTCAGCCCTCGATCAGATTAAGGATTTTGCTGGAGAGGTTTTCGTCGCTAACGTCTTCATTTGCCGGAATTTCAACATGGATGCCCGCGATCTCCGCAATGGAGTCGATCCGCAAACAGCTGGCCTGGTCAAATGTCATCTCCTTCGAACTGCCGTCGTTAAAGTTGATGGTGCAAGCCAAGCCTTGGTAGTTCTCCTGCTCAGGCAGAGCAAACTCGATCCAGTTCGGGCCTTGAGCCGGCAAGGCCGACCCTGCCGCAATCATCGCGCTCAGCGGCCCCGGCACCCTCTTGGCTGCGCCAGGGTCGGTATCTACCGTGGCTTGAGACTGGGAGGCAATCAGGACTGCGCCGCAGGAAGTGAGCATCCCTTCCACCGCCACATTCTTGCCCATGAAGATGACGTTTTGCGCCCCGGCCACGATGACGAACTCTGTCTTGCACTGCGGACAGTAGCCACGGTGGCCGATGCCGGATGCGTTCTTGCCATAGATATTGAAGTTGGGGAATGACTCCAGCACGGTGCCGCCATGTGAAGTGGTATCGCCCTCCCGGACGATTGCGCGCGCAGCCATAGTTTTCCTTTCCATTCAAGAAAGTAGCTTCCGGCACGCCACGGGCATTCTCGGCAATTATTCTTAAGATATCAACTAAACGAAGTCCCCTGCTCCGATTTGTCCATACGGAGGCAACCGAACCTAGCGGCTCCGCCGCTGTATAGGTTCGTCTGGCTGCGCCCTCTTCGTACCCGCAAGAAGGCCAAGCCTGACGGCTGTCGTAGTAGATTGCGGTCTTGCAACCTTGTCGCGCGCCTGGTCAAGCCTCTCGGCTGGCGCCAAAGTTGACCAGGAGGCCGCAATAACGCCTTCCCCTCCGCACTCCGTTGCGTATGCCTCGTCCATGGGATATGCCGGGCCGCCGGTCATCAAAGCATTGCGGGGCCTCAGCCAGCGCTTGCTCGCGCAACAGGAGCAAAACAGCTTGCCGCAGCTAGCCGTCCAAGCAAAGCGGCTTGCGGCACAGGAGGCTTTCCCACGCTATGGCGCCCGGAATGTGGTAGTCCAGGCGGCGAACTGCTCAGCCGGCATCGGCGCGGCAATAAAATACCCCTGAGCATAGTCGCAGCCCAGCTCACGCAGGCTCTGCCAGTCAGCGGCGGACTCCACTCCCTCCGCCACCACCAGCCGTCCCAGATGGTGGACAAGTTCGATGGTGGATTTCACGATCATGGCGGAGTCTTTGTCCTGCGACATATTCATCACAAAAGACTGATCAATCTTGATGTAATCCACCGGCAGTTTTTGCAGATAGCTCAACGACGAGTAGCCGGTGCCAAAATCATCCACATACAGTGCGACACCAGCGCATCGCAGTTCATGCAACAAGGCCAGCGCCAGCTCCGGGTCCAGCATCACGGAGCTTTCCGTGATTTCCAGCTCCAACAAGCCGGTGCGAATCGAACGCTGTTCCTGCCAAAGCCGCAGCTTGTCCGGCAAGGCGTCGTCCTGCAGATTGCGCACCGATAAATTGACCGCGATGGGCAGCATCAGCCGCTGCCGCTGCCAAGCTTGCAGAAGCTCCAGCGTTGCCGTAATGACCCACTCGGTCAGCGGGTGGATAAGCCCGGACCGCTCAGCGATATCAATGAAGGCGCTGGGCCCCAACAAGCCGTGCTGCGGATGCTGCCAGCGCACCAAGGCCTCAGCGCCGCAGACCCGGCCATCGGCCAGGCTGACCTTGGGCTGCAGGTATAGCCGCAGCTCGCCCTGCGCTATGGCATGGCGGAGTTCTCTGGCCAGCGTCAGCCGCTCGGCCTGCGTCTCGCCCTTGCCCGGTTCGTACAGGCAATAAGCCACCCCTCGCTGCTTGGCCTGCTGTGCGGCCTTGCCCATATGACGCAACAAATCGTGTACGTTCCCCCCATGTTGAGGGAACAGCGCGATTCCCACTCTTGCAGCAACGTCCAGGGTCAGCCCCGCCACTTCAAAAGCGGTGGTCATCGTCCAGGTGACCGCCGTGACCAGCACCAAGGCCTCTTGCGCATCGGCGCCGGGGAGCAAGACCGCAAATTCGTCGCCTCGCACGCGCGCGGCCAACGCGGCGGCGGGCAGGCAAGCCCTCAGGCGAGCGCCAAACTCACGCAATACCTGGTCGCCCTGCGCAAAGCCGAGCACCTCGTTGATTTCCCCCAGCCGCTCGATATTGAACTGCAGCACGGCCAGCATGCGGCCCTCCTGGCTGGCGTGCACAACGGCCAGCGTCAATGCCTCTTCAAACTGCAACATATTGGGCAGGCCGGTCAGTTGATCATGGCGCAGCATTTGCTGCATGGCTGCGCGGGCCTGCTCTCGTTCCCGCTGCGCACGCAAGGAGCCGATGCCGAACGCGAGATCGGCGCTGGCCTCAATCAGCAAATCAATCTCGTCGTCGTCAAAGGTATCCGCCTGCTTGTCGTAAATGGTCAGGGCGCCGATCACGCGGCCGTCCACCCGCAACGGGCAGGCCAGGCCGGATGCCGCCCCATACATCAAGGCCCGCAGCGCCTGGTACCGGCTGTCGTTCTGCATGTCGCGCGCCAGTTGCACCTTGCCGGTACGCACGGCAGTCGGCGTGATGCTGATGCCGCCGGCGGCATCGGCCCTGCCCAGGACAATGCCTTTCAGTTCGTCCAGCCCGCCGGCAAAGCCGCATTGAGCCATCGGCTGTAGCTCTTGCGCCTCTCCGTCGCCATACCAGATCACCGCCGTGTCGTAACCGCCGGCCTCAACAATGGCCCGGCAGCTGCTGTCCAGCAACTCCTGCTCGTCCTTGGCGCGCAACATGGCGCGGTTGCCAGCGCTGAGGGTACGTAAGGCGCGGGAAACATGCTCCAGCTCGCGCACTTGCTGAGACAGTTCGTTGTTGAGCAGCTGGATATGCTCCTCTGCCGCCTTGCGCTCGGTGACGTCGATGCCCAGCACGTAATAACCGATCACCTCCTCCTGCTCATTGCGTTTGGGCACATAGCGTATGTTTTGCCAAACCCCCGGAAAAGGCTGCCAGTCATAGTCCAGCGGCTCGCCTGCCAGCGCTTTGTCAATGCGCGGACAGGCTATGTCGTAACGCTCCTCCCCCAGAATTTCCTTCACGGCGCAGCCGGTGATGTTCACGCGCTCTGGCGCAAAGCGCTGCCGGTACTGTTCGTTGACATACACATAGAGGCGATCGGCATTGACATAGGCAATCAGCACCGGCACTGCGCTGAGGATGGCGTCCAGATGCGCCTCGCTTTCCACCAAGCGCAAGGACCGGTCCTGCACTCTCTCGGTAAGCAGGGCATTCTGCGCCAGTATGGTCAGCCGGGCATCCCGTTCCGCGGTGGAGTCATGGAATACGACCACCACGCCGTTCAGTTGACCGCCGCTGGCGATAATCGGGGCCACGGTGTAGCTGATCGGGCACTGCCGGCCGTCACGCGCCACCAGTTCCCCATGCCAGGACTCCGGCATGTGCAAGGCCTGAGTCACCATTCTTGTGCCGCACGCCAATAAATCGATAGCCCGGTCGTCTTTATCCCGCCGCACCGTCAATATCTGTGACAGGGGCAAGCCGACGGCCTCGGCGGCGGGCCAACCCGTAAGTAACTCGGCCACCCGGTTGCAACGGGTAATCAAGCCCGCCGCATTGACGGAAACAACCGCGTCCCCAATCGAATGCAGCGTGGCGGCCAGGCTTTCCTCGCTGGACGCCAATGCCTCCCGGCTGGCCTTGAGCGCCCGCCATTGCCGCCGCACCATGAAAAAAGTCCCGGCCAGCAGCAGGTAAAGCGTAATGCCGCTCAGGCCGTTCCACCATAGCTGCCACTGCTGTGAGCGCTCATAATCGATCTGCCTCCGTTCCAACACGTGGTGCTCTTCCCGGTCCATTTCGTCCAGCAAGCGATATACCTGTGTGCGGGAGGCGCGTAGCGGCGCTTGCGTCGCATAGGCGCTGGCTGCGGTTCCGCCCTGCTGGCGATACAAGCGCTCAACCTCACGGGAGATTGCCAATCGCTGATTGACGACTCTGCGCAGAGCTATCCAACGCTTAAGCTGTTCCGGGCTATCGCCGACTCGCACACGAAGCTGCGCCAGCAAGTGCTCGCGTGCGTCAATTGCCCTGTCGCGCTCCTTTAAATTGGATTCATCGCCTGTCAGACGATAGTTCTGAGTGCTCATTTCCACTTGCGTGGTATCGCCGCGGATATGCGCCAACTGGTCCATGACCAGAACGCTGTTCGCCAGCCAGTGCGCGGCTTGACTGGCGTTGTCGACAACCTTCCAGATGGAAAGCGACAGCGCCGCTACAAACAACATGGCAACGGCAATGGCGACTCGCAACTTGGCTTCAAATCGGTCTGGCAAAATGTCCACCCCGGCGTGCTGACCCCAATCAATATCCTATATAGATAGTAAATTCCGCCACGGTAGAACAAGGCATTAACCAAGGGTTTGGTCTTGAGGCCCCACAAACTCCAGCCCGCTCCCCCTTGAAAATTCCGATTTGATGAACCACGACGCATCCTTTGAAGGATGACAATCAAGAAACCCTCCTCTCCTCCGCCATTGGCTTGACGCCCCACCCCCGCCTCAGTACCCTGTGCCTCGCGCTGCGCCCAATACGCTGCGTAGGGCTGGCAAGCCCAGAAATGTATGATCGCAGACTCTTTTGTGTCCGCTTTGGCACAACTACGTCTGCTGCCACGCTGTACCCATTCGGGTAGGCCGTGGCAGGGAGCTCCTTGTGGGCTGCCGGTCCTTGATCATACATACCGGTCTTGCCACCTTGTCACGTGCCTGTCCATGCCTCTCCGGGCAGGCTCTAAAGCTGACTAGGAGACCGCAATGCCCCCTTCCCATCCGCACTCCGCTTTCGCCAAACCACCGCCTGATCCACAGAGCCAAACCCTGGCCGCCTGCACCCTGGCCTTGAACTGCCTCGCCACCCTGCGTCATGCGCTTGACGCCTTCCAATCCCACGCCGCACAGTCACATCAACCCCGTTTGCAGCATCTGGCCTGCGCCGCCACCGCGGTGCTGGACGATTGCGCCAGCCAGTTGCACAGCCTTTGCCCCGACGCCGTTCCCTGCCCGCAGAACGACGGGTTTCCAACACTGACTTGGAGACCGCAATGACGCCTTCCCTCTCTTTCGCCACGGCCGCTAAACCGCCCCCGGCTGCCCGCTCTGTCAGACGCCCGCATCAGTCGGCGTTGAATCGTCATATTTTTAACAAATTAAGTTGTCATTCCTACCATCCTATGGTCTTATGCGTTGATGACAGCTGGGACCAAAGCCGTGACAGGGTTCCCGCGTCGTCAAACCGGATGTATGTGCTCAAGGATTGTTACTGCGCAAGCAGGCAAAACCTGATGACTTGGCTGAGGCCAAGCCGTCAGGTTTTTTTGTTTTCAGGGTGTGCGCTATGAAAATCAGCAAAATCTTGAACAACAACGCGGCCCTCGTGTTGGACGAACACCAGCATGAGTTGGTGGCCATGGGCTGCGGCCTCGGGTTCCAAAAGCGCCCGGGAGACGCGCTGGACCCGGCCCGGATCGAAAAACTCTTCGCCTTGCAAAACCATGAGCTGACATCCCGCTTGAGCGAAGTCTTGAGCGGCATCCCCGCGGAGGTGATGGCGGTGTGCGCCGATATCCTCAGCCTGGCGAAAAAGCAATTGGGCAAACTGCCCGAGGAGGTGTATCTGGCGCTGCTGGATCACTGCCATTTCGCGATTGAACGCCAGCGCCAGGGTATTGCCCTCCACAACGCGCTGCAATGGGAAATGCGCAGGCTCTACCCAAGAGAGTTCGCCCTTGGCCAGCAAGCGCTGATGCTGATTGAACAGCGCCTGGGTCTGAGCCTGCCGGAAGATGAAGCGGGGTTCATCGCCTGGCATTTGACCAATGCCCAAATATCAACCGAGGCTCTCGGGATGCAAGCTATTTCCCAATTGATGCAGCAGATACTCCGGATTGTCACCTACCAGCAAGGGCGTGAGCTTGACGAGCAAATGCTGAACTACCACCGCTTCATTGCCCACCTGAAGTTTTTTGCGCAACGCGTGTTGTCGCAGCAGACATTGCCTGTTGGAGACGCCTCCTTGCATGCGGCGGTGAAGGCAAGCTACCCGCAGGCGTGGCGCAGCGCGGAAAGTGTTAGAGGCTTTATTTGGGAGCAGTACCAGAAGGAACTTGAGTTGGACGAGATGATGTTCCTCGCCATTCACATCAGCCGCCTGTAAGCCTGATCTTTACTCGCCGGCGGCTTTGAGCCGCCGAGACATCAACAGGGTTGTTACTGTCTAGAACAGGCAAAACCTGACCACGCCTCCCCCATTGCGGGCGGGCGCGGTCAGGTTTTTTTTTGAGCGCTCGCTCGCCATAGGGAGGAGAACAATGGACATACTCGCCAAGCTGATCGTCGCGGGAGTGGGCGGCAAGGACAATATTCTGAGCCTGGTGCACTGCGCCACCCGTCTGCGCTTCAAATTGCGCAACCCGGGGCTGGCCCATGCCGAAAGCTTGAACAACCTGCCCGACGTTCTCATTGCGCTGGAGAGCGGCGGGCAATTCCAGGTGGTGATCGGCAACCGGGTGGCGGAGGTCTATGCCGAGATACAGCCGCTGATGGGTGCCCAGGAGGACGCCGATAAGGAAGAAAAGGATGGGCTGTTCAATCGTTTTATCAGCCTGGTATCGGCCATCTTCATGCCCGTCCTGGGCATTCTTACCGCCTCCGGTGTTTTAAAAGGGCTGCTGGCCCTGTTCGTGGCTTGCGCTTGGCTGAGCAAGAGCAGCGGCACTTATTTACTCTTGTTCACCGCCAGCGACGCCTTGTTTTATTTCCTGCCGATGGCGCTGGGCTATACCGCCGGCAAAAAATTTGGCGGTAATCCTCTGTTCACCATGGCGATTGGCGGCGCCTTGGTGCATCCACAAGCGCTCCGTGCTTTTGAGGCCGCCAAAGACCCGGGGACGGCGGCTTTGGATTTTCTCGGCCTGCCCGTGACCTTGATGAATTACAGCTCCTCGGTGATGCCCATCCTGTTTGCGGCCTGGGTCAGTTGCCAAGTCGAGCGTAGGCTCCGTCCACGCCTGCATGACTCGGTGCGCAACATCCTGACGCCCCTGGCCTGCCTGATCCTGGTTGTGCCGCTCACCTTCATTCTGATAGGACCGCTGGCCACTTGGGCCAGCCAAACACTGGCGGGCGGCATTCAGGTCTTGTACGGCTTCATGCCCATGCTTGCGGGTGCCGCCTTGGGCGCGGGCTGGCAGGTCTTGGTGATCTTCGGCCTGCACTGGGGCTTCATCCCGCTGTTCTACAACAATCTGAGCGCGCTGGGCTACGACACCTTGACGCCCATGTTGATCCCCGCTGTTTTAGGGCAGGCTGGCGCAGCCTTTGGGGTGATGCTGCGCAGCCGCGACGCCAAAAAACGCGCCCTGGCCGGCTCGGCGGTCACGTCCGGCCTGTTCGGCATTACCGAACCGGCCATCTATGCCATCAATTTGCCGGCCAAACGCCCTTTCATCTTCGGCTGCGTGGGAGGCTCGCTAGGCGGCCTGTTTGTCGGCTATGTGCAGGCAAAAAAATACTCGATGGGTCTGGCCAGCATTTTTTCCTTTGCTCAACTCATTCCCGACAGCGGCATCGACTATACGGTTTGGGGCGCGATTGCCGGCAGCCTGCTGGCGGCGAGTCTCGCCGCGCTGCTCACCTTCTTTTTTGGCACGCCCAAAGCGGAGGCGGCGGCTGCCGCGACGGCAGAGCCTCCAACCGCGGTCGATGCCGCATCGTCTTATCAAGTCCTCTCCCCGATTCATGGCCAGCCCCAGCCGCTCGACACCGTGTCGGACCCCGCCTTCGCCAGCGGCGTGCTGGGCAAGGGCGTGGCTATCCTGCCGCATAGCGGCCGGGTGGTGGCGCCGTTTGGCGGCCGGGTCAAATCCCTATTCCACTCTTGCCACGCCCTGGCGCTCGTCGCCGACGACGGCACCGAAATGCTGATCCATATCGGCATCAACACCGTCAAGCTCGATGGCCGCCACTTCAACGCCCATGTCCGGACAGGCGACGCCATCACGGCGGGCGATCTGCTGTTGGAGTTTGACCGCGCCTCCATTGCCGAGGCCGGCTTCGACATGACCAGCTTGGTGCTGATCAGCAACCCCGGCTGCCCGCAAGTGCAGCCTCTCACCATGGCCGAGGTGGCGGAGTTGGCCCCTCTGCTGGCCGTCAGTCGTTAACCACCGCATCAGGAGATATAGAGATGACATTGTTTCCCGCTGATTTTCTATGGGGCGGCGCTTTGGCCGCCAATCAGGCTGAAGGCGCTTACCTGGCCGATGGCAAGGGCCTGTCCACCTCGGATGTGCTGCCGCAAGGGGTGTTTGGCCCCATCGCCCAGCGCGTGGCCGGCGACAGCGGCCTCAAGGACCAGGCCATAGACTTTTATCACCGCTATCCGGAGGACATCGCCCTGTTCGCCGAGATGGGTTTTAGCTGCCTGCGCGTGTCCATCGCCTGGAGCCGCATCTTTCCCCAAGGCGACGAGGACGCGCCCAACGAGGCCGGGCTGGCGTTTTATGATCGCCTGTTCGACGAAATGGCCAAGCACGGGATTCAACCCTTGGTCACGCTGTCGCACTTCGAAATGCCCTATGCGCTGACCCAGCGACACGGCGGTTGGGCCAGCCGCCAGACCATCGCCTTTTTTGAGCATTACGCCCGCACCGTGTTCGCCCGCTATCGCGACAAGGTCAAATACTGGCTGACCTTCAATGAAATCAATATGGCGCTGCACGCGCCGTTTACCGGCGTCGGTCTGCCGCCGGACAGCGGCAAGCAAGCGGTTTACCAAGCCATCCATCACCAACTGGTGGCCAGCGCCCGCACCGTCAAAGCCTGCCATGAACTGATACCGGGCGCCCGGATCGGCAATATGTTGTTGGGAGGCGTTCGTTACCCGCTCACGTGCCGGCCGGAAGACGTGCAGGAAGCTTTGCGGCAAAACCGAAAGTGGCTGTTCTTTGGCGATGTGCAGGCAAGAGGCGCTTATCCGGCCTATATGCAGCGCTTCTTCCGCGAGGCAGGCATCGCGTTGGACATCCGCGCTGCCGACCTTGACGACCTGCGCGCCACCGTGGATTTCATCTCCTTCAGCTACTACATGTCCGGCTGCGCCTCAGCCGATCCCACAGTGGGCCAACAGACAAACGGCGTGCTGGGCATGGTGCCCAACCCTCACCTGCCCAGTTCGGAATGGGGCTGGCAGATCGACCCGCAGGGCCTGCGCTACCTGCTCAATCTGCTCTACGACCGCTACCAGAAGCCGCTGTTCATCGTGGAGAACGGCCTGGGCGCGCGCGACGAGGTGACGCCGGACGGCCGCATCCACGACCCCTACCGCATCCAATACCTCAACGATCACCTGCTGCAAGCGGCCGAGGCCCTGGACGACGGCGTGGAACTCCTTGGCTACACCAGTTGGGGGCCTATTGATCTAGTCAGCGCCTCCAAGGCGGAGATGTCCAAACGCTACGGCTTCATCCACGTCGATCTGGACGACCAAGGCCAAGGCAGCCTGGAGAGACGGCGCAAGGACAGCTTTTACTGGTATCGAGACGTGATCCGCAGCCGGGGACAAACGCTGAAGCCGGCCGGCTAATCGCAGAAACGGGAACATTCGCGGCCCGCCAACAGCGGGCCAAGCCATAGCAGGCTCTGCCATAGGCCAGGAGCGGGCTTTGCCCGCGCCTAGGCAGCCGCCGGAAAGTCAGGAGACAAACATGCCTACCTTGTTCTCTATCGCCCCGCGTCGCGGTCCCTTGGCTTTGGCGCTGAGCTTAGGGGTATTGCTAAGCCCCGATGTCATTCAAGCCGAAAGCCAAAACCCGGCCTGGAACGGCACGGTTCTGGGCTTCGAACCGCAGGCCGGCGACTTGCTCAGCACCGATACCGGTATTCGCAACCGGCTGGAACAATATGGTTTTCGTTATCGCCTGGCCCACGTCAGCCAAACCGCCTACAACGCCAAAGGCGGTTACAACACGGACAAGAAAGCCGAATACATCGACCAGTTTTCGCTGACCTTCAGCCAAAGCCTGGAGGCGCTGACCGGCATGCCCGATGCCGCGATCGAGGGCAATATCGTCAACCGCAATCATGACAACAATCTGACCAGCACGCGGCTGCAAGACCCACGCGTCGGTTTCAACGATCTGGCGCAGGAAAGCTGGGGCGGCCAGTCCATTACCCGGCTGGGCTGGCTGACCTTCCGTCGCAGCTTTCTCGACGGCAGATTGCAGTGGCGGATAGGACTGATGAACAAGGTGCAGGACTTCGACCAGATCATTCCCTGCGATTTCCAGACCTTGAATCTGTGCGGAGGAAAATCCGCCGGCTCGCGCACTTGGTACAACTGGAACGTGCACTACTGGGGCACAAGCTTACAGTACCGGCTCACTCCGGAAGTCACCCTGAAAACCGGCCTGCTGGAACAGAACCCGCAAGCGCCATCACGCAGCCACGCCTGGAGCGTATCCACCGACGGCAGCCGCGGCATCCTGCTGCCGCTGGAAGCGGAATGGAAAACCCGCCATTTTGGCCTGCCAGGCATTTACATGCTGGGATTGCTCTATACCAATGCCAAGCAACGCGACTTCTACGCCGGAGCATCCGGAGGCGCGGGAACGGACGACCCCGCGGGGTATCGGCACTACCGCAATACTTGGTATCTGTACACCGGCTTCAATCAACAGCTGACTCGCCGCCTTGAAACAGCCAACCGCGGGCTCAGCCTCTCCTGGAGCTTGGGCGTGGCCGATCAACGCAGCAACGCCCGGTCCTATGCCAGCTCCTTGTCCTTACGCTATCGCGGACCATTTGATGCCCGGCCAAATGACTGGCTGGCCTTGGGCGTATCCAAATTTCAGGCCAGCCCCAACTGGCGCCGCAGCCAGAGCCTGCTGAATCAGCGAGCCGGCGTCAGCGACTATCAGGACCCGCTTTACGCGCCGCTGCCGGAATCCTCGGTCAACGCCGAATTGATCTACCGCTACCAGGTCTGGCCCTGGCTGGAGTTGCAACCCGGACTCCAATACTGGGTGCGGCCGGGAGGGCTGGTTCAGACGCCCAATGCCTGGGTCGTGGGCCTAAAAACCACCCTCAACTTCTGATATCGCCAATCTTCTTGAGTTTTTCAGAGGGGTCAAACCAAGGAATGCCATGACAACGACCTTGCCCGCCATGGAGCAATTAAGGCGCTTGAACCAGAACCTGAGCAATGCACAGGACCAGAGCGCCTTGCCGCAGCTTGGCCGGCAACTGGCCCGGCAATGCGAAGAGATGGACGCCCGTCTGACGCAGGGCCTGATCGACATCCGCGCCGCCCATCTTGGCCTGCAGGCCATCCTGACCCTGCTGCAGCGCCGCGACGAGCCCTTGCTGTGGAGCAGCGAGGAAGCCGCGGCGCTGCTGGAGCCGCTGCAACAGCGCCTGAGCCAGGGCTTAAGCCGCATCAACCGCCTGGTCTAGCCCGCCTGGCCTCCCTGCCTGCGGCCGGCGGGCCTCAGGTGCTGCTCTCGCTCAACAGCCCCGCCAGGGTCAGCAGCCCGGACGCGCCGGTGGCGCCGTTGGGATCGGCGACATCCTCGCTCTGCGGGATGACCGACGCATCCGTCGGGCCCAGCCACAGCGGGGCCAGCCGGCTGAGGCCGCCTTGCATCAGCAGATCCGAGATCAGATCAAAGGCCGCGGCGGGCGATTGCAGGCGCAGCCATTCCGAGGCCGGCAGCCCCGCCGCGTCCGTTGGGCTCACCTGCAGCTTGGCCGCCATCAGTTGCCGGCGGAAAGCGCTCACCTTGCGGCTGTAACCGCCGGCGATGTCCCGATCGAACGAGGCCACCGCCATGCTGCCGTCGAAGGTCATGCCGCGGCGCCGGAAATGGGTGGCGCCGCTCAGGCACCAGACGTCGTCGACAATGACGGTGGTGGTACGCAGCTGCGCCCAGCGGCCGGGGAAGCCGCGCGGGTGGAACACCGCCACGCGCGCCGCGCCAGCGCTTTGCAGGATGTCCACGGCGTCCTTGCGCTGGGCGATCGCCCTGCGCACAAAGGGCGCGTACGCGGGCGCGAAGTCCGTCTCGCGCGGCAGGCAGACAATCACTTTCAGATTGGGGTTGACCGCCATCCGGTCCGCTATCTTTTGCGCAAGGTCTATCTCATAGGCGGCGGGCGGGCCGCTGGGCCGCGCGGTGCGGGCGAAACCGGCGGTTTCGATGTAGATCAGTTCATCGGCCTCGCCGATGGCGCGGGTCAGCGCCCAGAGCGAGTCGCGGTTGCCATGCTTGGAGACGAAGAATTCGCGCCGCACCGCGTTGATCAGCCGGTCTTCGTTGGAGATGGTGATGGACGGCGCGCTGCCCAGCCCCAAGGCCGCGGCCAGCTGGTTGAGCAGGTTCTGGAAGGTGATGGGCGAGGACGAGCCCAGCGGGTTGTCGTCGGGCAGCAAGGACAGTTCCGGCGTTTCGCATACCGCGCACACCGTTTCCAGCGCCACGCCCGAGGAGCTGCCGGGCGTGGCCGCCGGCGCGGCGGCGGGCGGGTTGAAGTTGTTGCCGCCGGACATGGCGATCCAGCCCGGCGTGCTATCTCCGGGCAAGGGAAAGATGGGCTGGACGCGGCGCAGCGCGTGCTGGGCCAGGTCGTAAGCCAGCGCGCCGGTGACGCGCACGCCCGGCGCATGGGTGTCCGGGCCGGCGGGGTTGCCAGGGTTGGCGTTGGCGTGGTCCGCCGATCGGCTTTCGCGCGCCCAGCGGCCGCCGCTGAGCACCGCGTCCCAGTCCAGCCCCGCCGATACGTTGGCGCTGGGGACGCCGGTGACGACGATCGCGTCGAAGCGCGCCATGGTGGGCATGCGCGGCCCTTGGCGCGGCTGGGTTTCGGACATCAGCGCGCGCGCCAGGTCCGCCGCGGTGGCCGGGGAGCCGCCCGGCGGCGTCACGGTGCGCGGCAGGCCGAAGAGCGGCACCGGGCAGATGGATTTGATGTTGTCCGGCCAGGCCGCCAGCGGGTCTCCGGCGGCGAAGGGGTCGGCCGGCGCGGCCGCCGGCCCGGCGGCGATGACGGCGCGCTGCGCCGCCCACATGCGCCGCCGCCCGGTGCGCGGCGCGATCACCAGGTCATAGACCAGGGTGCCGGGGCTGGGCAGCGGGTCCCCAGGCTTCAGGCCAAACGGGTTGCGCACCAACACCTGCACCGGGCTGCCCGCCGCGGCGATCGCCGCGCCGCCGTCCGCGCGCAGGAAGGAGAGCTCCTCGCCTATGGCCTGGATCAGCTGGAAGCGCTGCGCGAAAACGCGCACGGTGGCGCCGCTGGGCGCGAAATCGGCCGGGATGGCCACCACCACGTCGTTGGTTCCGGACCAGGCGGCGGTGACGCCGGCCGGCGGCGCCATGCCCGCGCCAAAGCCTGCATTGGTGTTGGGGCCGGGAAAAGCCGGCCAGTGCGCGCCCGCGCCCGGCGCGGCGGCGGTGCCCACGCCGGATTCAAAGGTGGGCGACACGGCGAACATCAGCGCGCCAGCGCCGGCCCCCATCATGCGTCCCGCCGTCTGAGACGCCGCGGCCAACATGTCCGGGCCGTCCGCCAGATAATCCACGGTTACGCCGTCCCTGACCTGGGGCTGCAGGTCCGCCGGTATTTTCTGGTCGTCCGCGGGGATGCCGTTGACCGCGGAGGCGGTGCGGTTGCCGCGCAAATGCCAATCCAGGTCCACGGCGAAGGCGCGGACGAACTGGCGCGCCAGCGTCACCCCCGCCGGCAGATTGGGCACGGTGAGCGGTCCGGCCGACATGGTGCCGCCGCCGGCCCAGCCCAGGCGCAGCCTGGCCGCCGCGCCGGCTCCCGTGCCCGCCAATTGCTGGCCGGCGCTCATGGCCACCAGCCCTGCCGCGCCCAGCGCCGTGGACGAGCCGCCGCCGGACGCCTGCCTTTCCACGCCGGGGCCGCCGCCCACCGCTGAAAACGCGCGCCCGTGCAACGTGGCCACCTGGGCGAGCACGCCGCCGGCCAGGCCGGCAATGCTGCGCACCCCGCCCGCCGCCGCGGGCGATACCGCGCCGGCGCTGATATCCAGCGCGGGAAACGCCGTTTGCAGATCGTCCAGCATGGCGGCCACCGCGACGGGGTCGACGATGAGTCCGCGCGCATCGTGAAAACTCAGCGCCGCGCCCGCGGCCCCGGCCGGCAGGTCATCGCCCGGATCGTAGCTGTGCGGCGAGACGTTGTCCGTCAGGCCGCGGACAATCAGGGTATGCGGCACGGCGCGCACCTGGGGCTGCCCGGGCGCGGCGTAACGGCCGGCGGCCAGCGTCTCCAGCCGCGCAGCCGCCTGCGGATGCAGACGCAGCGCCGCGCCGGCCCCGCTCAGGGGCGCGCCGTCCGCCGCGCGGAACGCGGCCAGGTTGTCCAGGTATTCAAGAATGCCGCGCCACGGCGCCTTGGGCGCGCCGGCAAAGGCGAGCGTAAGCGCCGCGCCGTCAAACGCGGGGTTGGCCCCGCCCCAGCGGGGCCCCAGCCGCAGCGCGGTCAGCCCCAGCGCGTCCAGTCCGTGGTCCTTGAGCGCCTGCGCGGCGCCCGCCGGCGTCAACGTGAAAACCGTCACCATGGCGCGCTCCTTATCCGTGGGCCCGTTGTTCGACCGTGCGGCCGTCGGGCGTGATGATGCGAACCAAGACGCCACGCAAGGCCAGCGCCGAGACGATGGCGAAATGGTCGTGCGCCGGCGCGGCCTGCCGCGCCACGGCCGGCCCCGACGCGCCGAGGACGGGCCTGCCGGACACGGTGGGCACCGAGCTCAGCTCCGCCTCGAACACATAGACCCCGTTGATCAGCTTGAACTGGGACGGCGCAGGACGCGGGCCGATGATGATGGGCGGGATTCCTATGCCGCCTATGCCGCCCAGCCCGGGCGGCAGCCGCGGCGAGAGGGGCGGAATGGTCGGCAAGGGCCGGATGGGCGGTATCGGCGTAATGGGCGGAACCGACGGTTCGGGCGTCAGTTCTATGCGCAGACGATAGACCCCGCCCGCATCGCTGTCCGGCGCGTTGCTGCTAAAGGTGTAGGCCTTGCCGGACGGCGACAGGGCCGCGCCGACGATGGGCGACAACAGCGGCAGCGGGACGATGGAGCCGGACGGGATGGCCAGCGTACGCTCGCTCGCGCGTCCCAGCGGGTCCGTCATCCGCACCGTCACCGACACCGCGTCGCCCATGGCGGCGCGGCGCACCAGCAGCCGGTATTGGGTGGGGCCGCCGTCTATGCGCCAGACGTCCGTGCCGGTGACGGGCGGCGCCAGGCCCAGCTTGTCCAGCGCCGTCTGCCGCCGCAACAGGGGCGCGCCGCCGGCCAGGACGGCTTCCACCGACAGCATGTGCGGCCCGGCCGGCGTGGCCGCCACCGGCGCGTTGGAGCTGAACTGCAGCAGCACCGCGGCCGGATCGCCGCCGGGCCAGCTCATCGTCAGCGGGGACAGGTCCGGCGGCCCGGCCGGCGGGATCAGCACCGACACCGCGGGCGACGGCCGCGAACGCCCCTTGAGCACGCCGCGCAGCGCGTCGTCGTCGCTCCAGGCCACGGCGCGATACCAGACATTGCGCCATGAGCCGCTGGGGCGGTCTTCGCCGGCCAGGCGGGCGATCCAGTCGCCGCCGCCGTCCGGCGCGCTCACCGTCCAGCCGCCGCCGCTGGCCATGACGCTGGCGATTGGCGGGCCCATGCTGTCCAGCGCGCGCGCCGCGTCGTCCACGCGCACGCGGTACAGGTCTATGCGCTTGGGCCGCGCGCCCGCGCCGCCGCGCGTGCCCACCCGGATGCGCGCCCGGTAGTCCGGCGCGGCGGGCGGTTTGTCGAACACCATCTGCACTTCTATCGTTGGCGGCGCGGGCTCGGCCACACGCGGCGCGGCGTAGGCGATGAGCGCCTGATCCGCGTTCGGCCCGCTGGGCCAGGCCGCTTCGTGGCCGCCCGCCATCATGGGCAGCACGGTGTAGACGTGGATGTCGCGCGAGCCGCGCGGCATCGTCACGTCGGCGGCGGTGACGGTGATCAGTTCGGCGTTGCGGCGGATGAAGTCCCGGCGGATGGGGTTGGCCTTGAACGCCTGCTTGATCGTGCTCAGCCGCTGGCTGAGCGTGCGTTCCGGCGTTGGTTCCGGCTGCCCGGGGTGGCTGCTGAGGATGCGGGTTTCGGTGCTTTCATACACCGCGTAGCCCACGGCGCCGGCCACGGCCGCCCAGCTCAGGTGCGCGTGGCATTCGCCGGCGGCGTCCGGCAGGCTGGCGAGCTGGACGATGTCCACGACGGTGGGCCGCGCTCGCGGATCGGAGGCGTAAGCCAGGCGCGGCGTAGGCGGCCAGGGGCCGCTGCGGTGCGGCGCGATGGCCTCCACCGCGCGCGCCTCCAGCACCAGGCCGATATGCGGCGCGGCGCCGAAGTCCAGCGAGAAGCCGGGAATCGTCAGCCGGTAACGCCGGCTGCTGCCCTGCGCGGCGTGGCCGGGCGTCACCACCGCCGCGCCTTCCGCGTCCAGCGCATCCACCGTGCCGCCGGCCAGCGCGGGCGCGTCGCCGGCGAAAGTCAGCTGCATGGCCGCCGCCGCGC